>JAIPJX010000010.1 GCA_021733945.1 Verrucomicrobiota bacterium | reverse complement strand
CCTACTGCCATTCGTTTAAGCTATTCGGAGGGTAGGGCGAAGCGTCCCCGCTGAGCCGTGGGTCGCCCGAAGTCCAGATCCCTGACCGCTCACCGGGACGGTTCGCGCTACCTTCCCCTCCATCTTCCCCCGCCCGCACGGCGAATCCGTCCCGGTGAGCCGACAAGCGGTTGTGCGGCTCAGCGAGGACGCTTCGCCCTACCATTTCAGTTCTTAAACGAATGGCAGTGCCGCGCGCCCTCGCGGGTAACGGTTGTTTTTTTCGCGCGGCAACATCACGGGGATGCAGAATCGGGCCGATGCCGCGCCTGACGTTTGGGGATTTCGCTGCCCGCCCGACTTCGGGGGAGGCGTGGTGCGCCCGGGAGCAGGTCCCGCAGGAAGGGAGGCAGATCGAAACGCCCGGTTCGCTCGTAATCCGCGCGGAGCACCCCGGCGACCTCTTTGGGATTCTGCCGCAATTCTTCGGTCAGGAAATCGAAGAGCAACTCGGACAACCTGGTGAGCGCGATGCCATGAGTGCGGCTGATTCGCCCCCACAGCCAGTCGCTCCAGCGGAGGAAACCGTCGAATGCCGATGCCCCTCCGTGCCAGATTCGGGTGACTGATTCCACAAAGTTTCCGCTATTCGCCACCAGATCCCAGTACCGGGCAAAACGCCTGAGCCGCTGCAGGGTCTCAAATGAGAGGGCGCCCGTCTGCAGGACTTCATACGGCGACCGGTCGCTGTAGACCATGCTCCACGGCTCGTCGTGCCGCGCGATGGGAGTGCCACGGAGCCGTTTGAGAATTCCAACCTGAATCTCTTGCGGCCCCCAGGACAACAACTGATCGAATCCTCTCCCAAAACTCTCCATCGTCTCCCCAGGCAACCCCACAATCAGATCCGCGTGGATATGAACCCCGGTCTTCTCCCTCAGGAACCGAAAGTTCTCCACGGTTCGGGCCAAATCCTGGCGCCGCCGAATCCGCTCCCCCACCTCGTTGCTGAGCGTCTGAATACCGATCTCGAACTGAAGCGACCCCGGTGGAAACCAGCTGATGAGTTCCCGAAGGGCTTCGGGCAGTCGGTCCGGAATCATTTCAAAATGCAGGAACATTCCTTCCCGATAGCGCTCACGGAAAAAGCTGAGCAACCGTTTGCCGGTGGCGATGTTGAGGTTGAAGGTGCGATCGACGAATTTGAACTGGGTCACGCCGCGACTCAACAGATCCTCAAACTGGTTCAGGAGCGGTTCGAGCGGAATCTGGCGGACCGGAATATCGAGGGACGAAAGGCAAAACTCGCAGGTAAACGGACACCCGCGGGAAGCTTCGACATAGATCACGCGGTGATCCACATCCCGCTGGTCATAGAACGAATACGGCAGTTTGAGCCCCGCCATGTCTGGAAGAGCTGCCTTCACCAGCTTGTGCTCCGGCACCACGCCGTCCATCAGTTTCCGGCACAACTCACCAAATGCCAGATCCGCTTCCCCCGGGATCACGTAATCCGCCAGCTGCACGATTTCCTGGTGCTCCCATTCGTAGGAGACCTCCGGCCCCCCCAGCACGAGTTTCAGGTGGGGTGCCACCCGGCGGAGGAGCGAAACCACCTCCGTGGTTGGGATCACATTCCAAATGTAGACGCCCAAACCGACAATTTGGGGCTTTCGCGCCAGGATCGCCTCGACGATGTCGATGGGCCGCTGATTGATGTCAAATTCCAGAATGGCGGCCTCCGGCTGAAGGTGTCCGAGGTTGGCGTAGAGGTAGCGCAATCCGAAGGCCGAATGAATAAATTTGGCGTTCAGCGTGGTTAGAATGATATTGGCCATCTCAATTAAAATCGTGCGCTTCCGCCCCAAAAATTGGTTTCAGCCGCCTGAAAAACCGTTTCATAAACAGCGCTGCACCACCCGTTTTCGGGGCAATGCAACAAAAGCTAATAAAAGCAACAATATCTATAAGTAGTATGCTAAAACGCAAACACACACCATCCCTTGTGGTTTTTACTTTACTTCCATTGTGCCGTATCGTTTTCTCACCGCAGTCATGTATCTCAAGAATCTGACAGTTCTAGGCTTCAAGTCGTTCGCCGACAAGACTTCCCTCGATTTCCTCCCGGGCGTCTCCGCTATCGTCGGACCGAACGGATGTGGCAAATCCAACATCTCCGATGCAATCCGGTGGGTACTGGGTGAGCAATCGGCAAAAGCACTTCGGGGCGGGGAGATGGCGGACGTGATTTTCAACGGCACGGACAGCCGCAAACCGCTGGGCATGGCCGAGGTATCGCTGACGATCGGCGATGTCGACTCCGAGCAGCTGAAAGCAGCCGGGGTTGAGATCACCTACAACGAAGTCACGGTCACCCGGCGGGTGTTTCGCGACGGCGGCAGCGAATATTTCATCAACAAGACCCCCTGCCGCCTGAAGGACATTCAGCAGCTGTTCATGGGCACCGGTGTAGGCCGCACGAGCTACAGCATCATGGCTCAGGGGAACATCACCCAAATCCTGTCGAGCAAACCGGAAGACCGGCGCCTGGTTTTTGAGGAGGCAGCGGGAATCACCAAATTTAAGGCCCAAAAGCGCGAATCGCTGCGCAAACTCGAATCGACCGAACAAAACCTCCTGCGCGTCTCGGATCTGATTCGCGAGGTCAAACGCCAGATCGGCTCCCTGCAACGCCAGGCCGGCAAAGCCCGCCGGTACCAGCAGCTGGCCGTCGACCTGCAGCACCTGGACACGCAACTCGCTCGTCATCAATATGATGTGTTGGTTGAAGAAATCCGGAAACGCAGGGCCAGCATCGAGGAGCTTCGGGAGGAAACCGAAACCTGTTCGGAATCCGTCCTGAAACACGAGAGCGAGATTTTGCAGTTGCGCAGCCTTCTGAGCGAACTGGAGCAGCAGATCCACGAAGCGCAGCAGGCTGCCAACGAGTTGAAGAGCCAGATCGAACGTCAGGAAGGGTCCATCCAGTTCAATCGGGAACGACTCCGGGAGTTGGAGCAACAAAATGCCCAGGCACTCACCGACATTTCGCAGGGAGAAGAGAGGCATCGGTCCGTCGAAGAAGAACTGGCAACAGCGATCGAACGGTGTGAAGCCTCAAAAACGGCGCTGGCAGACCACCGTCAGATCCTGGAAACCCGGCGTGAAGCCTCCCAGACAGCCGAGCGCGACCTCAACGCCCACCAGCAAACGCTGCGCAACAGCCAGTCCGAGGCATTCGGACTCGGCCAGAAGTTGACCCGGCTGCGCAATGAAAGCAATGCCATCGAACTCCAGCGCCAGGGCAACCTGATCCGCCTTGAGAAGCTCTCCGCAGAGAAGATCCAGCTCGAAGAAGAACGCGGCGGCCTGACCACCAAGATTGAACAATTCGCCGCCGATGTCGAAGCCGAGAAACGCTCCGTTCTGGCCAACCGCGGAACCATCGAGGAACGAAAGAAACGGCTCAGGGAACTCCAGGAGGAGACCCATGAAGCCACCGTGGCTCTGGACGGACTGTTGCGGAAGCAGGCCGAAAACCGGTCACAGCTCAACCTGCTCGAGCAGCTCCAGGCAGGATACGAAGGCTTCAGCAAGGGCACCGTCGCCGCATTGAAGGAATCCGACAAGGTCCTCGGATCCCTGACCGACCGGATCCGGGTGCCCGATCGATTCATCACAGCCATTGAAACAGCTCTGGGACATCGCCTCCAGTTGGTTCTGGCGGAAAACGCCGACGGCGCCCGGGAAATTGTCACTCATCTCATCGATTCGAAGAAGGGCCGGGCCAGCATTGCAGCCCTGTCCATGCTCGATTCGCATCCATCCGAAGGTCCCAGCGGGAACGAACCCACCGGCACCACGCCAGATCTGGAGAATCTCAACGGACACGACATCGAAGCAATCCGGGTGGTGGAATCCGAAGCATCCATCAACCCGCTCGTGAGGCGGCTGCTCGCGCAGACCCGGATCGTGAGCGACCTGACGCATGCCACCGAGCATTGGAACCGGAACAGCGGAAAGTATGACTACGTCACGCTGAGTGGCGAAATGCTCGATCGCAACGGGATTTTTTCAGGCGGCTCGGGCAACGGAAACGCGAGCACTTCGGTCCTGGGTCGGAAGAACCAGATTTCCTCGTTCAAGAAGACCCTCAACGACCTGCAGGTCCAGATCGAAGAGGCCAGTCGCCGGAAAGGCGCTCTGCAGGGAGAACAAACCACGCTCCAGGCATCCCTGCAGCAGGCCCAATCCCAACTCCAGACCCAGGAAGTCGCCATCGCCACCCATGAGGGTGAATACAAGGCTCTTCAGAATTCGCTTCGGTCCCTGATCCAGAAAATCGAAACCGTCGTATTCGAGATCAAGAGCCTGGCGGCCCAGGAGGAGGAGGGTGCCGGCAAACGGGAAAGTCTTGCCGCCAACATTCTGGAGCTCGAAAAATCCGAGAAAGAGGCTCAGGAAACCCTGACCGCACTGACCGCGACCCTCGAGGAACTGCGGCAGCAGCGCGAAGCAGCCAACACGGCGCTGGCCGAGACAAAGATCGCCAGCGCGGCCGAGGAACAGATGCACTCCGCCCTCACCCAGCAGTGCCGCTCGCTCGAACACCGGCTCAGGGATGTTGTCCAGAACCTCGAACGACGGCGATCGGAGGCGGCATCGTTCATCGACCGACGTGCGCAGTTCGAAGCCTCGATCCAGGAATCACTCGGTAAAATCGAGGGACTGCAGCATGAGCGCGGACAGGTGAATGCCCGCATCGCGGATCTCCAGAACGAAAAGGAGACCCAGGAATTCGAGATTTCGACCCGGGAAGAAACCCTGCGCAATCACCGCAAACGGCTCACCGAACTCCAGCAACTCCGGAGCGACGGCGAACTGGCGGTCGCCCAGAGGAAAATGAACGTGGAGAACCTGATCCTGCGGATTCAGGAAAAATACCAGGTTTCCCTGGAGGATATCCGGAGTGAATGCATCACCATCACACTGGCTGAGGAAGGCACCCCGAAGGTGCAGACCCTCACCCCGGATGAAATGGCGCTGAGCGGTGCCGCGACCGACTGGGCGGCGGTGGCTGCCCAGGTAAGCGCACTGCAAAAACGAATCGACGAGATCGGCCCGGTGAACCTGGTGGCCATCGAGGAATACGAAGAAACGGAGCAACGGTACCAGTTCCTCACCGCTCAATGCGACGATCTGGTCAAAGCCAAGGAACAGCTGCTGGAGGTCATCAACCGGATCAATTCCCAGACCAAACAGATGTTCTTCGAGACCTTCAATCAGATCCGGGACAACTTCCGACTGCTGTTTGTGGAGGTGTTCGGCGGTGGAAAAGCCGATCTGCGCCTCACGGACGAAGGCAATGTGCTCGAGAGCGGCATCGAGATCTTCGCCCGCCCCCCTGGCAAACAAACGCAGAACATCACGCTGCTCTCCGGTGGCGAACAAACCATGACGGCGGTGGCCCTGCTCTTCTCGATCTACCAGGTCAAACCCAGCCCGTTCTGCGTGCTGGACGAGTTGGATGCACCTCTGGACGAATCCAACATCAACCGGTTTGTCGGCATTCTTCAGCGATTCCTGGATCACTCTCAGTTTGTGATCATCACCCACAACAAACGCACCATCGGCATCGCCGGAGTGCTGTACGGCGTGACGATGCAGGAACAGGGCGTGAGCCGCATCGTGAGCGTGAAGTTCCACAAAGCCGACGAGGCCCCGGGCGAAGAACGGAGAGCCCTGATCGAAACCCGGGCTCCCGCACCCGTCGTGGAAGAGGAAGACAAGCTGCACCCCACCGCCGAGACATTCGACGTCGCCGTCGCGAAATAGCCTCCTCGGACAACGGCGCGAGTGGCGGATTCGTGCTCCCTGTCGTACATTGGGCGGATGAGCTGGTTGGTCGCTTCTGTCATCCTGGCATGGTTGGCGAGCACAGGATGCGGGTCCGCTCCGGAACCCGCATCCGAAGAACACCAGACAGCTCTCCGGGAGAGAATGGTGAAGGTGCAACTCACAGGTCCGGATCGAAACATCTCCGACAAGCGGGTCCTGGCGGCGATGGCGAGCGTGCCGCGCCACAAATTTGTCCCCAGACTCCTCCGGACGGAGGCCTACGGCGATCATCCCCTGCCGATCGGCTACGGACAGACCATCTCCCAGCCATTCATGGTGGCCTTCATGACCGAACAACTCGCTCCCCGAAACACCGATCGGGTGCTTGAAATCGGCACCGGCTCAGGCTATCAGGCCGCCGTGCTCGCGGGCCTCGTCAGCGAAGTCTACTCCATCGAAATCATCGAACCCCTCGGCAAACACGCGGCCGAAACCCTGAGGAACCTCGGCTACGACAATGTCCATGTCCGGATCGGGGACGGCTACGAGGGATGGCCCGAAGCGGCACCCTTCGACTCGATCATCGTGACGTGCGCCCCGGAACAGGTCCCCGAACCGCTGGTTGCCCAACTCAAAGAGGGAGGGCGCATGATCATCCCGGTGGGACCCGGGGGCAACCAGCTTCTGTACGTCCTCGAGAAACGGGCCGGCAAGATTCAGAGCAACGCCGTGCTCCCCGTTCTGTTCGTTCCAATGACCGGTGTCGCCGAATCCGACTGAATCGCCCGGCACCCGCACAGAGCTCGCAGCACTGCCATTAGTTTAAGAACTGAAATGGTAGGGCGAAGCGTCCTCGCTGAGCCGCTCAACCGCTTGTCGGCTCACCGGGACGGATTCGCCCTACCCTCCGAATAGCTTAAACGAATGGCAGTGCGCTTCGCCCTACCACCAGTAGTTTAAGGGATTCGGAAACCGGGCGGGCGTTTGGTACGGATGTCTGCCTCGCGGCTGGAGCAGTGGATACCAAATCGGGATCGCCTCATTTTTCACCGGAACGTACGGGAAGGACCGTGTTGTTTAGGTATCCCCAAAGCGGCGTCGGCGCAGTCCACTGCCGCAGTCCAGCGCGTCGGCAGATCCAAAAGCGGCAGAGGACTGCCGCAGTCCACGACGCTGTCGCGAACCTGTCAAAGACCGGAGCATCCCCACGAGTGGAGTAAACCCGTTGGGTGGTGTAACTCATCAGGTGGTATGCCTCGCGGTGCGAGGCACTGTCGGTCGCAGCGCGACAGACTCCACCCTCCACAGGGCGGCGGGTTTGGGCGAACGATGGGATTCGTGGCTGGAATGGGGATGCATTCCAAGGCATGGCGCCGGAAGAACAACGGTGTTTTGGAGTGCGCGCGGCAGAGCGCAGCGTCGACGCCGCTTTGGTCGTGCCCAAAAACGCAAACCCACTCACTCCCATCAGGGTCCCAATCCGTTCAACTCCAAGCCATGAGGAACCTCGAAATCCTCAACCAGGACATCTCCGGCCCCTTGAACGAAGGCAGAGGGCTTCGCCCCACCGTCGTTTTGGGGGGAGGTAGCGCGAACCGTCCCGGTGAGCTTCCACTGCAGCCCACCCTCCCGATCAACCCCGGCTCAGCGAGACGCTTCGCCCTACCACCAGTAGTTTAAGGGATTCGGAAACCGGGCGGGCGTTTGGTACGGATGTCTGCCTCGCGGCTGGAGCAGTGGATACCAAATCGGGATCGCCTCATTTTTCACCGGAACATACGGGAAGGACGGTGTTGTTTAGGTATCCCCAAAGCGGCGTCGGCGCAGTCCAGCGCGTCGGCAGATCCAAAAGCGGCAGGGGACTGCCGCAGTCCACGACGCTGTCGCGAACCTGGCAAAGACCGGAGCATCCCCACGAGTGGAGTAAACCCGTTGGGTGGTGTAACTCATCAGGTCGCGTGCCTCGCGGTGCGAGGCACTGTCGGTCGCAGCGCGACCGACTCCACCCTCCACAGGGCGACGGGTTTGGGTGAACCAGGGGATTCGTGTCTGCAATGGGGATGCATTCCAAGTCATGGCGTCGGAAGGACGACGGTGTTTTGGAGTGCGCGCGGCAGAGCGCAGCGTCGACGCCGCTTTGGTCGTGCCCAAAAACGCAAATCCACACACTCCCCATCAGGATCCCAATCCGTTCAACTGCAAGCCATGAGGAACCTCGAAATCCTCAACGAGGACATCTCCGCCCCTTACACGAAGGCAGTGGGACTCGCAGGCTCACGCCCGTTCCCGTGTGACGCCGTAAATGGTGACCTTCTGCTCCTTGCCCTTCAGCAGTTCCTCTCCCAGAGGATGGCTCTGGATTCGGTCATCCGGGCGCAGGCAATGCAACAAATCGTCCGAAACCAGCAATTGCTGTTTCAGCTCGTTGCATCGGCTCTGTATCCGGGCGGTTGTATTGAGCACATCCCCGTGGTACGCAATTTCACGCTTGATCAATCCAACCTCCGCCACGATCACCTTCCCAAGATGCACCCCGGCCTTGAACACCGGCTGCACGCCGTATTTCCGGAGGTAATCCTCCGCCCGCGCCTCCAAGACGTCCATGAAATCGAAGTAAGAATGAATGCAATGATTATCCTCAAAGCCGTTTTCGAGGGACCAGCTCAGGACCGCCTCGTCACCGACATACTGATAAATCTGCACCTTGTGTCTGGTGATCACCGGAGTGAGATCCGCAAAACAATTCTGGATCAATTGACTGAACTTGATGTGCCCCAGTTTTTCCGCGATGGTTGTCGAAGCCTTCAGATCCAGGAACATAAACACGCGCAGCTCCTCCCGCGGATTTCGGTATTTCCCGATGAACATGTTCCAGAGCACACCCGGACCGAATTTCTGGCTGACCATGCCAACGAAGGAAAACAGGGCGGCCGCAAGCACGAAATAGACAAACAAAACCCAGTACGTCTTGCTCTGAAGCATCCTCATGGCGTCCTGGGTATCCCCCGAAGCTCCGTTCAAGGTGGTGGCCAGAGTAATTCCAAAGGCCATCATGATCTTGACCGTGAAAAAGAAAAACAGAAGTTTGCCCGCCAGAATCCAGCTGTAGGAATGTTTCTGAAAATACGGACGCTCAAAAATCAGTTCCACAGTGGCAAACACCGTGCCCGCCATGGTGCCGATCGCCGTGCACATCAGGAGCAGTTCACGCGACCCCAGCTCCCGGATCACCTTCTCGAGCCCGGCCTTGTCCACCCCGTAGTTCCGGATGAACATAAACAGCATCATCGCGACGATCCACAGCAGGATCATTCGAAGATAAAGCCGCGCAACCGACCGAATGTTTTTTTGAGTCATGCTTTCAGGAACGTCCGCGACGGATCAGTGTGAAAAAACGCATTCCCAACTCTTGCCAGATCTCGTGCTGCGGATCAACAATGTTCGAAGAAGATGTCTGCGAAGAAGATCGCCCGAGGCGCAGTTCGCGCGATGGCAACCAGCGAGTCCCCACTCGACAACACCTGCCAGCAGCCTTAGATTCCGGGGCATCATGATCCAATTTCAATGCCTCCTTCGCAACGCCGCCCGATTTGCGGTAATCGCCAGTTTTGCCCTGCCGCTTTGGGCTCAACAAGAGAACAGTGTGAACCCGGGGATCAACGACTCCTATCTCAAGCCCCAGACCAACGTGACCCAGTGGGTGGAACGATTTGAAAAGGAGGGACGCGAAATCTACGATCACCGGCAGGAGATTGTGAAAGCGGCGGCGATCCGGCCGGGCATGGTGGTCGCCGACATCGGCTCGGGCACCGGCCTGTTCACGCTGATGTTCGCCGAGGAGGTCGGTGCCAACGGAACCGTTCACGCCGTGGACATCGTGAAGGAGTTTCTTGCCCTCATCGAAAAGCGGGCGCAAGAAGCGGGCATCACGAACCTCAAAACCCAGTTGTGCACCGAACGTTCGATCGAACTACCGGAGAACTCCATCGACCTGGCGTTCCTGTGCGATGTGTACCACCACTTCGAATACCCCCAGAGTTCGCTTGCATCGATCCACCGCGCCCTCCGCCCCGGAGGAGAGTTCATGATGGTCGAGTTCAAACGCATTCCCGGCCAAACCTCCGAGTGGACACTCAGCCATGTGCGCGCCGGACAAGAGGTTTTCACGGCGGAGATCGAAAAGGCGGGCTTCGAAAAGATCAGGGAAGATTCGTTACTCAAGGACAACTACGTGATCCGTTTCCGCAAACGCGCGAAGTAACGTGCCGTGAGCACCGAACCCAATCGGCGCGAGCTCGGCCTGCTGAGCGCCACCGCGCTGGTGGTGGCGAACATGATCGGAGTGGGTGTGTTCACCACGAGCGGATTCCTGCTCGCGGATCTCGGTTCCCCCCATGCGGTCCTCCTGGTGTGGGTGCTGGGTGGCATCATCGCGATGCTGGGTGCCTTGAGCTACGGATCCCTCGCACGGCATATTCCCGAGTCCGGAGGCGAATACCTGTTTCTATCCAAAACCGTGCACCCGGCGGCGGGATACATGGCGGGATGGATCTCCCTGCTCGCCGGCTTCAGCGCGCCCCTGGCGATGGCGGCATACGGATTCGGCGAGTACCTGCAGACCTGGTTCCCCTCCGTGTCCCGGCAGATCACCGGGACGCTGCTCATCCTACTCTTCGCGACGGTTCATTCGACACACGTGCGCTGGGGTGCCTGGTTCCAGAACACGGTCGTGCTGGTAAAGCTCGCCCTGATCGCGCTGTTCATCACCCTGGCGTTCACCCGGCTCCCGACGCTCGAAAACGTGCCGCACACCCCCGTGCCGGTTTCCGTATTCGGGGTCTCGCTGATGTGGGTCTCGTTCAGTTACGCGGGATGGAATGCGGCGATCTACATCGGTGGAGAAATCCGAAATCCGGCAGGGAACCTGCCGCGATCGTTGATCCTGGGAACCGGACTCGTGACGCTCCTCTACCTGGGCTTGAACGCCGCCTTTGTTTTCAGCGCCCCGATCGACCAATTGGCAGGCAAACTCGACATCGCGCGAATCGCTTCCCGTGCGCTGGGCGGTTCCGCCTGGTCCGAAGCAACCTCCTTTCTGATCACCCTCGCCCTGGCAACCTCGGCTTCCTCCCTGCTCATGGCCGGCCCCAGGATCTGCGCCCGCATGGCGGACGACGGATGGCTTCCGGGGTTCCTTCGTTCCACCGGAGCCCCACCCCGATCCGCGATCCTGTTCCAGGCAACCATCGCCTGGCTCCTGCTCTGGACCCTGACCTACGACAAGCTGCTCACCTACATCAGTTTCACCCTGGGCATCAGCACCGCCGCGACGGTGGCGGGTTTGATCCTTCTCAAACGCCGCGAACAAACGCACCTGCCCGTGCCTGGCTGGCCCTGGGTTCCTTACTTGTTCCTTGCCGGTGTGAGCACCACCACGGTCCTTTCGATCATCCAGCGACCCAGGGAAAGCCTGATCGGGCTGCTCACGATCCTCCTGCCCTTTCTGGGCTGGGTCCTCTCCCGCCCCCGGACAACCTCCCCCGGAAAACAGCACCCAGGTTGATTCCGCCCGCATCCAGCACAGGCCATGGCACACCTCCTTCGCCACGGATCGCCGGGATCGACGCATCGAGCCTGCCCCCCATTCTCAACCTCTGCTTTCACGGTGCTTCGCTTGTGAGAATGCGGAAAAACCTCTGCCTGGCGGCTCCCGGCAGCGCCGGCTGCACAACGTAGGGACTCGTTCCATCGGCCGTATTCTTGAAGGGTTCGATCAGATCGGCGGTTTCCTGCAGAGTGGCACCGAGCGGCCAGGAAAGGGTGATCGCACCCGAGCCCGATGATGTGGTGACAGCAATGACAGCCCTCACGGTGACGGTGAAGGAGCAGGCCACACGGGTGCCGGCCGGGTCCGCCGGGTCCCAGGCCTCGCAGTTCACGACCGTGGTGCCGAACGGAAAGAGACTTCCCGACGGGGGCTTGCAGGAGACGATCACCTCGCCGCCACAGGTATTGGTCGCGGACACGTCAAAATCCACAGTCTGGCCAATGGTACCCCTGGGAGCAGTGCTGTTCCGCACAACGATGTCGCCCGGACAATGGACCACCAGGCATTCTTTCGGGGGTTCCTTCGCACACCCCGGCCCGATGCCCGCCGGATGCGCGTAGGCATTCCATTCGTCGTAACCGTAAACAATGGCGGCGAACGGGGACGACGCCGTCATCCGATGAGCGCCCGGTTCTGCTTTCACCTGGTAACCGACCAGGCCTCCGCCCATTGCGTGGGTGGACAGAAGGTTCGCCGAGCCGACGACCGGAGAACCATCGAGTTGAAGATTCGCCGCGCTCGTGCCGCTGAGGACAACGTTGACATAGTTGCTCGTGAATCCGGTCATCGGCACGTAGAACGTGTGGTCGGTCCCGAAGAGAGCCACGGGCGGAAGCGTGACCATAAACGGATCGGCGTCGGGATTGTTGTCGAAGTCCGAGCTGGGCGAATACTGGGCCGCGGACACCGGTTTGTCGGCGGTGATCCATGCCGGACCGGCCAGCAACCACTCAAACCATTGTCCGCGGTTGAGCGTGACCGCGGCGGGAATGCCGTTGATCTGCACGAGCGTGCCATCCCGCGCGGCGAGCACGCGCACGATGTGATTGGGTCGTGACGCGAGCGGAAGCGCCGCAAATTGAACGCCCCAAGCCTTGACCGGCAGAAGCTGCTCCACCAGGGGATTGCAAAAGAACGTCGTGGATGACGGAATGTTCGCGCAACCATGGCCGCCAAACACCGCCACCGGTTTTGAGGCGGTGATGATCGTGCCGGAGAGATCGGCGGGCGAGGCGTTTGTATTCCTCAACTGGTAAGCGTCGCCCTGCTGCAGCGAGATGCTGAATGGCAATCCAGCCGCATGCGAACCGGTCGCAACCGAAGGCGTGATGGTCACGAGCGTGTCGTTTTCGCCGGCCACCACGGCGAACTGGGTGCCGTTGATTTCCGGGGCGTCCTGCTGGACGTTTTGATATCCGAGTACAATGTATTCATTGCCCCACGCGGACTTCGGGAGCGCGAGAAACGATTCGGCCGCGAACTCCACATAGTTCATGCCAAACACGGCGACTTCCGCCGACGCCCTGAGATGCACGCCCCTGGGCACCACCTGATCGTTCACGTCACGCAGGTCGGTTGTGGCAGGCAGCGTGACCGTAACACTCGCTGTCGTGCCCGATGTCGGAACCGGAATCGCAAAATTCGCGGAGAACGGAACGGGCAGACCAGGCACTTCAACACGTCCCGTCGTTCCCTCCGGCCCCACAATACACAATGTCACCTGCGGCGGGTTCGTTGGATCGGGCGCGTAATTGCCCGGGAAAACAAGCCAGAAATCCGTTCCCATGCTCGTGCGATCGCACGGCGGCGTTCCCTGACCGGGCGCGACTTCCGTGACAACCATGGCGCAGTTGTTGTCGGGGTTCGGATCGGAATCAACACCTGCGACGGAACCATCCGCAAGCCGACCGGCAGCGGACACGCAGGCCGTGTTGGTCAAAGGGATCGCGCTGTTCGGAATCACGATGATGGCGATGTCCGCCGTCGCACCAACCGCCATGCCGCCAAGCTCGCAGGTGACCACCCCGTCGACTTGGACGCAACCTCCCTGGGTCGAATTCGCCGAAACGAACGTGACGTTCGGCGGCAAGGTGTCGACGACCATGACATTGCTCGCGGGCACGGGGCCCCTGTTCTGGACGACAAGCGTGTAGGTGAGGTTGGCACCGACAATCGCGGGGTTCGGCGAGGCGCGTTTTGCAATCATCAGGTCCGCCGCATCCGGTGCTTTTTCGATTTTTACAGCGTAATCCTCCACTTCACCGTCCGGGTTTGATCCGGTGAATGGCAAATCGCCCTTTCGGCTGAATCGAAACCGCGCAAACGTCATCCCCGAATGCGCGCCCGGGGGAATCGCAACGTTTAGACTGTTGCTCCCCGGCTTCAACGGCTGGCTCCGGAATATCTGATCACCGGGTTCCGCCCAGCTGCCATTCGCTTCAAAATCGATCCATGCGTCCAGCATTCCCTCCTCCGAGGCCACAACCAGCAGGGCGGCAGTTTGCCCGGGCACAAGGCCTCCGGCGAAGGTGACACCGTCTTCGTCGCCGGGACCACCGGCGGTGGCCGCGTCGTCTCCCAGCGCGTCTTGGTCCGGCTGTCCGTCCGGTTCGCCATCAATACGTTTGCCAAGTTGAAACCCTTGAACCACCCCGTGCGACGCACCGTTTTCCTTCGCAAGCGTTGGATAGGGTGGAGGCGCATCACCAAAATCCCGAGGCCCCGCGGCTTGACCAAAAAGAGGAACCGCGAGCCATCCGAGGCACACACCGGCGCAGACGGCAAACCGAGCGAGGAATCTGGCCGGCGCATTGAACGCGCAACCGCCTGAAGTTCCCGTGTCAAAAATGCGGTCCAAGGTTGATAGTTGCATAAGGCCTGCGCGGTTGTGATTCGATAGTCCAAGCATTGATTCCCACAGTGCCGTTCGCATGGGACTCTTCACGGAGTGTGAACCTCCTCAAAATGAGCGTCCGTGATCGGCTGTCCTCCGGCAGCGGTGAGGTTGAGGATGTCGTATCCATTTCCACCATCCACAAAGAAGGCTGTTGTCGCCGATGGTGTCACGGTAAACGCATCATCCGCCAGTCCACCGATCACCTGCTCCACATTGGTGTCCGAATGGATTGCACTGTTTACACCCTCCATGACGGAAAGGGTTGCCGCGACGGCAACAGTCAGAGAGCCCGTTACGGATGAAAAATCAAGCGTATCGGTTCCCTCCCCGGCGAGCTCGACCATCGTGTCCTGGCCCCATGCGTCGTTGAAAACATAAGTGTCGTCGCCCGCGCCGCCTGACAACGTGTTGTTCAGGCTGTTGCCCGTCAGGGTATCGTTGAGCGAGCCGCCGATGACATTCTCGATCGCCGCGCCGCCGATCAGGGTGAGGGTGAGGTTTGCGTTGACCGGTTGTGGAGCGCCCGTGCCGAGACTCGGCAGATTCACCGTCACGCCCAGCGTCGTTGTTGTCGAGAAGTCCAATGTGTCCGATCCGCTCGAATCCGCAATCGTGTCCTGGCCTTGCGGTGTGTCTGTGCCGAAAATGTAGAACGAATCGCCCGGACCGCCAAGGAACACATCGTCACCCGCGTTCCCATTCAGAATGGCAGTGCCGGTAAATGCGGTGGTGTCGAACAGATTTGCTCCCGCACCACCTGTGAGGTCGGCGCGCTCAATCGATTCCAGCAGAAATGTGGCACCCGGAGAAACCGTCAGTGTGGTGTCGCCGAGTATAAAATCGCCATCGTTGGAGGAGATGACAGTGTCGGTTCCCATGCGGCCATCGATTCGTGCCGGCGCGCCCGTCCACCCGGAAACATCGAAGCGATTGTCTCCCGGACCACCGACCAGGGAAACCCGTTCGATGCCGATCAGCGTGTCGAGTTCCATCAGACCAAAAACCTCGAGCGTTGCGTTGGTCAACACAAAATCGACGTCGCGAGACTCGGCGAGCAGGTCGGTGCCCGACCGCCCATCGATCATGTCGCCGCCGGGACCTCCTGTCAGGGTATTGTCCAAAGCATTTCCCAGGAGAGTGTCGTCCCCGCCGCCGCCGACCAGGTTTTCGATCGCGTTTCCATCCGAAAGTGTCAGGCGCAAATACAGGGACATCCCCACCGTGCCGACGTCCTGCGCAGTGCCACCGATGGCCAGATCCATACGAACCGCCACACCGGTTGTGGGGGAGAAATCGAGCGTGTCGATCCCGTTGGCCGCACCGGGCAATTCGTTCAGCAGGTCGATGCCGGCGGGTGTGTCGGCGTCGAAGACATAGACGTCATTGCCGGTCCCGCCCTCGAGCAGATCGTCACCCGCTCCGCCCTCGAGCCGGTCGTTGCCATCCTGGCCATGGAGCGAATCGAAACCAGCGCCCCCATTGAGCACGTCGTTCCCGTTGCCGCCAATGAAGGTCGCGACGCCGGACAAGGAATCCACAAAACCGTCGTCGCCGACCATCCGATCATCGCCGTGGCTGCCCATGAGCCGGTCGTCGTCCTGGCGCAGCCTGTCGAAGATGAGCAACACCGCATCGGGACGCTGGCCATGCACGGGACCACCGGTCGGATTACGAAGGAACAGGAACACCGTTTCGAGTCCCTCGCTCTCATGATCCGGTGTGATCGAAACGTTCACAACTTCCTCCGTGGCCGCTCCGTCAAAACGAACGAGACGCCGGAGGAATGCCGTGTAGTCGGCACCGGCAAGCGCCGTGCCATCCTGCGGGAACACAACGGCAAGCGGTTCAAAACTCCCGGGCACGCGATCAATGATGATTTGTGCGGAACCATCCTTCTCCCAGATGTTGTATGCGCTTGAGTTGAAAGAAAGCGCCCACGGGCCCGGGCTGACCGGCGGCAAAACCGCGACGCCCGCATCGACATTC
The DNA here is from genome assembly GCA_021733945.1 of Verrucomicrobiota bacterium. GTDB lineage: Bacteria > Verrucomicrobiota > Verrucomicrobiia > Limisphaerales > SIBE01 > JAIPJX01. Next base: position 45,989 of record JAIPJX010000010.1, on the reverse strand, counting down.
GCAACGGCGGTATTTCCGCTGATGGAAATCATCGCGGTGAAACCGGTGAGTAAGTCCGCATCGCTGTCGATCAGGTCGGTACCCGCGTTGGACGTGATGAAACGAAAGCCGGGGGGCGCGACAAACTGAACATGGTAACTGCCCTCGGCAAGATGGCTGAAGCTGTAAAGGCCATTGACGTCGGTAATGGTGCCGGTGATAAACCCGTAACCGCTGTCGAACAGATTGACGCCAACGCCGGCGACCGGAGAATCCGCGCCGTCGCGCACCTGGCTGTTATTGGCGTCGTTGAAGGCCTGGCCGATGATTGTGCCGCCGTCGTTCATGGGAAGAGGGGCGAGATTGATCCGGCCCGAGGAATTGGCCTGTGCGAGGTAGGCATCGTAAGGACCAACTCCACCGAGCAGCCAATGTCCGCCGATCAGGTAGTCGTTGCCGCCACCGCCGTTGATGATGTCGTTGTCGGGACCGCCGAAAACCGTATCGTCCGACCCGCCACTGCCTTCGCCAATGGAATCGGGCGGAACGTGGGGAAGGAGCTCCGGCCGATACCCGACGTCTCCGCCGACCGCGTTCGAGCCGTCAATGGTCACGGTCTGCGGGTTGTTGCCGGTGCTGATTACCAGTCCCGGAGGGAGACCAGGTTCCAGCACCTGGATGCTGGTTGCGCCCATGAGCACCGCCGCAATCCAATCGCCGGCGGAGTCTGTCAGCACCGTGACGTTCGCACCGGAGTAGTCCGTGACGTTCAATTGCAGATTCGCGAGTCCGTGCTCGGAAGGGTCGAAGTACGCATCCGCATCCGAGTCGAGAAAGACCCGGCCGGACACCGGCGTTTTATCGTTGTCGATGATCGTCCCCAACCCTTGACGATCGGCGAGGGTGGCTTGATCGGGCAGGCCAAGGTTGATGACGAACTCTTCGACCGGTTCCGCGATGATATCGTTGCTGACCGTGATGGTGAGAGTTGCCGTCAGCGCATGGATACCGAAGGTCGCGACGCCCGAGGCCGTGCCGTAGTCAAAACCGCCAAGAGCGGAACGATTGTTCGTGCTCCAGGGCACGTGGACAGGGATCTCCGAACTGGCGGAGAGGTGAAGCGTGAAGGTCATTGACGTAAAACCCGCGTCGCCTTCCGTTGCCAGTGCGTCGTCGATCGAGACTGTCGGGAGGAGTTCATCGTTGAGAATGGCAAGCGTGGCGGCTGTGACCTCGCCCCGCGCGGAACCACCCGCCGGGTTGCGGAGGAATAGATTCACCGTCTCAGTGCCTTCGATCAGCGTGTCGTCGAGGATCGGGATAAAAACGGACCGCTCGGTCTCGTCGGCTGCAAAACGGACAAGGGTCCGGGTGCTTGTGTAATCCAGACCGGCGGTGGCGGTGCCATTCTGCGTGTAAAAAACGACGACCCCCTCCGAGCTTCCGGTGGCGCGCACGAGTGTGATTTCCGCGAAACCACCATCCTCGCTCACCGAATAATTCACGTCGCTGAACTGCACGTACCATGGCCCCACGTCCGCGCCGTTGTCGTCATCGGTGATCTCGACGATTGCATGATTGTCGCCGATCGTCGCGTTTTCCGCGCGAATGAGATTCACGAAGAAATACTCCGTTCCCTCGATGGACGTATCGCCCAGAACGTTCACCGAGATCGTCTGTGACAGCGACCCGCCCGGACTGAAGGTGACGCTGCCGGTTGCATTCTCGAAGTCGGGCTGATCGAAGCTGCTGGAACCCGCGTCGGTCGCGGTGCCGCGCGCCGTCGCCCAATCAACCGTCACGTCCAGTGCGACCGGCTTGTCGAGACTGATCGTGAAGGTCGCCGGGTGGTAACCCGCCTGGCCCTCGGCGACCGGCACCAGAGCCGGGTTGATCGTCGCCACGGGCGGGGTGTCATCGTCCACGATGGTCGCATTTCCAAAACCGTCAAGGAGGGTGGCATTCACCGGATTCGCCAGAGCGACCAGGAGGTGTTCGGCCCGTTCGTCCAGTGCATCATCCATTACGGAAACCGATATGACGTCGATCTGTTCCGTCACACCCGGCAAAAAGGTGACCGTTCCGCTGCCCGGAACGTAGTCATCACCGAAATGCGCGCTGTCCGGTGTATTCTCCCCCATGGAATTCGTGGCATCCGCGGTGGTCCACCCGACGGTGATGGTCTGGCTGCTCGGATTTGACAGGCGTAGAGTGAATTTTGCCGTGGTCCCGCCCGCTGCTTCCGGAACAGTGCGGTCGTCGATCGTGATTGCGGGCCTGGGATCGTCGTCGAGGATCAAGCCCTGGCCGGTCGCCTTGGCGATGGCAAGAACGGTTGAATTGCCTTCGAGTGCATCGCTGAGCAGCACATTAAACGTTTCGTTGCCTTCGTAAACGTTGTCCGCACGGACGAGCACGGCAATGGTCAAGCGGGTCGTGCCGGGTGTAAAAACAAGTGTGTTCGAGGGAAGTGCCGCAATCGGGGTATAATCTTCCACGGCGGTGGCAGCCACGTCGGCGGTTCGATATTTGACGGTGACCGGCAGCGCGCCTGGCGCGCTGAGGCTGACTGTAAACAGGAACATCGTGGTTCCCAGCGTGCTTCCTTCGATTTGGGTGACGTCGTCAATGACGAGGATCGGCGGGCCGCGAAGGCCTGCATCCACGCTGACTGCGCTAGTCAGATCCAGCGTGAATACCGCGGATTGGCCGCTCGTGGTATCCGGGTCGCCGACAGTGTCGCTGTCGAGCGCGTCGTTGGGGCCGACATCCTGCGGAGAAAAAACCTGCCCGGCATCCAGCTTCAGGACCTTGACATAATAATCCCCCGGGTGCAGGCCGCCAAAGTTGTATCGGCCACTTGCGTTGGTGGTCATCGTGTCTTCCAGCACCTGTGTCGTCGCGTTGTACAGATGGACGGTGACGCCCGCCATGCCGGGCTCCCAACGGCTGCGAATTCCATCGCCATCGGTGTCGGACCAGACGCGACCGCTGACGCTTGGGCCCGAAGGGCTCACGCCGGCGGGGGCGAACGCGTCGTCCGCATACTCGACATCGTTGCCGGCACCGCCATCCAGAAAGTCCACACCGTCGGGCTCGATTGGAGTCGCGGTGCCGCTGACTGTCAGGGTGCCCCCGAACAGAGTGTCGTTGCCGCCGCCCCCGAAGATCACATCGCTGCCGGCACCGCCGATCAGCAAATCATCTCCGGATCCGGTGATGCCCCTGACCTCGAACCGGTCGACGATCGTGCCGAAATCGCCCACCAGCACATCGTCGCCGACACCCCCGTCGAGCGTGTCCGCGCCGACTCCACCCACGAGCCGGTCGTTGCCCCGGCCACCGTTCAGTTCGTCGTTGCCGTCTTCGCCAAAGAGCTGATCATCCCCTCCGCCTCCATCGAGCACGTCAGCACCCGCACCGCCGAAGAGCAGATCCGCCCCGCCAAGAGTGACGAGCCGGTCATTGCCGTCCTCTCCATAAAGCAGGTCATCGCCGCCGTTGCCCGACATCATGTCGTTTCCCGCGCCACCACGGAGAACGTCGTTGTGCAACCCGCCGGTGATTGTGTCGTTGCCGTCCTCACCCCAGATCATCGTATTGCTGAGCCTCAGGGTGCCGACGATTGTGTCGTTCCCCGCGCCGCCGTGGATGATGTTGGTTGGGTTATCGGAGGCATAAAGGGTATCGTCGCCGATTCCGCCATTGAACCGCACCTGTGCAAGGACACCACGCGCGTCCAGGGTGTCGTCGCCATTGCCACCATCCGCCACGATGGAAGAGATGCCCTCAAATTCCTTTTGGAAACCGTTCCACTTCACCAAAACAGTTTCGCTGGTTGCCGTACCGCGGAGGTGCTGAATGACGACAGACTCGTTGGTGTCTTCCGTGTCGATCTCCTCACGCAGATGCGCGTTCGCTCCCACGTGAAGCACAAGCTGAGTGCCGTCGGTGTGCGCGAGGATGGGCGGCGGACAGGTCAGATCAAATTCGTAGAGGTTGATCCTGGGGAAATCCCATTGTTTCTCAAACTTCAAGAAGACGGCTTTGACCTTCAAAAACGCGGAGAGAACCAGGTAGATTTCGCCGTGGACGTCAAATATGCAGCGGATGTCCCGCTCCGCATTGGCGAGGATCTCGAGCGCGCGCACCTTGCCGTCGTTGTCCGGATCGTTCAGGTTGAATTCGAGATCGATGAACAAACCGCCTCCGACTCCGGCGAGGACTTCGATCGGACCGAAGGAAACGCCCGCTGCGGCACCCGCAAAGATGCCGCCGGAGAGAACCATTTCCGGCACATCCACGCCGTTGCCGTCGGTGTCCTTGATGTAGATCCCCTGCAGGATATCGAGGGCATTGTGGCTTTCCTTGTAAATGAGGATTCCGTAGGTATCGAAGCCGAAGGTGAGATCCAATCGCGCGCTGACCGAGCCGCCCAGAACCAGAGTGAGGAAGGGTGGATACAGCGAGATCGACTGCGAGAAGGTGAAGTCGAATTCCAGGGATGGCATCGTGTATTCGACCAGGCTTGCGGGCTGGCCCTGGAACATTTTGAAAAGTTCCCCCAGGTTAAGGATAGGGAATTCGAAACCGAGGTCGCGCAATCTGGCAAGGGCCCTGCGAATGTGCTCTCCGGCACCGGAGGGAGGTGGAGCGGACGTTGCCGGCAGGTCCAGCCACGATCCGGCGGCAACGGCCTCGGAACCGGCCCCGGGAATGCCTGCAACCTGGTAGCTTCCCAAATCAAACGAAAGGTTTCCGGTGGTTCCTTCCATGGATTCAATGATGTCCAGGATTCCGATGACCGTTTCGATGAACTTGCGTGTGCTGGGCTTCAGGTAGCCGAACCCCTCGGCAATATCGAGCAATGTGATGTCGTTGCCCGCGAGATCCGAAAGGCCGGGGATGGGTGTGACAAGCATTCGGGCGATGGGCGCGACGGGACCGGTTACCTTCTCGACCTGTTTGAGAATCGGCACGAGAAGGTCCGAGAGGAAACTTCCCGCGTCGACCGTGATGTGATTAAACCCAACGGCGAGGGTGCCGCCCGAGGTGGACTGATTCGACCAGAGCCAGTCCAGGTCAAACTCGGCTGTAATCCTTGGGAAGGCCGCGTTGCCGCCGAACGTGATTTCGAGATCGAGGTTCACATCGGCGGTGACGTTCATCGCGACCTGGAACGTATCGGGCAAGCTGAAGGCACCACTGCGCATTTCGGCGAAGGTGAGCCTGTCGCCCTCTCCAACAGGGTCGAGCAGGTCGACGGTCAACTGGCCTCCAAAATGGCTGGAATCGGTGCCCCCGTGACCATCCTTGACGTTTAGCTGGAGAAAGAACAGGGATCCAGTCACGTCGAGGCCAGGCGTCGTGACCATCAGATCAATGACCAGTTCAGGCAATCCATCCAGATCAGGCAATCCACCCGGATTGTCCGTGTTAAAATAAAAGCCCTCCGTCTTGTTGATTCCGAACCTGAGGCGCAGATCAAAACCCAGTTCGATCTGGACGTTTCCATTGATCTCCAGGCCAAGCGACGGCAACCCGATGTCAATGGCGATCGGATTCGCGCTGGTGTCGACCACCGTGATGGCACTCTTCAACCGGAGATTGAAGAGGATCTCATTGCCGTCGCAGGCGATGTCCAGATCACTCCAGCCGGTCAGATCGCCGACTCCGGTGGAAGGGCGCACAAGAATATCCAGGCCCTGGGAACCCAGCACGTTCCAGACAGCCTGCTTGACGAGGTTGATCGGATCTCCTCCGACATTGGCAAGTTGGGCACGCATTTCGGCGAGCAAACCGGTCCGGAAATCGCGGATGAAGTTTGCGCCTTGTGCCAGTTTGTCGCCGACCAGCGGAAAATTGCCGCTGAACGCCACCTGATCCAGGCCGTTCTCGATCTTGCCAAGCAGCTCATCGAGGCCGTCGAGCAACACGCCGGAACTCTGGATGAGATCACAGACATCAAAGGTGCCAAGCAGGCTGTTGAAGTCCGGCGTAATGACAATGACACTGCCGGGAACCCCGTCGAAAACATTCGCCAGACTGGGGATCGAAAGCACGAAATAATTGTCCGGATACGAGTCGCTGTTATTGTCCGCCGAGCTATTGCCGAACGGCATGCCTTGCGCCGGGAAGTACAGGGGAAGAGCAACACCCACCGCCGCGTTCGCCGTAACCGTGACGTTCGAGCTGTCAAATGGATCGCCGCCCGTTCCGAGGTAATACCGCCCTTTTGAATCCGGCTTAAGCGCCAGGGCGAATAATGCGTCGTCCGCGGTCCCGGCGTCGCCGTCCAAATCGAATGCTGCCCACCCGTTTTCCACAAAGATGCCGAGAGGGCCCAGCGCCGCCTGAAAATCCAGGTTCGTGGCCGTGACCCGCCCCTTCAGGGTTAAATCCGTGGTGTCGTAAAGAAACGGGCGGGGTGCGCAAGGGTTCGTGACATCAAGGCCGAAATCGATCCTGAGCGCGGCGCTTGCGTTGATGTTCAACCTGCCCGTGCCTTCGACATCAATGAAGGACGTGAGTCCGCCGAGAAGGCTGGCCGCAGGAGAACCGGATGGCAGAAGCGGCACCAGATTCGCCAGGTTGAGCTCGAAGGATCGCTGTTCCCCATAGGCGAGGTTGAGATTGAAGTGGAGCTTGAGGGCGGTCTTGGTCATGACACCAGACCCGTCATGGGTCGGTTCCGCATTGACGTCACGGGTCACGGTGATGGGCGACCCTGTGGCGGCCAATATCACGTGATCCGCCGTGGTCACCCCGGAATTCACGTTGATGGTAAACGTATGGTTTGCAGCATCCCAGGTTGCGATGGCACCGTTGGTTGTCCCGGAATTTTTGACGGTGCCGTCATCCACAATGCGGACCGTGACGCTGTCCGATGTGGTGTTTGTAAACCGGAGTGCGTTGTTTGTGCCGGGGGGGTTGAAATACGCGGTTCCATTTGGCGTCAACGACGGGTTGGGCACGTCATCGACCGTGAACGCGAAAAGGGACGGGTCGATGTTCAGTGCCGTTTCGAGATTGGTTTCCAGCGAGGCCAGGGTTGCGCCGGGGTTCGATCGCACGGCATCCAGCCATTGGGCGAGCTCCGATGCCTGGCCAATCAAGTCGCTCAAAGACTCGTTGAGGAGGGGCAAAGGTTCGTTCAAAAATCCAAAGTCACTCAGCTGGCCCAAGTCCTGGACCAGTTGGTCGAGTGCCAGGATGTATGCGGATGCGTTTAAACAACTGAATTGAGCCAGTCCGTCGAGTTCCGGATAAACCAGCCAAATTCCGGGATCGGGCGATGTCATCGGCACAACCAAATCCGTGCCCGAGTGGATCACCAGGTCCCCGTCCGAATCCCTGAGCCGGGTGATATCCGGAACGCCGATGATGATCCTGGCATCCGCTGGAAGCGTGAACAGGGAAGGCGAAATCGTGATCGTCGGGCCAAGAGTGAGGTTGAGGGAACCCTCAACCACGGGCTGCGTGCCCAGTCCCGTCGAACTGCCCACCACGGTGCCGATCGCACCCGCGTTTGCGGCGGCAAACAGTTCGGACAGCGGCACACGACGCGAGGTTGCCGCGCGGTTCTGCAGCATCATGTCGAACGCGACATGACCAAGGGCCGAGCCGTCGCTGATCTCGATTCCGAAAACGCTGAAGCGGGCTGCCGCGGTGAGGTCCGAAAGTCCAACGGTCATCTCGCCTGAGATCCTGGCGTTGTCGAGGAACAGACCCCGCGATTGGACCCGCGCCGTTTCCGGAAGAAAACCGACTTCTGTAAAAATCGGATCCGCCGGGTCGGCGACGATCTGGAGGGATCGAACTCCAAGGAGAGAATCGAGAATTCCATTGTTCGGGATGATGGTGTCTTCGGCCACATCGAGATGACCGTCGTGATCAATGTCTTCGTCCACCGTTCCGAGGGAACCATCCCCGTCCAGGTCCTCGTTGACATCGAGGTGACCGTCTCCATCGGCATCCTCCCAGGACTGAAGGATTCCATCCCCATTGAGATCCTCAAAGACGTCGAGGTGTCCGTCGCCGTCCACATCTTCGACGCGGTCAAGTACGCCATCGTTGTCCAGGTCTTCGTTCACATCCAAATGACCGTCGCCATCCAAATCTTCATTCAGGACAGCCAGGGTGATGTGGGTGCCGCCCGTGATCTGCGCGAGAACCAGGTGCCCGAGACCGGCAGCTGCAAGCGCGGTGTTCAGGGTGGCGACCAGGTCGGCGAGGGATGTGTTGGTGCTTGTGCTTGCGGCGGTCAGGGTGACGGGAACAGGGTCTTCGTCTCCGATGACGACCAGGAAACTCGAGTTGGCATGGAGCTGGCCGTTGCTGGGTGGCGGCACAAAGGCGGTGGTGACAAGTCGGGGAGTATTTGTTGGCGTCAGCGCAAACCCGACCGTCAAATCGAATGTGAGCGTCGTGGCGATGCTGAACGTCGCCGTGGTGCTGAAGTCCGCGATCGGACCGAGAGCCTCGGCAATGTCCAGAGGAACATCGCTTGACCCGGTCCAATCGAAGTGGAGGGGCATCGTGACTTCCTGGGAAACAGGATCGAATGTCGGGATCAGCGTCGGTCCGTTTGGATCGATGATCTTCCCGATGCGAGCCGCCAAATCGACGAAACTGGCGAACAACGGGGTCTCGGTTCCCTCCTGACCATTGATGAATCCGATTTCGGTTGCGATCGGATTTGAGGGATCGTCGATGATGATTTTAAGCGCTGTTCCGACACCTGTCTCAAGGGCGATGACAAATGTTCCCTGCTCGGTGATTCGAGCCTCGACACTGGATCCGATTCCGGCCAGCCCGAACGCCTCGTTAAAATCCACCGTCAGCTCCGCGAGCGTGTGATTATTCAATGTGGCCGATGCCGGAACGATGATGGGAACCGGTGCCGCATTGTCAATTTGCAGGGAAAAGACCGCGTCTGGGGAAAGGATTCGGCCGAAATTCCGGATGGAATCGGCCTGAGCTCCCGGAACGAGTTGGATCCCTATCAACTCTTTGTACAGTGTGTCCATGAACGCACCGGCAAAGTCGGATGACTGGCCCACGGTCCAACCGGAGGCAAACGGAAGGGGGATGTCGAGAAAAGCGGAGGTCCCGACCTGTTGCAGCGCATCCCCCAATTGCCGAAGCATTCTGACGAGGTCCGCCGGAACGAGATTCTGGTAGTTGTCCAACGCCCTGCTCGGTTTGATCTCAGCGAGTCTCGCAGCACTGACCACGTCGTGGAATTCCACATTGTCGATGCGCACCAGCGAATCCACTTCGGGGCTCCCCATGGGGTCGATCCGAAATGTCAGGTTCATGACTTGCCCGCGCAGACCCGACGGAATCGGCAGAGATCGGGGGATAAAATCCGGGCCGAGGGCGGCAAGCGGGAAAACCCCGAGAACATGCATGCCCCCGTTTACGTCGCCCAGCTCCACGATCAACGTGTCGTCCGGACTTGCATTGCCGACCGAGAGATCGAACACGAGATTGGCCGCGGCGGGATCCAGATAGAACCAATTGTGGGTCCGGTTGGCACCGCGGAAATCCAGTTCCAGGTAGCCGTTCCCATCCCACAGACTCGTCACTGCCGAGCCCCGGCCGCCACCGCCATGTTCCGTCCAACCCGGAATGATGCCCAGAAGGTTGCCGGCGTTCTGGAAGTTTCCATTCACGAACGAGTGGCTCGACCCCATTGGCGACCAGACCGGCAACCACGAAGCATCAACCACGTCCTGGGTTGTGAGGCCGAGGGAGGCCAAACCAGCCAGGTTTGGAGTGCCCGAAGAGGTTCCGTTCGTGACCAGCAGGGGGGAGCTGTAGGTGTGATCCTGCGACGGGCCGTAAAAGTTGGGAACAGCGGGTGAACTGGTTCGGTTCAGCAGAGTGGGATCGCTGATCCGGCCATAATCGTAGCCTGCAACCGGCACAACGATGTTGGAATAGGAATACACCGGGTCCTGCGGGTTGTAGAACCGATCGTTCACTCCATCGTTCTTGAGGTCCTCACCCAGATCGAGTCGTCCGTTCCCGTTTAAATCCTCGCCGGCATCCAGTCTGTCATTGTGGTTGGTGTCCTCGTTCCCCAACCCGTCGTTGTCGACGTCTTCGAAATCGCTCTGAGTGACCGTGGCGGTGTAAAAACCTTCCCAGACGTAGCTGTGATCCCCACCCGCTCCGGGCGCGGGGGATGGCGGGAGTTGATCAACCAGGTAAAGGTTGAACGCGCCGGGAATCGGCCGTCCGTTGGGCAGGAAAGCGCCGTGAAGGTCGACCCCGAAACTGCTGTTTGTTCCACGGGTTTGGTAATAAACGTCCGTGAACGCAACGTTGTTCCAGACCGAAGTGCCGTAATCAGGCGGACGTCCCAGGTCGTACAGGCGCTGAGGTCCATCGACGGGGATCCATTTCTGGTCGAAGTCGTGCGGATCCAGGTAGGTGACATGGTCCACCGGCACGTCGTACGCCGCGAGCCGTTCGACGGCTTCGCTGGTTACAACGGTTCCCATGCTGTGACCGATGAAATGAAGCGGCCCTTTCGATGAATGTGTTTCAGGACTGACAAAACCCAGCCCTGCGAGCATCGAGAACAACGCGTCTCCGGCGGCTTCTCCCCAGCCCGCAGATGAATTGTTGGAGTCCGGAGCCCAATCGAACAACAGGACCACCTCGCCGGAATCGTTGGGGTGTATTGGCAAGACGGATTGCAGACCATCGAAATACCCGGCTGTTCCTTCCTGGACCAAATCGTAGTCGATCAACCAGGCGTCTCCGGTCGATCCGTTTTCCAAATCGGCGCGATTGCGAATCGCACGGGCAAGCGACAGCAGGGAATCCCCTCCGGCGGCGATGGCATTCCAGCCAAACGGCTGGAATCCGCCCCCGGTCAGGGCAAATCCATGGCTTATGATTGTGATCCCCTCGATCGTCGCCGCAGAAAACAAAAGAGCGACATCAGCCAGCGCGAGTTGATCACTGGCGGGAACCGACTGAGAAAAGACAAGGTCATCCCCCTCAGCGAGGTCTTCCTGCACGATCCCGGCAAAGATATCATCCATCTGCGCCGCTGCATCGGCGGCGATTCCCCCATGGACGGTTTCCGTGAGGATGTTTTCCGCAACGATCGAAGAAGCGGATTCCGCAGGGTCGGCGGGGTCGGCGGCGAGCAATGGATCGGCAGACATCAAGAGCCGCGGTTCCAGAACCTCCAGTTCAAACCGCCGATTCTCGGAACGTGATCCCATGCGGTTGCAGGCTCAGGCTGCGCAGTTGGGCGATCCCTTGAGGTTGAATGCTTTGTTCCAACAGGCCGGCATCCCAAACCCGCCGCAACCACGACCCACGACGCAGAGACGGGGTGAAAACGCCCGGAGCCACCCGGATCGACCGGCGCCCCGAACGCCCGAACAAACCGCGAGGGGATGATCGGAGTCGTCAATCACTTCATACGGCACGGTTGTATTTTTCATCAAACTTAGAATCCATTCGATGAGATTCCACTGGTTCCAAAACGAAATCCCGGAAAAAGGTACAAAGTTTTTTAAAAATCTTTTGCGGTTCGAAAAAACTGTTCGCTCCGGAGTAAACACCGGTCATTGCGGCGGGAACCCGACCTGAAGCTACCCTGCTGAAGTTACGGGGAACCGATGGGTGTGCGGGACGCTCCGTGGCGTCACCATTCGCGGTCGGTCTCCAGGAACGAAGGCACACGAAAGATCTGGGTTTGCCCCCAGCCCCCAGCCACCAGGGTATTTCCATCGGGGCTGAATGCCAGGAAACAAAAGTCCGTGGGTCCCCCTGCCAGGGTCGCCGCCTCCCGGCGGGCTGGCCAGGACCAGAGTTTGATGGCGCCCCCAAGGCTGCACGAAGCCAGGGTCCGGCCATCCGGGGAAAACGCCACGGCAACCACGGGCTGCTGATGCCCCCGCAGGATCGCCACTTCCTCAAGCGTTGCGGTGTCCAGGGCGTGGATGCAATGATCCTCACAAGCCAGGGCCAGAATCCGGCCGTCGGGCGAGAATGCCGATTCCCGGATCGACGTGTAAGGCAGCCGCGCATGCGGAATCTCCTGGGGCAGGCTCCGATCCAACAACCGAACTTCGCTCCAGAGCGCGTGGGTGGCCAGGTGCCGCCCGTCGGGCGAAAACCGGTGTGGCACCCCGATTTCGATCCCGGGGCGGCCATTCATCTCATCCAGGGCCTGCCCGTTCAGGGGATTCCAGAACGAAACGGCGTCCGTTCCCCGCTGACCGACCGCGTAGAGGCTCCCATCCAGGGTGGCGGCACTGCCCAACACCTCGGTCGTGTGTTTTACCGGCAGAAAAGCGGCATTCGGTGGATCAGCCGGGACGCGCAGGTCCCACCGCAGCAGGGGCAGCATGCCATTCGTTTGAGGTTCCTCCCGCGCGAAAAGCGTCTGGCTGTCGCCGGAAAAAAACTCCGGCATCGGCGGTTTGCGACTTTTGTGCAACGTCACGGACTGGAGCGTATGCGTATTCCAAACCTGAAGTTCGGTGCGTTCGGTGACGTCGGTTCCAGCCATTCCGGCGAGCCGGAGGCCGTCGGGCGACAGAACGTACGGCGGCCAGGTGTTCGAAAGCACCAGCGCCTCGTTCTTCCAGGTGGTCGGCCAGAGCAACACCTTGTGATCCATGCCGGCCGTAGCCAGATGCCGACCGTCGGGTGAAAAGGCAACGCCGGTGACTCCGGTGAGGTGGCCCAACAGTCGCCCCACCTCCCGTCCGTCGGACATGTTCCAGACACGTATCACCTGATCGGAACCGGCACTGGCCAGGTGCGTGCCGTCCGGCGAAAACGCAAGGCTTGCCCCCAAACCAAGAGCCGCCGTGGAACTTAACCACACCGACGGTTGGGATTCCGTGAGATGCGCCAGGAATATCCCCCGCCCCGGCCAGACCCCGGCCGAAAGGCGGCCGTCCGGCGATACCAGGGAAGTTCCGTTGAACTCAGGCACGGTTTTCACCACCCGCCCAAGCTCCAAATCCCAGATTTCCGTTCCCACCGCCCTGGGCCGGGTGACCAGGGCACATCGGCCATCGGGTGTAAAGGCCTCGAAATCCGCAATTGGCCCCACGCGAAACACCTCCCTGCCGGTTGTCCAGTCCACCACCCGGGCCACAGAATTCGTCGATTTGCCCAGATCCCCTTCCGTCACCCCGATCCAGTTGGTGATGGGAGAAAACTGAACACCGGCGACGTTCCGTCCCTCGTGACGCCACACAATGTCGCGCGTACGGAGATCCCAGACTTTCACCCTGCCCAGTTCGTCCCCGGTGGCGAGAGCCCCCCCATCGTGGGAAAACGCGATTCGCACGATGGCTTTATCGGACACGTTCAAAGTCAGACTCGGCCGCAGGGTCGCGATGTCCCAGATCAGAACCTTTCCCGGAGCATCGCCCGAGGCAAGCTGTTTGCCGTCCGGCGAGAACGCCACGGAATAAACCGGACTCAAATGTCCCTCCAGCGTCTGGCGTTTGTCCCCCCGGCATCGGGCCCAGAGATAGCGCCACTCAAAGCCCCGCAGGTCATCTCCGCCGGCACCCGGGAGATTCGGGACATCCCAACGACCCGGACGATACGCTTCGACCAGATTCCGGGCGAATTCGAGATTTCCCTGGTCCAGGGCATTCTGGGCCAGGAGCATGTCGGCGGCGTACAAGTGTTGGCGGGTGTGTTCCCGGGCCACACTCACTTCGTGAGCGGACGCCCGGGCGCTGGCAGCCGAATCGTTTGCCTTTCGTTCCTGGTTCCGGGCGATATTTCGTTCCTGAAGCACGGTTGCCTGGGCCTTGAAGAGCACGGCAATCATCACGGCGGGGGTGACGAAGGCCACCAGCAGCAAGGCGGCAAACGCGGGGTGACGCCGGGTCCATTTGAGCAAACGCTCGCCCGCCGAGACGCGCCGGGCGCGGATGGGTTCATGCCGCTGCCATCGTTCCAAATCCTCAGCCAGCGCGCCGGCCGAGGCGTAGCGGCGCGCGGGATTCTTTTGCAGACATTTTAAACAGATGGTTTCCAGATCCCGATCAATTCCGGGATTGAGGGCGCTCGGTCGGCGGACATCCTCGTCCACCACCCGCCGGAGGGTTTCCAGCGGGGTCTCCGCCTGAGAGGGCGGTTGTCCCGCCAACAGTTCGTAAAACACGGCACCCAGACTGTAAATGTCGGCCGCGATGGTGAGGCTCCTGTTTCCCGAGGCCTGTTCCGGCGCGATGTAGGCCGGAGTCCCCAAAACCGTGCCGCTCAAGGTCAACTGACTGTCCGTCTCGATTTGTTTGGCCAAACCGAAATCCGTCACCAGCGGTTCGTCCTGTTCATCCAGCAAAATGTTGGACGGCTTGATGTCGCGATGAAGAATGCCGTGCTGATGAGCGTGGTGCACGGCCCGGGCGACCTTGGCCAGAAGAATGACGATGCCTTTGAAATCGTAGGAGCCGACGTGAGGAGGCTCTAATTCTCTTTTTCCAGAAACTCCGGAATTCACCGCCTCCTCACGTCGGCTCCCACGAGAAAGCTGGTCGGCCAGACTGCCGCCGGCAACATACTTCATCGTGAAGTACGGAACTCCGTCGTTCTCTCCGACTTCGAAGATCGGCACGATGTGCGGATGTTCCAGGCTGGCCACCGCCTCGGCTTCGGCCCGAAACCGCCGCATCTCCGATTCGCCTGGAAGCCGCGCCGTCAGGATCGTTTTCAACGCCACGATGCGTTGGAGACTGATTTGACGCGCCCGATAAACAACCCCCATGCCACCCCGGGCGATTTCACCCAAAAGTTCATAATCATCAAACCTTGGCAACGAAACCCGCGGTTCGAGGGACGCGCTCGGGATGGCATCCTCCCAAGGCGGATCCCCGGATTCCAACAGTTCGCCATCGGGTTCGAGCAGCGAAGCCCAGAGGCATTTCGGACACAAGCCCTCCGGCGCGCTGGAGACGGGAAGACGCTGGCAAATCGGGCAGGGTTGCATCGGTTGCATGGAATCACGGTCCTACGGATGGAGAACAAGCTCCGGGATCGGCGCGAGCAGTGGAAAACATGGGTCAGACAATCTCGAACATCGCGCTTCGGGCCGGTCAATCACCAAACGCCACGAACAGGTCGCGAAGTTCCTGATCAATGTCTGCGGGTCGAAGGACCGTCTGGGCGATTTCATCGCGTATCAACTCCCGAAACCGCCTCCGCAAACGATGCACAAAGACCTTGACCGCCCCCTCGCTCAGATTCAACCGCAGCGCCAACCCGGCAAATGAATCCGTCCCCTGATCCCCCAGGAGGAACACCTTGACGTGCTCGAACCGTCGGGTTTTCTCCGGGCCGTCGCACTCTCGGCGCAACCGATCCAGCGCCCGGCTGAGAACGGTCTCGGCCCAGCGCCGCTCGAAGATCTTGTCCGGTGTGATCTCATCGGCGCGATCAATCTGATATCGGCCCTCGGCCGTCTCAGCATCCAGCGAAAACACGGGCCTGCCGCCTCCCCGCTTCTGGCACCGCGCGCGGTTCCATTCATTGGCCAGGAAATTCTTGAGGGACGCCAGAAGGAAGGAACGGAACCGGCCCTTCTCAGGGCTCACGGAAGCCAGGGCGTTGGTCGCCAGCAAATGGGTGAAAAACGCCTGGGTCAGATCGGCCGCCGCGTCCGGGTCGTTCCTCTGACGTCGCGTGAAGGAGTAGAGTGGATACCAATACGCCTGGCAGAGCTTTTCGAGGGCCGCGAACGATCGCGGGGAATGCTCCTCCCCGGCCAACAACACAACACTCCAATGAGTGCTGGCGAAGTCACGCCCAGCTCCCCCACTGCCGCGTAGAATCTGATCCGACAAGGCCATGATCAAACCAGTCTGGCGCTCACACGCTGGGCGCACGGGGCCAACTTCCATTCGGCCGCCGGCTTGTCTGCAACGTCGCCCAGACTGCCCCGCATCATGGGGACAAAACACCAAATGTCAAAGGCCGGCTCCAACCCGACGACTGGAGCAATCCCTTGTACCGAGCCCCATCCAGACTTCAGTCAGAGGGGGGAAACCGGGTGAACAGGCTTTGCACAACCCGGTGCGGCAGTTCGTGCCGGCGGTTACGGCAGCGCGGTTGATCCCATCAGGTAACGGTCGCACTCGCGTGCGGCTCCGCGTCCCTCGTTGAACGCCCACACCACCAGGCTCTGTCCACGACGGCAATCGCCGGCGGCGAACACACCTTTGAGGGAGGTCTGATATTTTTCGAACTCTGCCTTTGCGTTGGAACGTGCGTCCCGTTCGATGCCGAGCTGTTCGAGCAGGGGCTGTTCGGGTCCAAGGAAACCCATGGCCAGCAGAACCAGCTGCGCCGGGATCACCTTCTCGGTTCCGGGCACTTCGCTTGGCACGAACTGACCCTTTTCATTCTTCTGCCATTCGATCTGCACGGTGAGGAGTTCCTTCACCTGGCCGTTGTCGTCCCCGACGAATTTCTTGACGGTGGTCAGATAGACACGCGGGTCCGCTCCATGAACCGCAGCGGCTTCTTCCTGGCCGTAGTCCATCTTGTAGACCTTCGGCCACTCGGGCCATGGATTGTTGGCCGCGCGTTCCCCGGGCGGTTTTGGAAGGATTTCGACCTGAACCAAGCTCCGGCATTTGTGGCGCATCGAGGTGCCCACGCAATCGGTGCCGGTGTCGCCGCCACCGATGACCACGACGTCCTTGCCCTCCGCACTGATGAAGTCGGCAGGCCGGTTCCCATTGAGCAAAGCCCGGGTGTTGCCCGAGAGAAATTCCATGGCGAAATGCACGCCCTTGAGGTTGCGACCCTCCACGGGCAGATCGCGCGGCTTGGTGGCACCGGTGCAGAGAATGGTGGCGTCGAACTCGCTCATCAACTTCTCGGCCGGGTAATTCGTGCCAACTTCCGTGTTGGTCTGAAACACGACGCCTTCCTTGGCCAGGAGATCCAGGCGCCGGAGGACCACCTTCTTCTTGTCGAGCTTCGGGTTGGGAATCCCGTACATCAGGAGACCTCCCGGACGGTCCGCCCGTTCGAACACGGTGACCGTGTGTCCGGCCTGATTGAGCTGCGCGGCGGCACTGAGGCCGGCGGGACCCGAACCAATGATGGCGACTTTCTTGCCGGTTCGACGGGTGGGCCGTTTCGCAACCACCCAACCCTCTTCCCAGCCCTTGTCGATGATCGTGCACTCGATGTTCTTGATCGTGACGGGAGGGTCGCTGATGCCCAGCACGCACGAACCTTCGCAGGGAGCAGGACAAACCCGGCCTGTGAACTCGGGAAAATTGTTCGTCTTGTGCAGCCGGTCGAGGGCTTCGCGCCACAATCCCCGGTAAACCAGGTCGTTCCATTCCGGGATCAGGTTGTTGATCGGGCAACCGGACGCCATCCCGCTGACGAGATTGCCGGTATGACAAAAGGGAATCCCGCAGTCCATGCACCGGGCGGCCTGCTCACGCAGTTTCCCCTCGTCCATGTGCGCGTGAAACTCGTTCCAATCCTGGATGCGCTCCACCGCCGGTCGATCGAGGGGCAATTCCCGAAGGTACTCAATAAAGCCTGTTGGTTTTCCCATTCCTAATAATAATTAAACTTGATCCGAACACTGTTCCGTCCCACCGGGTCCCCGGCGGGCTCACCCGTCGTCCGGTCGAAACGACTCATAAATACGCTCCGGGTCTATCCTCCACCCACTCGGGAGACATCGCGGGAGTTGTCCTCGAAAGCAGCCATCACCGCCTCCTCACCACTCAAGCCGGTGTCGGTCACCCGTTTGATGGATTCGAGCATGCGTTTGTAATCCCGCGGCATGACCTTGACGAACTTCGGCACCATGGCCTCCCAATTGGCGATCACGCTCTTGGCACGATCGCTCTGGGTCAATTCGGCATGTCGCTGAATGATCCCACGGAGTTCCTCGATCTCCTGGGAATCCTCAACCGACTCCAACCCGACCATCTGCGTATTGCAATGGCTCGGGAAAGTCCCCTTCTCATCGAGGATGTAGGCGATGCCTCCGGACATTCCAGCCGCGAAATTGCGGCCGGTCTCGCCAAGCACCACCACCCGTCCCCCGGTCATGTATTCGCAGGCATGATCTCCCACGGCTTCCACCACGGCGGTCACACCGCTGTTGCGAACACCAAACCGTTCGCCCGCCATGCCGCGAATATAAACCTCCCCGGCAGTCGCGCCATACAACGCCACATTGCCGACGATGATGTTCTCCTCCGGAACAAACGTCGCCCCGGCCGGCGGATACAGAATGATCCTGCCCCCGGACAAACCCTTGCCAACGTAATCGTTGGCGTCGCCTTCCAGGGTGAAGGTCATGCCTTTGGGCATAAACGCACCGAAACTCTGACCGGCGCTTCCCTTGAAATGAATCCGAATGGTGTCTTCGGGAAGGCCCTCAACACCGTACCGCCGACTCAGTTCGCTGCCGACGATTGTCCCGACCACCCGGTTGACGTTGGAAATGGGCAGCTCGGCCGTGACCTTCTCGCCGCGCTCCAGCGCCGGTTCGCAGATCTTGAGCAGGAGCGTGTTGTCCAGAGCCCGGTCCAAACCGTGATCCTGTTTGATCTGGCAGTACCGCCCGACCTCGGGTCCAACTTGGGGCTGGAACAAAATGTTGCTGAAATCCAATCCCTTGGCCTTCCAGTGATCCACCGCAGTCTTCGCCTCGAGACGATCGGTGCGTCCGATCATTTCGTTGAGCGTACGGAAGCCGAGTTCGGCCATGATCTCGCGCATTTCCGTGGCGATGAAGCGCATGAAATTAACCGCGTGAGCCGGATCGCCCGTGAAGCGCTTCCGCAGTTCGGGGTTTTGCGTCGCCACCCCGACCGGGCAGGTGTTCAGGTGACAAACCCGCATCATGATGCAGCCCAGCGCCACCAATGGCGCGGTCGCGAACCCAAACTCCTCGGCACCCAACAATGCGGCGATCACCACATCGCGTCCGGTCTTGAGCTGTCCGTCCGTCTCGACGGCAATGCGGCTCCGGAGATTGTTCATGACCAGAACCTGATGCGTCTCGGCCAGGCCAAGCTCCCACGGAATTCCCGCGTGCTTGAGGCTCGTCAAGGGCGAAGCGCCGGTGCCACCATCGAACCCACTGATCAACACCACGTCGGCATGGGCTTTGGCAACCCCGGCGGCGATGGTTCCCACCCCGACCTCGGACACGAGTTTGACGCAGATCCGCGCGTGGTGGTTGGCGTTCTTGAGATCATGGATCAGCTCGGCCAGATCCTCAATCGAGTAGATGTCATGGTGCGGCGGAGGCGAGATCAACCCGACACCCGGGGTGGAATGCCGGACCTTCGCGATCCAGGGATACACCTTGCCGCCGGGCAGCTGGCCGCCTTCGCCGGGTTTGGCACCCTGGGCCATCTTGATCTGCAATTCCTTGGCGTTGACCAGATAATGACTGGTCACACCGAAACGACCGGAAGCCACCTGCTTGATCGCGCTGTTCCGCGAATCACCGTTGGCGTCGGGCGTGTACCGATTCGGATCTTCACCGCCTTCACCGGTATTGCTCTTGCCGCCAATCCGGTTCATCGCGATCGCCAGAGACTCATGCGCCTCCTTGCTGATCGATCCATAGGACATCGCACCGGTTTTGAACCGTTTCAGGATCTCCTCAATCGGCTCCACTTCGTCGATCGAAATCGGATTGGATGTCTTGAATCCGAGCAGGCCCCGGAGCGTACAATGTTGTTCGCTCTGCTCGTTGACCTTCGAGGAATACGCCTTGAAAGCGCCGTAATCGGCGTTGCGACAGGCTTTCTGGAGGTTGTGAACGGTTTCCGGATTAAACAGGTGGTACTCCCCGCCCTTGCGCCACTGAAAATTGCCACCCACATCGAGCACATGCCCGTCGACCTTCCGGTCCGGGAACGCCTGCCGATGCCGCATTTCCACTTCGCGGGTGATCACATCCATGCCGATGCCGCCGACGCGCGAGGGGGTCCACGTAAAATATTTGTCGATCACATCCTTGTTCAGGCCGATCGCCTCGAAGATCTGCGCGCCGCGATAGCTCTGGATGGTCGAAATGCCCATCTTGGAAATCACCTTGACCACACCCTTGACGGCCGCCTTAACGAAATTCTTGCAGGCATCCGAATGCTTCATCTCGGGCAGCAGGCCCTGGCGAATCATGTCGTCGATCGTCTCGAAGGCGAGGTACGGGTTGATGGCACCGCAGCCGTAACCGATGAGCACGGAGAAATGCTGCACCGTGCGCGGTTCGCCCGATTCCAGCACGAGACCAACCCGGGTCCGGGTTCCCCTGCGGATCAGGTGATGGTGCAATCCGGCCACGGCCAGCAACGCCGGCATCGCGGCGTTGGTTTTGCTGATGCCGCGGTCGGACAGGATGATGATGTTGACGCCGTCTGCGATCGCCTTGTCGGCCTTTGCGAACAACCGGTCCAGAGCACGTTCGAGCCCCACGGATCCGGAGCTGACACGGTAGACCATGTCCAGCGTGATCGACTTGAAGCCCCTGCCGGAAACATGCTTGAGCTTGGCGAATTCTTCGTTCGTGAGGATCGGAGTCTTGAGCTCGATCAACCGGCAGCTTTCCGGCCGGGCGTTGAGCAGGTTGCCCTCGCTGCCAATGGTCGTCTCGGTGGACGTGACGATCTCCTCGCGAATACAGTCGATCGGCGGGTTGGTGACCTGCGCGAACAGCTGGTGGAAATAGTTGTACAGATTCTGGGATTTATCAGACAGCACCGCCAGGGGCGTGTCCGTTCCCATCGATCCCACCGGATCAATGCCGTCCTTCGCCATCGGCGCCAGCATGATCCGCAGATCCTCAAAGCTGTACCCGAAGGCCAGCTGCCTTTGCAGCACCGTCTCGTGGCTCGGCTCCGGAAGAAACGGGGCGTCCTCAATATCGGCCAGCTCCACCATGTGCTCCTGAAGCCATTGCTGATACGGATGCTCCGAACAGATCTTCTCCTTGATCTCCTCGTCGGCAATAATGCGGCCCTGCTCGGTGTCCACGAGGAACATCCGGCCCGGCTGCAATCTTCCCTTGTACAAGACCTGTTCGGGCGGCACGTCCAGAACCCCCACTTCAGACGCCATGATGACGAGGTCGTCCTTGGTCACATAATAGCGCGACGGCCGAAGTCCGTTGCGGTCCAAAACCGCGCCCATCTGCACCCCGTCTGTAAACGCGATGGATGCGGGTCCATCCCACGGCTCCATCAGACAGCTGTGATATTCGTAGAAAGCACGCAGCTTGGGATCCATGGTCTCGTGGTTGGTCCACGGCTCCGGGATCATCATCATTGCCGCATGCGGCATGGAACGTCCCGCCAGAACGAGCAGTTCCATGGCATTGTCGAAGATCGCCGAATCACTTCCATCGGCGGCGATGATCGGGAGAATATTCCGGATATCATCACCAAAAACGTCGGACTCGAACATGGCCTGGCGGGCATGCATCCAGTTGATGTTGCCGCGCAGGGTGTTGATCTCCCCGTTGTGCGCCATGTAGCGATAGGGATGGCTTCGATGCCAGCTTGGGAAGGTGTTCGTGCTGAAACGCGAGTGCACCAGGGCCAGCGCCGATTCCATGGCCGGATCGTTCAAATCCGGATAGTAGTCCCGCAACTGCTCGGTCAGGAGCATGCCCTTGTAAACAATCGTCTTGCAGGAAAGACTGCCAACGTAGAAAAATTCTCCGCCCTTCACCTTGGAATACCGGATCGCCCGGGACGCCCGTTTGCGAATGACGTAAAGCTTGCGTTCAAACTCCAGGGTGGACTTGATCCCGGCACCCTTCGCGATGAACGGTTGGCGCATGACGGGTTCGCAGGCCAGGGCCGTGGCACCGAGGGAACTGTTGTCGGTGGGCACCGACCGCCAGCCGAGAAAGATCTGCCCCTCCTCGGCCACGATCTTTTCAAAAATCGTTTCGCAGTTGCTTCTCCGGCGGGTCTCCTGCGGAAAATAGAAAATACCGGTGCCGTATTCGCCAGCCCCCGGCAGGTCGACTCCGGTGCCCGCCATGGTTTTCTGGTAAAACGCGTCCGGCACCTGGAGCAATATGCCTGCACCATCTCCGGTGTTCACCTCACACCCGCAGGCACCCCGATGATTCAGATTCATCAGGATCGTAATGCCCTGCCGCACGATCTCGTGCGATTTCTTCCCCTTCATGTGCACGACAAAGCCGACGCCACATGCGTCGTGCTCAAACTGGGGATCGTAGAGGCCCTGTTTTCCTGGCGCTCTGAGCATTGGTTTCTTTTGGCCTTCGGTCATTTTGTCGTTTCTCGTTATTTGGGTGCGAGATGTAAGCAGCCCCATCACTGTTTTTGAATAAAATTTTTCTACTATTTACGAAAAGTCGCTCCCGAAGCAATCCCCTAGCCCGGAAATTTCACAAATTCGAACCCAATGGCATCCCGCATTCCCGCAACCATCACTATTCAAACATGTTACATGATTTCCAAACACACCCCCGAGCCCAAGCATCGTCCGCCACAACCGTTCATCAGCCCCTCTGACCAGCCGCTTCTTCGCTCTTTTCACGAAAACCCGCAAACTAAAACCCTCGCGGAACACCAAAAAAAACAGCGTCCGGTTCCGAAAACCAGCCGGGATCACAGAACCGGCAGACCGCGATCCCCGCGGGCGTGGCCGGGTCAGCTGCCGTGCGGTCGGTAGAGAAGCACCACATCCAGCTGGATGTTGAGTCGTTCGATCTCCTGCGAGTTGAGTATCTCTTCAGGGGTATCCACCACCAATCCAGAAACCGATTCTTTGGCTGTCGCAATGGGCCAGACCGAGATCTTCTGGATGCGCATCAATGGGAATGAATTTTCAAAATCGGCCAGGAACCTTCCCAGTTCATGGTAAAACGCATGCACCTCCACCCTGTACACAGCCGCAGAATAATCAAACCGAGGCAGCAGCAGCTGCTCATTGTCGAGCACCGGTTCGTTGCTCAAATTGGTCAACTGCACGTCGTATTGATCCTTGATGAAGTTGACAAGCTTGTCGTAAAGCCATTTCCGACCGTTCAGCTGTTCGACCGGGATCAGGTTTGCCTCGCGCTCCTCCAACCGGGCCTGCAGTTCTTCCAATTCGGACTGCACCAACCGCGCGCGCCGGATCCGGCTTTCGGCCTGATAAATCTTCGAATCCAGCTTCGAGATTTCATCCTTCTGTTTGGTCAACTGCTCGCTCTGCGAGCCGATCACGACATACCAAAGCCCCAGACACACGGCGAGCGTGCCCACCACCACCAGGGTGATCTGATTCTTCTTCTCCTGGGAAAGCTTACTCATTGGCGCGTATCCTCGGAGGAAGGTGGAGATCGATCGTCAACGGAATATAAGGCGCGGTCGGCGCTATCAGGTCGGTCGTGTCGACCCGGGGCTGAATCGATTCCGGCTGCACACTGCTGTTGGTTTCGCTCAACAGGTTCCGGAAAAACGGCGCATTGGTCACCGCCGCGAAGAAACGATCCACATGACTGCCGGGAGGAGTGCTGTAATCGCGGGCTCGGATCGTCACCCCAATGCGCTCCGTGACCGTGTCCGGCTTCACAATCTCGATCTTCGCAGCGACCATTCCGAAGAGGTTGGTCGTGACGGTCATCCCGGGGGACAGCATCGATTGATAGGGCAACAGATCCGCCCGGTTGGTCAACAACCCCATGGCAGCGCGCCCCTCCTCGGGAATGTTCCGGGTTGAAACCTGCTCCGCCCACGGCAACCAGCTGCTCGCAGGCTTCGGACCAATGATATTCGAGGACACCACCGTGCCGGCCTGCAACTTGGCCAGACTCCGTCCCTCCAGAGCAACCACCCGCACCTGGGGATCCACGGTATGCTGAAGCGCGTTGAGCACGTTGGCCCACAGAAACCGGTTGGTCGAATGACTCTGCAGGGAATCCAGGCGACTGCTGACATCCACCAGCCGCATCAGAGCGTTTGAGCTCTGGAGCAGATTGGATTCCATCCCCTTCCATTTAAGGTCCAGCGCCGCATACTCCGACCGCGCGCCACCCACCTTGAGCTGCATGACCACGCACCAGAGCAATACCAACACCACGGCAGCGCCCCCGCACCAGGCGGATCGTTTGACGGGATCCCGCCGACGCGCCTCTTCGGCGGCTTGCTGTTCGGCGAGAAGGTTGATCCGAATCGGCATTTTAATTCCAGTAACCCGGGCGCATGCGCGACCTACCCAGTCACACAGATCTCGGCGTGTCTCCGACACGGGGACCGCCGTCGATTCAAGGAGCCTGGCACCCGACAACCGCGCCCCTCGAAGAGCCTGAGCAGACCAGACTCGCGCTTCTGTGGCAAGCCTGAGTCTGTCTTTCCGGAATAGGGTTGCCGGAACCATTCGCTGAGGGTAAAAGATTGAACTTGCGCCGAAGCGATCGTGTGTGGCTTTATCCACTGACTTGGCAAGTGTCCAAAAACATTCGAGGTCCGGCGTGGTGACACGACCGGACGGGAACGTATGAGTCGATGCCAATTGCAGGCCTACTATTCGGGACGCGTTCAAGGGGTCGGATTTCGGTATCGCGTCAAAAACCTCGCGGCCGGTTTCGAGGTGCTGGGAAGCGTGCGCAACCTGGCAGACGGCCGGGTGGAGCTGGTTGCGGAAGGCACGAAGGAAGAATTGCAGGAATTTCAGAAGATAATTAGGGAATCTGAGCTTGGCAGCCTGATTCGAAATGAAGAAACAAATTGGAACGAACCCAAAAATGAGTTCAAAGGGTTTCAAATCATCGGATAATTGATTTTAGGATAGAAGACAGATGAAGTACGCCATCATCGCCGATATCCACGCAAACTTGGAAGCTTTGCAGGTGGTCCTTGAGGATACCAAAGCCCAGAATTGCACCCACTACGCCTGCCTGGGCGATGTCGTCGGATACAACGCCAACCCCAAGGAGTGTCTCGACATCGTCCGTTCGATGGGCATGCCGTGCGTCAAGGGCAACCACGACGAATACTGCAGCATCGATTCCGATCTGGAGGGATTCAACCCCCACGCTGCCGAAGCCGTCAACTGGACCCGCCAGCAACTGACCGAAGAAGACCAGCAGTGGCTCCGGGAACTCAAATACCTCCGTCTTCTGGCAAGCTTCTCGATCGTTCATGCCACTCTCGACGGTCCCCAGCGCTGGGGTTACGTCTTCGACAAACTGGCCGCTGCCGCCAGTTTCACCTACCAGAACACCAACGTCTGTTTCTTCGGCCACACTCATGTGCCGGTCGCTTTTGTGAGGGATACCGTCGTGCGGGGCGGAACCTACTCGAAGTTCAAGACCGAGCCGGGCCGCAAGTATTTTGTCAACGTCGGCAGCGTCGGCCAATCCCGCGACGGCGTGGCCAAGGCCACGTATGTCATCTACGATCTCGACGAAGGTAGCATCGAACTCCGACGCCTCGACTACGACATCGCCGCCACACAGGCAAAAATCCGGGCCGCTGGTCTGCCCGAACGCCTGGCCGAACGCCTCGCGCACGGCAAATAGAGCAATCACGGGACGGTCTCTCGGACCATGGCACCTCCCTTTTCCCCGGGTGCCCCCGGGGCTTCGGTTCCGTCGTGAGGCTGCGGACCGATGAAAATCCTGATTCTCAAACCGAACGATCTGGGAGACGTGATCCAGGCACTTCCCGTCCTGAGGCTGATCAAACTCCACCAACCCCGAAGCGAGGTCTTCTGGTGGCTCAATCAGGATCCGACTCAGCCGCCTGCTCGTCACGAACGATGCTGGTCCCATGCACATCGCCGCCGCTCTCAAGCGTCCCGTCGTCTCCATCTTTGGCCCCACGGAACCCCGGCGAACAGGTCCCCTGCACCAACTGGAAGGAGTCCTGAGGGCCCCCCCGGACTGCGCTCCCTGCATGAAGCCGTGGTGTTCGAGTCCGATTCCACTGGAATGCCTGCACCGGATCACCCCCGCCAGGGTCCTCGCGGCGGTCGAAACCCGGCTCGCCGGGCCTCCGAATTGCCACTTGCACCCGCACCTTTCAGGACTAGACTGATTTCATGAGAATCCTAGCAATGCTCGCATTCATGGTGGCTTGGGCCCCACTCGTCCGGAGTCAGGTCTCCGTCGAGATAGAAATGGATCAGAAATTTTTCCTGCCCCACGAATCGCTGGTCGTCAATGTTCGGGTCACGAACCTTTCCGGACAAGCGCTTGTCCTGGGTGACAGGGCAAACTGGCTCACGTTCCATGTCGAGGGACAGAACAACCGGATCGTCGCCTCCATGGAACCGGTTCCCGTCACCGGCAATTACACACTCGACTCCTCCAAGGTCGGCGTGAAACCGGTCGACCTTGCGCCCTATTTCGACCTGTCCATGCCGGATCACTACTCAGTCACCGCAATTGTCAACATTCCCCAGTGGAACCTGGAGATGAAGAGCAAGCCGGCCGAATTTGACATCGTCTCCGGCACCAAACTCTGGTCCCAGGATTTCGGGGTGCCCCTCCTTCCCGATGCCGCCGCGTCCGTCCCGGAGGTGCGGCAGTACATGCTTTTGCAGACGATCCACCAGCGCCAGCTCATGCTTTATTTTCAGGTGTCCAATCCGTCCGAATCGAAGGTGATCCGGGTATTCCCGGTTGGTCCAATGGTTTCGTTCAGCAAACCCGAACCTCAAATCGATCAATACAGCAACATTCACCTCCTCTACCAGACCGGTGCCCGACGCTTCACGTATTCGATGATCAATCCCGACGGGTTGCTGATCTCCCGCGAGACCTATGATTACTCGAATACACGCCCCAGACTGCAGGCTGCGGAAAACGGCCGAATCTCCGTATCCGGTGGACAACGCAGGATCACGTCCGACGATCTGCCGCCGCCTACGAAACTGGAAATCTTCAACGAAGATCCCAGGGTCCCGATTGCCGACAACACGGCCCCGCCCAAATAATCCTACTCGAACAACTGACGGTGCGATCGCAACCGCTCTTCCATCAACTGGCGTATCGGCACGACCCTCGTGATCGCGTTGGCCTCGGTTTGACCCCGGAACGATTTGATCACAAAGCGCGCCGCAGCAATCGGCTCGCCGTTGCGATCCCGCAGCGGCAGCGTCACGATCCCTCCCCCATCGGATTTGCCGTAGAAGGTCGCGCCTGACTCGACGACCTTCCGTTCCACATCGCCCCCTTCCATGTTCAACATCGAAGGATCGCTGCTGGCAATCACCTTGATCTGCCCCGCAGCACGATCCCGCGCCGCATAAATGCGGATCTCCAGGGTGCGGGGATACTGGCGCAGAGCCTCCCGAATCAACACTTCTCCAGTGGTTTCACGCGGCGTGAACGACAGATGGGCATCCGTGAAATACGCCACCGCATCCGATTTCGTCCAAAAACCCACCCTTCCCGCAATGAAAGAATTATCGGTGATGGTCGGAATAACCTGCTTGCCGTTGAGAAAACATTCAATTTGATTCCCGTGGCAACGAACCGACATCTCGTGCCATTGCCCCCGCGGGATCTCCAGATCCACGCCGATCGCATCACTGCGAAGCCCCTTGACCACCTTGAAGAACCGAAAGGTGCTCCCGATCGAACTGGCCCGGACGTAATAGTAATTGTTCTCGTCCACAACGCGGAACGCCAATCCCGCCATCTGCTCAAACGCACCCCGCACATTCATGAACCGGGTGGTGAATTCGAAGTCCCCGAACTCCTGATCGTCATACAACAGCATCGGGAAGCGTTCGTCTGTGATGTCTTCGGACAACTGGGCCAGCACCCTTCGTCTCTCCGGTTGCGCCTTCGACGTCAACGGCGCAAGTCGGGGGGCAACCTCCGTGGCCATCACACTCCAGTTCCCGGGTGAACCAGTTCCGGATAACACACTCTGGAACCCGGCGGGAACAGCCCCAGGATCGGTTGACTCAAAATCAAACGCCAGCTCTGCCGCCCCGGCCGACAACCCTGTCAGCAGACACGCGCAACCGCACAAACCTCGAACCAGGCGAGGCAGCTCTCTCCATCGAACACCTTTGATTTTCAGACCCATGCACGGAACCCTAACAAAAACAACCGCCACCACAAGGCATGTCTCGCGCACGGCGCACCCCACTGCCATTCGTTTAAGACCTGAAATGGTAGGGAATAGGGGTCGCGCTGCGACCGACAGTGCCTCGCAGCGCGAGGCACACCACCTCATGAGGCACACCACCCAGCGGGGTTACTCCACTCGCGGGAATACTCCGGTCTTTGCCAGGTTCGCGAAGCGTCATGGAGTGCGGCAGTCCTCTGCCGCTTTTGGACCTGCCAGCGCGCTGGACTGCGGCAGAAGACTGCCGCAGTCCAAGATCTGGCGAAGGGATGAAGCCCCTCCCTGAATAAACCTTCCCGGGTGGACTGGGTAGAGTCTGGCTCGCTGCGACAACCGCCCACCCCAAGGCGGAACTCCATGCGAAGGGTCCGAGGATGCCCGCGAAACAAAAAAGGCATCTCTGTTGCAGCGACAGTGCGCTTCGCGCCACCTTTTCAGGTCTTCAACGGACGTGGGGCTTGGAGGTCAGATACTTTTTCCAAATAAGCCATTGGAAGCAACGGTTCGAAGAATTCTGTCATGCGCCTCATGATTCGGAACCTCACCGATTTGCGCTTGGCGACGGGATGTGGTCTGCTACAAAGGGATTTCTTGGATGACTCTCACCGCCCGTGGGAGTAATCTGGCGGCGAGTCTGAAAGTTCTGATGGAAATTGTGCTATGTCAAAACCGGTGAATATCTTGGGCATCCTGGCGACCGCAGTGCTGCTGGCGATGCTGACGGGGTGCAGCAACGATAACTCGGGATTTAATCTGAGCAACTGGATTCGTTTCTCGCCTCCCAACGCCGGCTTCAGCGTGCTCCTCCCCAGCCAACCCGTCGAAGACAAACCCTCGGAGGGTTCCGCTTCCAAGAAATACCGCATCATCACCGCAATGAGCGAGATCGCCGCACTCGCGATCTCTTACGCAGATCAGCCGAACAATGCCGGTTTTGAGACCGACCCCATGAAAATCCTCAACGCGGTGGCAAACCAGGCGGTCGAAGAACAGCGCGGAGAATTGCTGCAGAAAACAAACCTGAAGATCCAGAACTATCCAGGAATCGGCCTGCGGATCCGAATCAAGGGGGGCTTTTTCGTCCGCCAACAAATTTTCCTCGTGAACCGGCGTCTGATCAGTCTGATGGTGACCGCAGGGTCCAAGGGCCTTGATTCGGCTGAAGCAGAAAAGTTTTTCGGATCGTTCCGGCTCCAATAACCGTTCCGCCGCAAATCATCGCGATCTATGAGTCCCCAACGTTTTGCCCTCACCTTCGTCCCTGTCATCCTGCTCGCCCTGGTGGCCGGAGGCTGCGGAGAGAATCCAACCGCCTCCAGCGCCGAGCAGGAACAGGAGCTCAAAACCCTGCGCGCTCAAAACTCGGAAGTATCCCGACTTCGATCCGAGAACTCCGAACTGGCGCGTTTGAGAAGGGACAACCAGGAAATCAACCGTCTCAAGGATCTGGGCGATGCCATCGCCCAACTGAGACAGGCCAACGAGGCGCTCAAGAAACAGGTCGCAGCACTTCCGCCCGGGCCGAAAGCCGCACCGGTTCCCGAGACATCCGAACCAGCCTCAGAAATCTTCCCGATCGAGAACCTTGTCAGCGCATTTCAGGAGGCCGCGCTGGTGGTCGAAAGTCAGGGACCTCCCAAGGAGGAGGACATCCCAAAGGAAGGCGACAACATCCTGATCGACCAGAGCGTGATCGAATTGTTGATTCCCGAGTTCAAGAACAACACGAATGGCGGGCCCTACGAAATCTCCGGATGGCTTCTATCCAAAGGGGTGGCGCTGAAGAATTATCAGCAGTTCAACTATCTGGGAATCACAAATTTCCACATCCGCCGGGCCGTTTCCGCCGAAGCACCCAACCCTGTCCCGACCGGCAACTGAGCAAATCCGAAGGGCGATTTAGGCGAACAGGCGAAGAGTCGACTCCGGCACGAAACCCGTCTGGCTCACCTGCTTCCGCCCGGCCTCCAGCACCATCTGATAGGTGGAAAAATCGGCAGTGTCCCCGCCCAAATCCGCATCGGGCGATTCCTCTGAATCCTCGGGCCGTTCGCCGAACATGAGCAACCGCTCACCATCAAGCCGCATCTGCTCGATCATTTGATCCAGTTTGGCTGAAAAATCGGCGGCCGCTGCACCCTGTCCCGGCAGCGCCTGCGACACCCGGCTCACACCGGACCCGAAATCCCCCGAAAGTTCCCGCCCCTGATAGGAACGAACAAACGACGTGGGCTGCGCGGACGCAGGGGTGATGGGAGCAATGACCATGGTTTGTCTTTCTTTCAAATTCCGCGGCGGCCCCGGCCTTCAAGACCGTTCTGCCTGCCCTCGCAACCGGACGGGCACCAAATTGAAAAACAGACCGATTCCGACCAGGTTACCGGTGAAACAATCGGCAGGGAGACCCCGTGACTTTAGGAAAAAGAGGCTTACAAAAGTGTAATCCTCCAGACATGCAGCTGAGAGAATCAGGTGAGAGATTCAAAGCGTAACAAACGGATGCAACCGATGAATAAAACAAAGGACAAATCTATGAAAAACCAATCTCAACCAAAGCGGAACAGACTCCGGTCCACCTTGCTGACCGGCCTGTTGGTCGTTGCTGGCTCGGCCTACATGCTGAACCAGGCAGCCGATTCCCCCGGAGACAAGAACCCGAAGCTGAGCCTCGTCGTCAACAACACTCCGATCAATCGGGAAGGCACACACATCACGAGCTTCGCCCCCGTGGTCAAAAGGGTCGCCCCAAGCGTCGTGAACGTGTTCACCACCTCGTCTCCCAAACAAATCGACCCACGCCAGATGCCCCTGCTCAATGATCCACTTTTCAGGCGGTTCTTCGGAGAGAATCCCGGCCGCGGCCAACCGGAACTCCGCGCTCCCAAACAATACGGCCTGGGCTCCGGTGTGCTTGTCTCACGGGACGGCTACATCCTGACCAACCACCACGTGGTCGAAAACGCGGATGAAATCAAGGTCGCTCTCATAAACGGAAGCGAGGAACAGTACACCGCAAAAGTAATCGGAACCGATCCAAAGACCGAAGTCGCGGTTCTCAAGATCGAAGGCGAGGATTTTCCGTTTGTCGAACTCGGTGACAGCGAGAACATCGAGGTCGGCGACCTGGTCCTTGCGGTCGGCAATCCCTTCGGCGTCGGCCAAACGGTCACCATGGGCATGATCAGCGCTCTCGGTCGCGGAAGAGCCGGTCTCAACCTGGATTATCAGGACTTCATCCAGACCGATGCCGCCATCAACCCGGGCAATTCGGGTGGAGCGTTGATCGACGCGGAAGGACGCCTCATCGGGCTGAACACATTCATCGTGAGCCGTAGCGGCGGCAGCGAAGGCATCGGATTCGCCATCCCGATCAACCTGGCCCGCAGCGTCATGGAAAAACTGGTCAAACACGGCCACGTCATCCGCGGTTACCTCGGGGTCTGGATGCAGGACATCACCCCCGCCCTGGCCAAACAGTTCGACCTCAAGGATCCGCAGGGTGTTGTCGTCACCGACGTCGTGCCCAGGAGTCCCGCCGAAAAAGCCGGATTCAAACCCGGAGACATCATCACCGAGTACATGGGCAAGCCGGTCCGCGATGGACGTCACCTCAAGTTCCAGGTTGGGGACACCGACCCGGACGTCACGGTTCCAGTGACGATCCGACGGGGCAGCGAAACGAAAAAACTCGAGGTCACCCTCACCGAACTGAGCGGTTCAGAAACAGCCAGTGCGGCGCAACCCAGTCCCCGCGACACCAATGAAACCCTCAAGGGGGTCACCGTCGGCGACATCTCTTCCCAGGTTCGCAGACAGCTCGGCCTGCCCAGGGACCTTCAGGGTGCGCTGGTAACGGACATTGATCCGGATTCCGCATCCTACGAAGCCGGGTTGCGCGAAGGCGACGTCATTCTCGAGATCAATCGCAAACGCGTCACGGACGCCGAAGAAGCGGTCGACCTGAGTGAACAGGTCGAGGAAGAAACCGTCCTGCTGCGCATCTGGAGCCGCGGCGGATACCGGTACGTGGTCGTGGACGAACGCACCGCCAAGTAACCCGTAAGAAGCATCCCCCCCTCCGGCACCGCCACGGTGGTGCCGGAGGGTTTTTTGCACGGATCCAGTTCACCCGACGGCAGTGCATCACCCGCCCGCCATTCCAGCCGGTCGTTTTCCGGATTGCACCCCGGCATCGAATTCCGAACACTGGGGGCCTGCGACAGCCGGAACAACACCGCTGCCGCGAAAGACGGATTTATGAGAATTCTCGTTGTCGAGGATGACAAAAAAATCGGAGGGTTCGTGGTCAACGGCCTCAAGCAAAGCGGCTTTGCCGTGGATCACTGTGAAGACGGCGCGAGCGGCCTTTGCCTGGCAAGGTCAACCGACTACGACGCCGCGGTGGTCGACATCATGCTGCCGGAGCTCGACGGATTGTCTCTCGTGCGAAAGCTTCGGGACCAGGGCAGTCAGATGCCGGTGATTTTCCTGAGTGCCAAAGCCTCGGTCGACGACCGGGTCAAGGGGCTCCATGCCGGTGGCGACGACTATCTGACCAAACCCTTTGCCTTTTCCGAACTGCTCGCGAGGGTCCAGGCATTGATCCGCCGGGCCACCCACACGACCGAACCCACCCGACTCTCGGTGGGCGATCTTTCCCTCGATCTGCTGACCCGTGAAGTCAAACGCGGCAATCAGACCATCGACCTTCAGGCCCGGGAGTTTTCCCTGCTCGAATACCTCATGCGCCACAACGGCCGCGTGGTCACCAAAACCATGATTCTCGAACATATCTGGGACTACAGCTTCGATCCCCAGACCAATGTCGTCGATGTGCTCGTCCACCGCCTGCGCAGCAAGGTGGACAAGGATTTCCCCACCAAACTCATCCAGACCCTGCGTGGCATGGGCTATGTTCTCAAGAATCCTTAGATTCCATCGCACCATCGGGTTTCGACTGAACCTCTGGTATGCGCTGATCTTCACCGCGAGCGCGTGCCTGCTCTTTTTCATCTTTTACCTCCTGCTGTCCGCCGGACTCGCCCACAAGGATCGCGAGATCATCGAAGCCCGACTGAAGGAGTACGCCGCCATCTATGAAAACGGGGGACTCCTCACCCTGAACCGCTGGGTCAACAGCTCCCAGGAACGGCAGAAATCGTTCTACGTCCGCGTCGTCAATGCCTGGAACATCGATGTGCTCCTCATCATGCCGGAGGAATGGAAGATCGCCGTCGATCCCACCCGGTTGCGCATCGGACGCTACGAGTTTCAAACCGGCTGGCTTCAAATCCCCAAGGACGATGAGCAGGATCTGGTCATCGCATCGACCGTCTTGTCCGACGGCTCGGTGCTTCAGGTCGGCCGCAGCACCGACAACCGCGAAACTCTGCTCGAGCCATTTCGCCACATTTTCGTGGGCGTCATGGTCCCGGTCATTCTCCTGGGTGGCATCGGCGGGGCCCTCTTCGCCCATCGCGCCATGAAGCCCGTGCGCCAGATCGTCGCCACCGCACGGTCCATCATCGATACGGGCAACCTAAGCTCCCGGGTTCCCGTGCGCAGCTCCGGCGATGAACTGGCGGAACTGGCCCGGCTCTTCAACCGGATGCTCGACAAGAACCAGGCGCTGATCGACCGGATGCGCGAGTCCCTCGACAACGTGGCGCACGACCTGCGCACTCCAATGACCCGGATGCGCGGCATTGCCGAGGTTGCCCTTCAGGGCCCGCCCGGCCCCGAGTCGGGCCGCGAAGCGCTGGCCGATTGCGTGGAGGAATCCGACCGCGTGCTCACGATGTTGAACACGCTGATGGATGTCGCCGAGGCGGAAGCCGGCGTGATGAAACTCTACCGCCAGTCCGTCGACATCGGATCACTCCTGACGGACACCGTCGATCTTTACGAATACATCGCCGAGGAGAAATCGATCACCATCTCCACCAGCGATGTCGGGCAGTGCCTCCTGGAGGTGGATCCAGCCAGAATTCGACGGGTGCTCGCGAACCTCCTCGACAACGCCATCAAATACACCCCCGAGGGCGGCCACATCTCCATCTCCACCAAACGCTCCGATGAGAACCTCGAAATCCGATTCCAGGACACCGGCTTCGGAATTGCGCCCGAGGAACAGGAACGAATCTGGGACCGACTTTACCGGGGCGACAAGAGCCGGTCCCAACGCGGACTGGGACTGGGCCTGAGCCTCGTGCGCGCCATCGTTCAGGCACATCAGGGAACCGTGGCGGTGCAAAGCCAACCTCATCAGGGATCCACATTCTCCGTTTTCCTGCCGGTCACTACAAACGCCAAACCGGTGGCGGTTCCGGTGGAATTGGTCAATTGAGGGAAGTGGACGCAGGACGAATGGCAGTCGCGCGAACCGCACTGCCATTCGTTTAAGGGATTCGCACTGGCGGTTGCCGCGCGACAGCCTCCACCCTGCTCGGCGGCTGCCTCCCCCCAGATCGTTCACAGGGGCAGTCCGTTTGGAGCGAATGTCTGCAATCGGGATGGATTCCAAGGCCCGGGGTCCGAAGAACGAAGGTGTTTTGGAGTGCGCGCGGCAGAGCGCAGCGTCGACGCCGCTTTGGTCCCGCCCGGAGAGGCAAATCTCCCCGGCACGAGGAAAGGCAAACCCACTCCCTCTCAACCAGGAGCTCAACCGGCTTCACTCCAGGCAGCGCGGAACTTCAGAATCCGCAACCAGGACACCTCCGCACCTTCAACGAAGGCAGTGCGCCCCGCCCCGGCTTGCCCGGACCCGCTATACAATTCCAGCGGAGCTTCCCCCACGGACAGGCCGTTCCCGTGCGACGCGGGCCCGGTAACCGGACCGCCGATAGGCGACCAGGGGATCAATCGCACCGCCGCGCCGCAGGCGTGTTTCGGCCAGGAGCGGCGAAACGTCGGTTTCATACGCCTGTTTCAGCACCCGCTCGGCCATCACCACATCGTTGCGCTCCTGATGCCCGGCCAGAGCTTCACGATCGACGAGCAACGCCTTGCAGTAAGCCCGCTGAATTTCGATGGCCGAAAGCATCACGTCCTCCAGGGGATCCTTCAGATTGTGCGACTGATCAATCATGAAGGAGGGATCGTGGCGCGGTCGGGCCTTCCTGACCACCGGATCCGCAGCGGCATCCACCAACTCGTTGAACACCAGAAAGAGCTGATAGGGCCGGATCGATCCGGCCGACAAATCGTCATCGGCGAATTTTGAGTCGTTGAAATGAAACCCTCCCAATCGGTTCGCCGCAATCAACCGGGCCACGACCTGCTCCACATTCGTATTCGGAAGATGATGACCGAGATCGACCAGACACGAGGCCTTCGGCCCGAGCGCCTGCGCAATCATGAGCGAGGTCCCCCAGTCCTGAACCACCGTGGAGTAGAAACCCGGTTCAAACGGTTTGTGCTCGCTGAACAAACGCCATCCCCCTGGCAACGCGGAATACACTTCCTGAAGCGAACCAATCACCCGGTCCAGAGCCCGGCGGAGGTGTTGCTGCCCCGGGAACGACCCACCGTCCGCCAACCACACCGTCAGGGCCTTCGATCCCAACTCACGACCAATCTCGATGCACTCCACGTTATGGTCCACCGCCTGCCGGCGCACCCCGCGGTCCGTGTGACTCAGGGAACCGAATTTGTAGGAGCACGACTGCCCGGGTTGATCCTGGAACGTATTCGAGTTCATGGCGTCGAATCCCAAACCCAGCGAGCGCGCCAGCCTCCGGATCGCGCGCGCGTCCGACGGACGATCCCAGGGAATATGAAGCGACACCCGTGGCGTCAAACGAGCCAGGTCGTTCACAACCGCCGCATCAAACAGTTTGTCCTCCAGTGTCACCGGTTCTCCCGAAATCGGAAACCGCCCAAACCTCGTGCCTCCCTGGCCAAACCCCCATGAAGGAACCGCGACTTCAAAACCCGCCAGAGAATCCAGAAGCCCGCGAATCGAAATGCCACGGCGCTCGAGAATCCCGGATACGCCGGCCAGATCCCTGCGATGGGACCGTTCCAGCTTCTGGTTCCATTGATCCACCAGATCGGAAGCTATTCGATGACCGGACATACGCGCGGCTAGATTCCAAAATCAAAAGAATCGATGTTCTCCCTGGTAAACCGGATCGGCTCCGCCATGATCACTGTCTTCGAATCCGTCTCACTCACGCGCAGTTCCCCGTATCCCGGGACCTGCATGCCCGCCTTCAACTCGGTTCCGTCGATCAATGCCTTGGCCATCCGCACCGTGAGACTCCCCAACGCCCGGGGATCCCAAAGATACCCGCTTTGAAGAACCCCCTCCTTCAAATACGGACGCAGTTTGTTCGGAGTCGAATTGCCCGTCAAAGCCACCCGGCCGACCTTGCCGGCACGCTTGATGGCTTCAGCCGCACCCGGCACCGAGTTGGAATCAAAGGCGATGATTCCCTTCAGGTTCGGATACGCATTGAGAAGCGTCTCCACTTTTTGCCGGGCAAAGTTCTCATCCTCCTTGGTCACCTCCGTGGCAACCAGTTTGAGGTTCGGGTATTTCTCCGCGGCCCGGGCCTCGGCAAATCGCCGCCAGGTGTTGAGGTTCGCCGCATCCAGGCTGGCGATGGCAATGGCCCATTCCCCTTCCCCACCCATCTGAGCGGCCAGATCGTCCATGAGCGTCTCACCCAGCTGCCGTTCGTCCACCTGGTTCACAAACAGATCGCGACCGGACTCCGGGGCATCCGTGTCCCAGGTGAGCACCCGGATCCCCTGGGCCTTGGCCTTCTCGACAAACCGCTGGATGGTCTTGGGCTGGTTGGGTGCCACGCAGATCGCACTCACGCCCTGACGGATCCACGTATCAAAAAACTTGTTCTGCTCCGAACCACTGGGATCGGCCGGCCCATCAAAAATCAATGTCACCCCCAACTCCTCCGCCGCCTGGGTCGCCCCGCGTCGACACGCATCAAAGTAGTCGATGTTGATCAATTTGGGCAGCATCGCCACCACCGGGCGCCCAGCCGGTTCCGCTCCCGGCGTCGCCGTCTGCTTCCCTCCCGGATCACCGCAACCCGCCAGAGTCAACAAAGCCGCCGCGGTCAACACAAGCCGCTGCCAACAACCGGCTTGTCGTGCCGATGCAAATCGACCGGTTGACGCACCCTCTGCGGGAACCGGATGTGCGGATGGATGAATGGCTCGGAACATAAGCGTCACAGGATCGTTGTGGTTTGAATCCGGACACCATAGAAACAAGCGTGTGGACTTGTCAAACCGCCTCGCATCCACAAGACTGGAGCCATGACCCCAACAAGCCCGTTTGCCCGCGGCTTCCTCGCCGTCGCCAGCATCGTCATCGGCACCGGACTCCCTTCCCTTCAGTCCGCCGACCTGAACTTCAGGCTCCACCCGATCAACACCAATTCCGTCTTCAGCGCCGTGTCCGTCATGGACGTCAACCACGACGGCTCCCTCGACATCGTCTGCGGCGGCTTCTGGTACGAAGCCCCGGATTGGACTCAACATTTCGTCCGGGACGTGGAGGTGATCAACGGTCGGCCCGACGGATATTCGCACCTCGAGATGGATGTCAACCGTGACGGCTGGACCGATCTGATCCACGTGAACTACCGAAGCCGTTCGATCTACTGGCTCGAGCATCCGGGATCCGCGCTGGGCGAATGGCCCAAACATATGGTCGCAACCCCGGGGGCAATGGAAACCGGACGCCTGTTCGACGTGGACGGAAACGGAACGCTCGATGTGCTCCCAAACGGATGGGATTTTGTTGCCTGGTGGGAACTGTTGCCCGGGAAACCCGGAACCGAACCGGTCTGGGAACGCCACAATCTGCCCGCCGAAGCGGCCGGGCACGGCAATGGTTTCGGGGATGTCAACGGCGACGGTCGCGGCGATATCATCGGAATCCATGGCTGGCTCGAAGCACCGGTGGACCGCAAAACCGGAACCTGGCAATGGCACCCCGAGTTTGAGCTGGGCCGCACCTGCGTGCCGGTGATCGTTGCGGATGTGGATGAGGACGGAGACACCGATCTGGTGTGGGCTCTGGGTCACGACTACGGAGTCTATTGGCTGGAACAGCACACGCAGAACGGAGCACGCACCTGGAAGAAACATCTGGTGGACGACTCCTGGTCGCAGGGGCACAGCCCCCTCTGGGTGGACCTCGACAACAACGGCAAACCCGAATTCGTCAACGGCAAACGTTTCTGGTCCCATGACGGGAAGGACCCGGGTGCCCGGGATCCGCTGGTCATCTACCGTTACGAGTTCGACCAGGCAGCCGGCAAATTTCAGCGATACACCATCCAGTCCAACGGCCCGGCCGGTGTCGGGTTGGATCCAAAAGCCGCCGACCTCGACGGCGACGGCGACCTGGATCTGGTGTTGCCAGGACGCAGCGGGCTGTATTGGTACGAAAACCTGCTGAACTCCAAATAATTCAGACCGCATCCACCCGAACAGACCGTTAAAACACTCCAGATCTTGTAGGAGGCGAGGTCACGAGACTCTGATTTCTCAGGAATCTTTGAGAATTTTAGAGCCTCCTGACGTCGGCTCCTACCTTTTTTAACGGGCTTCTGATCCCCGCATCCCCTCTCCGCCCCCCTGAAGCCAGGGCAACGCCCACACACCTGGGTACAACCTTTTGTTGCAGGTGCAACAAAAGGTTGTACGTGCCGCATCTTGCGAATCGACAGGCGCGCAGGTTCAAATCATGTTAGAGCTCCGGTCACCATCAACGCACCGGACCCTGAGAACAGACCAGTGAGCCCATATACAATTGTCAGACTGAAGAACGACGCGTTCAGCGTTCGGTCCGAGGAACACGCGGAAACATTCCATCCCGTGGTCGGTCCGGTCGCGGAAGCCGAGGCCCTGTACGTGGAACAACTGCGTATTGCGGACCGCGTAGCCGCACACGTGGGTCCGTTTGTGGTGTGGGATGTGGGACTGGGAGCCGCAGCCAATGCCCTCTCTGTTTTGCGCTCTGTCCAGCATCTTCCGGCGTCCATCCGGATGATCAGTTTCGACTGCACCCTCGAACCCCTGACGTTCGCCCTTCAACACGTGGATCAGCTGCAATACCTCTCCGGCTACGAGCCCTGGCTGAAGGAGCTGACTTCGAATCGGAGCGTGCACGCAACAAACGGCCCGCTCGAGATCGACTGGAGCGTTCGTCTGGATGATTTCCCCGAACTGATCGCCACCGCACCTCCCGATTCACTGCCCACACCGAACGCCATCCTGTTCGACGCCTTTTCACCCGCTAAGAATCCCGCCATGTGGACGCATGAGGTATTTCGTCAACTGCACCGCAGGATGCATCCGGAGACTCCCTGCGCTCTGGCGACCTATTCGCGAAGCACCCTCCTGCGGGTCACGCTGCTCCTGGCCGGATTCTTTGTCGGCAGCGGCAGTGCCACCGGCGAAAAGGAGGAGACCACCATCGCGGCCAACACTCTGGACCTCATCGACACGCCGCTTGACGGCGCGTGGGTCAATCGCGCCCGTCGCTCCACCAGCGCCGAGCCGTTGTGGAGCCCGCATTACAGGCAGGAGCCCCTGTCGGACCGGAGCTGGGAACAATTGCTCAATCACCCTCAATTCGCATGACCCGGGACATTCAACCACCTTCATCCGCCGCCGAGCAAGTCCCTTCGGACCGCGAACGGAGCGTCGCCGGCACAGATCTGGGAAAGCTGCTGAAACAACCGGGGCCGGTGCTGGCGCTGGCACCGATGCAGGATGTGACCGACCTTCCTTTCATGCGTCTGATGGCGCAGTTTGGCGGGGCGGACCTCTATTTCACCGAGTATTTCCGGGTGCATGTCACCTCCTGCCTGGACAAACCGATCCTTCGTTCGATCACGGAAAACCCGACGGGACGGCCGATCATCGCCCAGATGATCGGGAACGACATCCCGGCCCTGGTCCGCAGCGCCCGCGCCCTTCAACAGTATCCGATCGCGGGCGTGGACCTGAACCTCGGATGCCCGGCACCCGTCGTCTATCGGAAATGCGCGGGCGGCGGCCTCCTGCGGGAACTGAACCGGGTGGACTCCATTTTGGGTGCGTTGCGTGACGCTGTTTCGATCCCGTTCACGGTGAAAACACGGGTGGGGTTCGACTCCATCGACGACTACGAGGAAATGCTCCGGATCTTCTCCCGGCATTCGCTGGACCTGTTATCCGTGCACGGAAGGACGGTCAAGGAGATGTACCGTCCCGGGGTCCGGTACGATCTGATTGCCCGGGCTGTGGAAGTCGTGGGCTGCCCGGTGCTCGCCAACGGCGACATCGATTCCGCAGAGAAAGCCCGCGCGGTCATGAGCCGAACCGGAGCCCGCGGCGTGATGCTGGGGCGCGGGGCCATTCGCAACCCATGGTTGTTTGACCAGATTCGGCGCGCCTGCAAGGGCGAAACGCAAGCCTCGCCCCGTGGCCGCGATGTCCTGCACTATATTCGGGAACTCTACCAGGCCGTCATGTTCACCGAGTACAACGAATCCAAGCACGTGCAGAAGATGAAGAAATACATGAACTACGTCGCCATGGGCATCGAACCCCTGGGACAGTTCCTGCACCAGATCCGGAGGGTGAACACGGAGACTGAGTTTTTCAGGGTCTGCGTGGAGTTCCTGGATCACGACGAGCCAATGGCCCTTTCGGCCGATTTCCAGCCCGCCCCGGTCTAATAGCTCGGTAAAAAAGTAGGAGCCGACGTCAGGAGGCTCTGCAATACCTAAAGATACCTAAGAAATCAGAGTCTCGTGACCTCGCCGCCTACAAGATTCCGAGTTTTTTAACGGTCTGCTAGCCGCGTCCATCGCGGAGAATGCGCACGGTGCCGGAGAACACCGCCCCGCACGACGACCGGGGTGCACCCGACTCAAAGGGTCCGCATGCGGAACGCGAGCCGGCGCCTATGGGTTTCCCGATTGTCGGCATCGTGGTAATCCACCGGATTAAAGTCGTCCGTCAGCACAATGCCGTCTTTCGGGTTGATCGTCTGCAGCCCCGCGAACGCATCTTCGGCGGCGCGGCGGGTCGACCAGTGCACCTCGTCAAAATCGGGTTCGGAACGGATTTTCAGATCGGCCGATTCGGAAGCCACGAAGAAGACGTTGCCGTTGCCGCTCGCATGGACCTTGACGCTCTTGAACACAGTCCGGAGCGTTTTGTCGATCGAAGCGCAAAAGAAGTTTTTACCCGTGTCAAACTCACCAAAACTGTTAATCACGAGTGTGCCCTCCGGTTTGAGAATTCGTCTGATCCCCTCGAAGGCTTCGCGGCTCATCAAGTGTGACGGGGAGGAATCCCCAAGGAACGCGTCCAGAATCACCGTATCATAGGACCGCCCGGCCTGGTTCACAAATTGCCGTCCGTCGCCGATGTGGATGTGCAGCCTGTTGATCTCGCAGTCGAAATGGTCGTGCGCCACTTTCACCACCGCAGGATTGATCTCGACGGCATCCACCTGAACCCCGTCGCGGGCGAACTCGGACGGCACAATGCCAACGCCCAAACCGATGCACAACGCCCGTTCGATCTTTGGAGTATAGGCAATTGCCAGGTCATGCAGCATGTAGGTGAACAGGGCCATGCTTTTCTTTTCAACCGGGTCGTAGATGTTCTGAATGAGGAAATCGTTCAGATAATACCGCGCGTTCCGATCCCGGTCCTGCAGCACCTGAAGCAGGCCGAAATTCGAATTGCTCCGGTAAAGCTCCATCGTTCGCGCGGTGTCGACCAGCGCCTCCTTTGAAACACCTCCGAACCCAAGCAGCAGACCGAGACCCGATCCGCACGCCAGCGCGATCAGCGTGGGACCGCTGCGCTCCCACACCAGGAAATAGACGGCGACGATGACCATCAACAGGCCGGAGGTCAGGTAAAGCGTCATGGAGTTGGGCATGAACGGAATCAGAAAGTAACCAATCAAAATCGTGCCAACGAAACTACCCAGCGTGCTGATGGAGGTGAGGCGTCCGATGTTGGCTCCCACATTCTGCAGCGACGTGGTGATCACCCGCATCAGAAACGGGCCCACCATGGCCAGAAGCGCCAGCGGAATGAAGAACAGAATGGCCGAAGCCAGAAGGGTGCCGGTGGCCAGCTTGAACTTGAGGCACCAATAGGCTATCGGCTCAATGATCGCGATGGTCAGGCCCAGGTAGATGGCCGCCACCAGGATGGCAACATAGAGCACGGAAAGTCGGGGTATTCTGTCCGCCAGTCGTCCGCCAGCGTAATATCCCGTTGCCAGGGCGACCAGAGTGACCGCTATCTGAGCCGTCCAGACAAAGTGCGACGTGCCCATGAACGGTGCCAGCATCTTGGCCCCCAGGATCTCGATGATCATGATGGCGGCCCCGGTGATCGCCGCTGAAACGTAGACGTAGAGCCGCAGAGCCTGGGGCATGGTGGTTTCCTGCGGAGCGGCTTTTTTCTTCTTCACGGAAGTCTTCTACTGAAACCAAGTGCGAATGGGAACATTGTTTTTCAACCATCATCGGCTGGCTTGGCATTAAAATGAGGACCGTGCTCCACGCATCACCTACCCGGAGTGCCCCCGAGCCCGGCGGTTGCGGGAACGTTTTGAGGCCGGACGCCCCGATCATTGAGGGCTTCGCACGCGGTAGAACCCGGAAGGGTCCCTCCTGAGCAATCCCTCGATCCGCCGGAAGGAATCACCACCGAATTCAATCGACAACGCTTCGGTCCATGGATGTTCCACACCGAGCATGGGTCTTTGATCCAGAAAATAGGTCTGGTTCGGCTGCCCAAACACGACAATGCCGGTGATTCCGGGATCCGGGAGCAGCAGCGGGTTCCGACCGACCACAACCAGGGAATACCGTTGCGGTGTGAGTTCCGCGGCCACGGCCGTTCCAGCGGCGATTCCGCTGAGATCGGACAAACTCCAGTGACTCGCCTCGCTCCGGGCACCCGGCAGGGAATCAAACTCCAGAGCGCCAAGCGAACTGGTTCCGGAAGGCCACGTCCCCTGCAGGGACGAAACGTGCACCTGGTAAGCGCCCGAGTCGAGCTGAGTGACCGATGAATCAGTCCCAGGTTTTCCCACAGCCCGGAACCTGGGATTCACCAGTCGATCCGACTCGGGAACCACCCGGAACGTCAGCTCCGTGAGACCGAGGGGCGCCCTCAGGGTCAGTGGTACGGAGACGGTGCTTCCGGCAAGCACGTTCGTGGAAACAGCCCCGAGCCCGAGCCGATCCGGGAGGCCCTGTCCCTGTACGATGACATCCCTGCGCCGCTCGGGCGGGGTGACTTCCAGTTCGGTGAGTTTTCCATCGCGGATCACGCCCTTCAGAACCGTCCGGAACGGAGCATGCAGTTTAAATGATGCATTCCAGTCCGCGGGCCAGGCGGGAAGCAGCAGGATCTTCCGTCCATCGGTCTGAAGGAGCATCGATTGCAGGGTTTTGAGAAGCACACCGCCATGAGTCTGATCAGGCACCCAATCAAAGTTCGGCCCCCAGAAAGCGGGGAATCGCGAGTTGACGTGTTTGGTCCGGGCACGCTCGACAAGATAGTCGCGGGCCGGATTCGCCAGTCCGAGGTAGGCCATGAAAATGTCATCCTGACGCCAGCCATAGTTGCCGACATCCAGTCGGTGATTTAATGCCTCAAGCCCCAGGTCCAGATCCGGCCGGCCCACCCCGATGAGACGAAATGGAAACACGGCATACAATTCAGGGTTCTCCGCGTTTTGTTTGTTCGCATAAGACCGGGCAGGAGCCAGCATTCGTTTGCCATAAACCACGCGCGTGGGCAGGCCGGGCAGTTTCGCCCGCAGCGAAATCCAGAACGCGCGCTGATCCGCCGGGGTCAGCGATTCGGGCAACGCGAGCAACCTTTCCGTGAGCGCGTGCAGTCCGGACAGTTCGGGCATCGGGTTGGTGCAATCCCACCAGGTCTCCAGTGCCTGGGCCGGATGCATGAGGAGTTTCCCCTGATCATCAAGCCCGTATTGTTGATCAAAAAAAACAAGGATCTCCCGCGCCGTCGGCAGCAGGGTCTCGTTTAGAAAGGGTTCGTCCAGGGTGTGCTCATAATACTCAAGCATGAGGAGCACCAACTCCGGGCCCGAGACCCATTCCCATTTGTGCCATGGTCCGTCCTGCAGCTTGTCGGCACGCTGCTCATAGGGCGTCCATCCGTATGAGACACTGAAGAGATCCCCCCAGAAATAGATGGTCTCCGGTATGTAAACGCCTTCATGCCCCACATGCTTGCGGGTTCGATGCCGAAACAACGGCATCAGTTCCCGTCCATACAGATTAAACAGGGGTTGCATGAGATCGAAGTCACCCGAAGCGCTCATGCTGAAGTAAGGCAATCGCGTGTTCTGCCACCAGTAACCCGGCCCCCATCGCCGGTAATCGGCATTTCCGGGACTGCCCGGATTCGACACGGTGAAGATCGCTCCGTTGAACTTGATCGGATAACGTCCCCGGCCACCGCAGGCATTGATGAATCGTTGCAGGGCATACGCCCGACTGACGTCGGACGCACCGGTGTCGCGTGCCGTGCCGGCCGAGGTCACATCAATCCAGCTGCGGCCCCAGAATTCCCGCCACCAGTCTTCGTGCGCTTTGCGAGCTTCGGTGAAGGGCGTTTGATCGAGCGCCACCGCCCTTTCCTCCACATCGCCCAGCCATTGATCGGGCGTGGAGGGATGCTGCGCCGTCACAT
This sequence comes from Verrucomicrobiota bacterium, assembly GCA_021733945.1. Lineage (GTDB taxonomy): Bacteria > Verrucomicrobiota > Verrucomicrobiia > Limisphaerales > SIBE01 > JAIPJX01. The sequence goes on along the minus strand of JAIPJX010000010.1, from coordinate 1,182 downwards.
GGATCTGAAACAAATGCCGCGTGCCGGTCGGCGATCGCAGCCGAAGATCACTCTCCCTCTCCGCCCCCTCGGCCGTGATCAGAGCGCCGAACGTACGCCCCAGCAACGGATCGGGTCTCTCGAAATCAGCGACTCCCTGAATCCGCGCTGTGATCGCCGGCCCGACTGATTTTGCATTGTGATGGTACCAGCCAATTCGCCCGGTCAACCCCTCCAGCACATGGTCCGGCTCCACAATCGTGGGTGCCGTTTGCGACCCGGGAATAGCCAGATCAAACTGAACATCACTGATTTCAATTACGGGCAGCACCTCCGGCTTGTTTCGCCACAGCTCGATGGAGGCAACCACCGCCGCCTCCCGGACCGTATGCACTTCGAGCCGAACAGCCGGGTGGTGCGCGTCCACCCACAAGCGAAGGACCGTCGCCTCGTCTCCTTCGCCAAAACGAACCACGACCGTGCCGTCCGCCAGGCTGAGGGTTTGGGAGAACGGACGCATCGGAAGCTTGGGTGCCGGATCGAGCTGAAACCGCACCTTGCCAATTTTGAGCAACCGACCGTTGTCGCCCCAGCTATCCGTTCTGGAGAGATAAAGACAGAGATCGCCGTTTGCCTCCACCCAGGCGTTGAGCCCCACCTCCCCGTTGCCCAGGGGCATGGATCCGGAATCATTCTCACTCGGGGTGTCCCAGACAACATTGTAGGCTGAAACCGATCCGGGCGGCTCCGCGGCTGTGGACCAGACCCAACCCAGGATCACGGCCAACATCCAAGAAAGCCGTCGCGGGTCCCGCAGCCACTGTTGAAAAGACCTTTGCAATGACCCAACCATAATCGGATTCGTCCACGATGCAACACACGGTCCCAGACCGAGGCTAGGCTTCGTTCGCGCGCAACTCATTCGAAGGATCCTCCGGTGCCGGCGGTTTCTCGATCCAATCATAAAGCACCGGCAGAAGGACCAGGGTGAGAAACGTCGAACTGAGAATTCCACCGATCACCACCGTTGCCAGCGGGCGCTGCACCTCCGCCCCGGCACCGGTTGCGATCGCCATTGGCACAAAACCCAGGCTGGCGACGAACGCCGTGACGATCACCGGACGCAGGCGGGTCAGGGATCCCTCCCTCACCGACTCCCTCACCGAACGACCTTCTTCGCGGAGTTGATTGAAGCAGGCAATC
>JAIPJX010000009.1 GCA_021733945.1 Verrucomicrobiota bacterium | reverse complement strand
GGGGGTAGGAAGAGAGCCCTCCCCCTACGGCGAGTTCCTGACGGAAATGATGCAGGTGCTCCTCATCCAATCGACGTTCCAGAAAGGCGCGCGCGTAGATCCCTGGCGATGCGTGGCCCTGGAAATAAACAAAATCACCTGGAAACGAACCCTGGCGGGCCCTGAAGAAATGGTTGAACGCCACCTCGTAGAGGGTGGCCGAGGAGGCGAATGTCGAGATGTGCCCACCCAGGGTGCTGTGGATCCGGTTGGCGTTGACCACCATCGCCATCGCGTTCCAGCGAATGTAGCTCTTGATCTTGACCTCGGTTTCCCAGTCTCCGGGGAAGTCCGGCTGATCCTCCACGGGAATGCTGTTCACGTAGGGGGTGCCCACCGTGTTCGAGATCGGCAGGCCCGAATCCCGCAGGCGCCGCGCCAGGTTGTTGAGAAACCGGGATGCCTGGCCCGGTTCCTGATTCCTCAGGGCAACCTCCAGCACACCCTCCAGTGATTCAAACCACTGTGCGGCTTCGTCGCCCTTCAGGTTCTTTGGCGGCCCCGGCCAGCTTCTGGCAGAGAGTTTTTCCTGTTCTTTGTTTGGCAAACTTACTTTGGTAGTCACGTTGCGAAATAATTCTTGTCCGACTGTTGTCGGGGTCGAAGTCGGCGGTTGCGGCCCCAAGACCGACTAGAAAATACAGTAGCGGCGGCCTTTCACAATGAAATACCTTGATTTAACTTTTCCCTCTCCCGAGGAGAATCTGGCCTGCGACGAGGCTTTGATCGATCAGTGCGAGGTCCTCGGCGGCCCGGGCGTGCTCCGATTCTGGGAATCACAGCGATATTTTGTCGTGGTCGGGTATTCCAATCGAAATGCATCCGAGGTCAATCTGGAGGCATGCCGGCTTGAGGGAATCCCTGTGCTCCGACGATGCACCGGTGGCGGAACCGTTCTTCAGGGACCCGGTTGCCTGAATTACGCGTTGGTCCTTCCGATAGTCCTTGCCCCCGATTTGGCGACCGTTACAGGCACGAACACCTTCGTCATGCTGAAACAAAGGGATGCGCTGGCGAGCCTTCTCGGAAGTGCGGTCTGCGTGCAGGGACACACCGATCTGGCTCTGGGGCCGGTGAAGTTTTCCGGCAATGCCCAGCGGCGGAAGCGAAGTTACCTCCTGTTTCACGGAACGTTCCTGATCAATCTGGACCTTTCCCTGGTCGGCAGGTTGTTGCGCTTCCCGTCGCGGGCCCCCGAATACCGCAGGGAACGGTCGCACGGGCAGTTTCTCTCAAATATTCCCCTTTCCGTCGACTCCATCCAGGCGGCGCTGCGGAGCGCATGGAACGCGGCGGATGTTCTTGAATCGCCACCCCTGGAAAATGTTCGGGAACTTGTGGAAACCCGATACGCCCGAGATTCCTGGAATGTGAGATCGTAGCGCAACTGCCGATTGCCATTCTCCGAAGTTTCTGCGAGGTTTTTTCCGGCATGTCTGATTCTTCGCAGAAGCGTTTGTTGATTGTGGACGACGATCCGGTGGTGACCCGGGTCTACGAAAACCTGTTCCGAAAAGAGGGGGTTGAGGTGGTTTCCGCATCCGATGCGGATGAGGCATACCAGAAACTGCGCGATACACCGCCGGACCTTGTGCTTCTGGACCTGTTTTTGCCCAAGGTCAACGGCGTTGAGGTGCTGAAGGCGATCCGGAGCAAGGCGGCCACCAAGAACCTGCCCGTGGTGGTGTTCTCAACCTCGGCCACGAGCCGCTACGTCGATGCTGCGTGGCGGGAGGGCGCAACCCGGTTTCTGGCGAAGGACCATTTTGATCCAACCCAGATTGTCGCCCTGGTGCGCGAGCTTCTTGACAAAACCGAGGGCGGCCGGAGCAAAGCGGCCGTGGTTGCACCTCCGACTGCCTCGAACGAAGAACTCGAGAAAACGATCCAACTGTTGCCAACCCTGCAGGGCGAACTGCGCGATCGATGGCACGGCCTGGTGATCGCGGAACATGAATTCCGCAAGGCGAAGGTCAAGGAAGTAACCGTGGCCGTTGAGAAATTGAGCGAAGCTTCGGATGTTCTGAGGGTCGGGTTGCTTCAGCAGATGTGTTCCGGGTTGCTCCCTTTCCTGGCCTGGCTCCAGGATAAACCCATCAACATCACTGACTCCGCGCTGCGCACAGGAAGCCAGGCGACCGACCTCATGATGGCACTCTGCGACTACGCTGGCGATTTGCAGAAGGAGCCTCCCGCCACCGGTCTGATTTTCCTGGCACATCCAAAAATCACCTCGGTCGAGCTGCTGCCCGTCATGAGGCGGGCCCGATTGTCGGTCGTCAGTGCGAAGGAGGTCACCCCGGCTCTGAGCCTCTGCGCCCAAAACCGGTTTAATCTCATTCTCTGGGACGCGGATCTCCCGGGTCCCAGCACTTCCGACATCCTTCACCGGATTCACACCGAATCGTCCAACAAGGAAACCCCGGTCGCTTTCATCACCAAATCGGATGATTTTGAAGCGCGAGCGAAGGAAGCCGCGGCGGGTGGTTACGATCTTTTGGGCAAACCACTTGTCCCGGATGAACTCGCGGTGAAAGCCTTGACCTACATCGTGCGCGAGCAACTGACCAAACTCGCCGAGTTTTTCTAAAGCCGGGAGTTGCGCCTCCCAATTCGTGCGAATTCGTCGGTTCGGATCGGTCCCCAGATTGGCGCGGGAACTCCGTCTCCGGGTCTGGCCTCCCCCTCAGAGCGCGTCTGAAAACTCTTATCCCATGGCAGTCGCCGAGGTGACGAGGCTCCAGATGCTTTGAAATTGCCCGACTGGCAGGTGAAGAAGTGGACCTTCTTACGTCGGCTCCTACTTTTCAGACACCCTCTCAGATCTTTACTTTGAACTCTTCACCCCGTTTCAGGGTGAGTGCAAAAGCGGCGAGCAACTCCGGAATCTGTTTCAGATCTTTCATGTTTACCAGTTCCACCGGGGAATGCATGTATCGGTTGGGCAGGCTGACCAGGGCGCTGGGAATGCCTCCGCGGGTCCAGAAAATGACGTCGGTGTCGGTGCCGGATGTGGCCGAAATCGCTTCGTACTGGATCGGGATCTTGTTGTCCTTCGCCACCGTCTCGAGCCTGGCGACCACTTCCGGGTGATTGCATCCACCCCGGGTCAGCGTCGGTCCCTTGCCCAGCGAAATGTCGCCGTGCTGGATCTTGCTCACCCCCGGATAATCCGTCGCGTGCGTCACGTCCACCACGATGGCGACGTCCGGGTTGATGGCATAGGCAATCTGCCGGGCGCCGAACAATCCCACTTCTTCCATGATGTTCGAGACGACTGAAATTTCGGGGGCCAGTTTGCCCTTGGTCCCTGCGACCAGGCGGAGGGTTTCGGCCACCGCGAAGTTTCCGATGCGATTGTCGAAAGCCCGCGAAATCGCAAGGTCATTGCGCAACAATTCGAATTCGGCCTGCAACGTGATCGGATCGCCGATCCGGACCAGTTTCAGAGCGTCTTTGCGACTGGCCGCGCCAATGTCGATGAACAGGTCGTGGATCTTGGGGAGCTTGGGTTCGGAGTCTCCGCGGGAAAGGTGGGGTGCCAGGTTTCCGACCACTCCGTTGACAGGCCCCTTCTTGGTGTGCACCACGATTCGTTGGGCCCGGGTGATTCCGGGGTCCACCCCGCCGAGCCGACGCACGTAAATGAAGCCGTTGTCGTCGATGTAATTGACGGACATCGCGATTTCATCGGCGTGACCCGCAAGCATGAGCCGGGGGGAACCGCCCTTGTTCAGGACGGCGACCGCGTTGCCATAGGCGTCCGTGTAGGTCTCGTCGGCAAAGGGGCCGACGTAGTCGAGCCATACTCGCTGGGCACGGGCTTCGTGCCCGGGAGGGCTGGGCGTGCTGATGAGATTCTTGAGAAAACCGAGCGATGACTCGCGCATGCCCGAGACGCTAGGGCATATCGTGCGGGTGCAAAAGCTTTTTCCTTTTTAATTGCCCCGGTTTGCTCTTTGCTGCAGCCATGCGCCGAGAGTTGCTCAAATGCGTCAGTCGAATCGTGGTGAAAGTAGGCACCGGTCTGTTGACCGACGAGAAGAAGCGCCCCGACCTGGCGCAGATGGAGAGTCTGGTCGAACAGATTTCAAAGCTGCGCCGGGCGGGCAGGGAAGTGGTCCTCGTCTCCTCCGGGGCCGTCGGTTCCGGCATGGGAATCCTGGGTTTTGACAGGCGGCCTTCCGAGTTGGCCGAACTCCAGGCCTGCGCGGCCGTTGGACAATCGCGCCTCATGGCTACCTACGAACGATTCTTCGAGGGTTTCGGTCTGCATGCCGCCCAGGTGCTCCTGACCCACGAAGACCTGCGGCATCACGACCGGCATCTCAACGCGCGCAACACCCTGATTTCCCTGCTGAACCATGGCGTGGTGCCCATCATCAACGAAAACGACGCGGTCTCCTTCACCGAGTTGAAGTTTGGGGACAACGACACGCTTTCCGCCCTGGTGGCCTGCCTGCTGCCCGCCGATCTCCTCGTGATCCTCACTTCGGTCGATGGGTTGATCCACGATTTCGGAAAAGCCGCGTCCCGGACCTTGTCCACCGTCGAGCGCATTGACGACGCGGTGGAACGTTTGGCTGGTGGCACCACGAGCGCCACCGCGGTTGGGGGCATGGCCACCAAAATCCAGGCCGGCAAGATTGTGGTACGTTCCGGCATTCCCCTGGTCATCGCCTGTGGCTCCAAAAAAAACGTGCTCGATCGCGTGGTCGGTGGACAGGAGGAGGGGACCGTGTTTATTCCGCGCAAGGACCGGCTGCGGGGACGGAAACGCTGGATTGCCTTTTTTCATCAACCGAAGGGTTCGCTGACGGTTGACGAAGGCGCCCGGCGTGCGTTGCGCGAGGAGGGACGAAGTCTGCTCATGCCGGGCATCACCCGCTGCGACGGAAACTTCAGCGCCGGCGATGTGGTTCGGATCTGCGACCGGAACGGAACCGAATTCGCCCGCGGTATGGCGGCTGTGGATGCCGATGGCGTGCGGGCCCGGGCGGGGGTGCCGAAGGCGGTGGTCCATCGCGATAATCTGGTGGTTTTGTAAAAACTCAGAGAACGAGAAAAAACGGACAAGAGATGAAACAGAAATCGGCGATTAAAACCCTGTTGCAAACCATGGCACGCCTCCGTGCCCCGGACGGATGCCCGTGGGACCGGGAGCAGGATCATTCGAGCCTGCGCTTTCATGCGGTGGAGGAGGTTTACGAACTGATGGATGCCATTGAGGCGGGGGACGACGTCGAAATGATAGAGGAGCTGGGAGATGTGTTGCTGCAGGTTGTGTTTCACTGCCAGTTGGGCAGCGAACGGGGTGCCTTTGATTTCGATAGTGTGTGCGAGCGAATTTCCCAAAAACTGGTGCACCGCCACCCGCATGTGTTCGGAAAAACCAGGGTGAAGGATGTGGCGGCCGTTTGGGCGCAGTGGGAGAAGATCAAACGAGCGGAAAAACTGGGCACCCGCCATGAACGCCCCTCCGCGCTGGACGGCATTCCCAAGCACCTCCCCAGCCTGCTGCGGGCCGAGAAACTCGTGAAAAAAGCCCGGCGCTCCGGATTGAGCGATGCGCCCGATCCCGGGAAGAAGGGGAAAGCGCGATCCAAGGCGGACGTGGCGCGCGAGTTGTTCGAGCTCACCGAATACGCCCAATCCCGGGGATGGTCCGCCGAGGCGTTGCTGCGATCGCAGATTCAGAAAACCGAGCGTGTCCTGCGCCGCCGGGAGAAAACCGCCGCTCCCCGCTCCACCCGGTCCTGAAAGCCTGTCTGAAAACTCCAATTTCCTGGCAGGCACCGAGGTAACGAGGCTCCAAATAACCTGGAAAAGGGCCCGGTTTGGAAGTTGAAGAAGTAAGCCTCCTTACGCCGGCTCCTACTTTTCAGACACCCTCCGAGCCGCAGTGCAACCTTTTGTTGCACCTGCAACAAAAGGTTGCATGGGTTTGGGGGAGTGCTGGTGGGTGGGTCGGATAGCGGAGGGGCGCTTGGGTTCGGATCAAGTTTCTCAAGATCCCGGGTGCGCGAAGAAGGTGCTGGGGTCGGGAGATCCAGAGTTCACGGCAGTTGGTTGGCTCCGAGGCTGTTGCGTCAGGAAAAACAGGCGGGATCGCTTTGCCCGCAGTGCTGACCTGTTGCGAATAGCGGGGTTGCACGGATTGACACGCCGGGTGGGGAGGAAGTCGCGAAGCTCCAGATCCCCCAAAGGTGGGACGATCCGAAGGACAACCTTTTGTTGCACCTGCAACAAAAGGTTGCACTGGAAAAAGGGGGCGTGGTGGATGCCGAGTGTCGGAGCGCGGGCGGGGGCATTTCTCGATGGACCGGGTTCGAGGGTTCCTCTAGCCTGTCGATTGCATATGACAGATCCACGTTACAAGAAGCTGGCAAAGACACTGGTGGAATATTCCACCGCACTGGGCAAGGGCGATCGCGTCTTGCTGGACATGATTGATGTCCCGGATGAGTTTTCCGTGGAATTGATCCGGGCGACCCGGGCGGTGGGAGCGGTTCCGTTGATCGAGGTGCGCCATACGCGTGTCACGCGCGAGATCCTGCGTGAAACCAGCCGGGACCACGCCGAGATGATCCGGGACATCGAATTGTTCCGGATGAAACGCGTTCAGGCTTATGTGGCGGTTCGGGGAAGCGCCAATGCCAACGAAACGGCCGATGTGCCGGCCGATCGGATGTCCCTCTTTTCCAAAACCCTCCGTCCCGTGCTCAATCACCGGGTGAACAAGACCCGCTGGTGTGTGCTGCGCTGGCCGACCCCGAGCATGGCGCAGGCGGCAAACATGAGCACCGAGGCGTTTGAGGATTTCTATTTTGACGTCTGCACGATGGATTATCGGAAGATGGCCAGGGCGATGAAACCTTTGGAGAAACGAATGAGATCTGCTGACAAGGTGCGGATCAAGGGGCCCGGCACCGATCTCCGTTTCAGCATCAAGGGAATCGGCGCGCAGATGTGCAAGGGCGACCGGAACATCCCGGACGGCGAGGTGTTCAGCTGTCCGGTCAAAAACTCCGTCAACGGAACGATCCGGTTCAACACGCCGACGTTGTATTCGGGGACCCGGTTCGAAAACGTGTGCCTCGAATTTGCCGACGGGAAGATCGTTGGCGCGACGGCCAACAATCCGAAACGGCTCAACGAGATTTTGGACACGGACGGCGGGTCACGGTATATCGGCGAGTTTTCACTCGGGTTTAATCCCTACATCCTGAATCCGATGTGCGACATCCTGTTTGATGAAAAAATTGCCGGGTCGATGCATTTTACTCCGGGCCAGGCCTACGAGGAATGCGACAACGGGAATCGATCGGCCGTGCATTGGGACATGGTGCTGATCCAGCGCCCGGAATGGGGCGGTGGGGAGATCTGGTTCGACGACGAGTTGATTCGCAAGAACGGGATGTTTGTGCCGAACGACCTGAAGGGGCTCAATCCGGCAAAACTCAAATAGCCGGGTGACGATTTCGAGGGTCCGCCGGAGGGGGCCATGTCAGCCCTCCTCGGCTGGGTCCGGAATCGAGAACAGGTGTCGGATGAACTTGCCGAGTGTTTCGTTCGTGGGGCCGTAGCCTTTGTGATAGATTTGATACTCGAGATCGTGCAGGAACTCCCGGGCGGTGCGGTATCGGTTTTCGGGGTCCCAAGCCAGGGCGCGATGGAGGATTTTGTTGAGTGATTCGTCGATTTCGGGGTTGAGCTCGGCGAAGTTTGGCAGGTGCATCGGTTCCCCTGCCAGGCGTGCCGCCGACGAGCTGCCTCCCTTGAAGATGTTCTTGCTTGTCAGGAGTTCCGCGAGAATGACACCGGCGGAGAAAATGTCTGCCCGCCGGTCGATTACTTTAAAATCCGCCTGCTCGGGGCTCATGTAATCGGGTTTGCCCGTCACCACTTCCCCTTCTCCGGACTGAAAATACCCCGCGGCCTTCGCGATTCCGAAATCGATCAGTTTCACGTCCCCCTCGTAGGCGATCATGATGTTTTTGGGGCTGACATCCCGGTGGACGAGTCCGAGCGGTTCCCCGGACTTGGAGCATTTGGAGTGGGCGTAGCTGAGACCGCGGGCGACCCGACTGACGATGAACACCGCCAGGTCCAGCGGGAGGGTCTGCTTGCGGATCAGCATCATTTTGCCGAACTGCTCCAGATTGACCCCGCGGATGAATTCCATGGCCATGAAATAGACCTGCTGCCCCGGGGTCAGATAGCGGTTCAGATTGGCGGTGCTGGCACCCAGTCGGGCGTAGAGCAGACGTGAGGATTCACCCAGGTGATAGGTTTGTACCAGGTTGGTGTGGATCAGGTCCGCGAGCAGCTTTGCTTCTGCGATGAAATTGTCAATGAACTGGTTTTGCCCGGCGAAGCTGGGTCGGATGATCTTGATGGCGATGTTTTTTACAAAATCCCGGGCTCCGTGTTGCTCCGCCTCATACACGGCACCCATCGTTCCCTCATAAATCAGTTTCAGGATCTCATATCTATAGTCGCTTTGGATCGTGAAAAGGCTCATTGCGCTGGATTTTTCCGGGAAGATGCCGGGGCGGTCAAGTTTATTGCGGAAGCTTGCGAAGCTTTGCCCTTTCCAAACCCGTCCAGACGGCATAGATTGCGACCTGTGAAATCGAGCCGATGACGAGAACGTCCAAAATCTCATACGCCCTCATTTTTTCGATGATTGTTTTGGTTGGGGCTCTTGGGATGGCGACGCCCCTCATCACAGCTCTGTTTTCCTATTTCTCCCTAGCGAAGCTCAGTTTTACGCGGAACAAATGGATGACCACCGGTCTGTTCGCCGTGCTGGTCGTGGGCGTTTTCTATCTGTTTGGTTTTTTCCTGAAGGAGGCATTCGAGACCCTGCCCAAGATCGTTTCCGAATCCATTCCCTTGATCATCGAATACGCCCACAAGAACGAAATCAAGCTGCCGTTTGAGGATGCGGTGAGTCTCAAGTCGGTGGCACTTGCCACCGTCAAGGAAGAACTGGGATACATCGGCAATTTTGCGAAAATCGCCACCAAGGAATTCGTATTCCTCGTGATCGGCCTGGTGGTGGCTGCCAGTATATTTCTCAATCCCACCATGGATCTGGACCGGGGGCGGCACCGCATTCAGCCCAACCTGTATTCGGTGGTGTGTGATGAAGTGTCGGCCCGATTCCTGGGGTTCTACCAGAGTTTCGCCACGGTGATGGGTGCCCAGATCATCATTTCGGTGATCAATACGAGCCTGACCGGGATCTTCCTCCTTTCGGTCTCCCTTCCCTATACCGGCGTTGTGATCGGAATCACGTTCCTTTGCGGTTTGCTGCCGATCATCGGCAACCTGCTCAGCAATTCCATCATCGTCGGCATCGCTTTCACGATCTCGCCCAAACTTGCAATGGGTGCCTTGGTGTTTCTGATCGTGCTCCACAAACTGGAGTATTTCCTGAACAGCAAGATCATCGGCGACCGTATCCGCAACCCTGTCTGGCTCACGCTCCTGGGGTTGATCCTGGGGGAGCGGATGATGGGCATTCCGGGTATGATCCTGGCTCCGGTCGTCTTGAATTATATCAAGGTGGAGGCTTCTGGAATTGAAGTTTCGGCAACGGGCGAGACGTGCCGCAGATCTGGCTTCTCGACACCCTCGGAGCCGGGGGCACCCGGAGCGGCCCCCGAGCCGGATCAACCCCGCCTTGCCAACTCCGATCCTGGCAAACAATCCGGCAAACAATCCGGCGAACTTCATTCCTAGACTCAAGGAATTCTTTCCTGAACGGTGTTGGAGGCACTGGGTGCCGTCCTGTGTTGCGGAATCTCCGATATTTTATGAAATCCAAATTTGAAGCCAATCCGGGGAACGCCTCCGTGCCGCGGGAGATTCCTGCAGGCACCCGGTTGGGGTTGCCGGGACGTCGGTCCCTGTTGCGAACCTGCATTCTGCCTCTGGGCATTACGTTCGGTCTTCTGGCTGGTTGCGCTTCCAATCGCAACGGCAGACCGAGGGAAGCCGATGGGTTTTACAATCCTGCAGGTGCGAGCGATGCGTCCGGGAGCGGGGGCTGGAAATCACGACGGGATCGGGAGGACTTCTTCCTGCCGCGCATCCGGCCGGGCGAGTGATCGGTTGTGGTCCCGGGTCCCGTGCCGGTTCCTGGCCCGGGGGACGGTGTCAACCCTCGACGGCGGAACCGAGGGGCAGGACGATGGTGAAGGTGGTGCCGTTTCCTTGTCTGGAGCGAACCCGGATTTTTCCCTGATGGGCTTCGATAATCTTGGCGACAATCGCCAGCCCCAGGCCGGTGCCCTTCTGTTTGGTGGTGCCGAGCAGGGATGTAAAAACCCGGTCGCACTGCTCGCGGCTCATCCCGTGCCCGGTATCCCGAAACTGAATCAGGGCGCATTGGGGGGAGGCGCTTCCCAGGGGAAGCCGAACCGCCCGTGAGACGATCGTGAGGGTGCCGCCGGCGGACATGGCCTCCATGGCGTTGAGGGCCAGATTTAGGAAAACCTGGCCGATTTGTGCGGCGTCTGCCCTGACATTGGGTAGTTTGTGATCGAGTTGACGTTCCAGGGCCACACCCTGCTGGTGGAGTTTGTGGCGCAGCAGCAGGCTCAGGTCGTTGATGAGATCGTTGAGATCCACCGGTGCCAGTTGCGGTTCGGCACCTCTTGCGAAACGCAGGATGCGTTCGACGATTTTGTTCAAATGATCGATCTTGGCGGCCATGATCTGAACATCCTTGGCTCTGGGATCGCCCCCGGGAAACTCCAGGTTCAGGGAGTGAAAGAGCATTTTGATGACCGTGAGGGGGTTCCGGATTTCGTGAGCGACTTCGGCGGCGAGCAGGCCGATGGCTGAGAGTTTTTCGGTGCGGCGCAACGCTTCCTCGACATCGACGATGCGCTCGTACAGTCGCGCGTTTTCGATGGCAATTCCCGAGAGGTCGGCGAGCAGGCTCAACGCTCGGATTTCTTCATTGGAGAAGCTGTGTCGGCGTCCGGAATAAACGCTCAGGGTGCCGATTGCTTTGCCCCGGAAAAGAAGAGGAACGCCGAGCAGGGAGACCAACCCTTCGTGCCGGGCGATTTCGCGGTGCTGATATCGGTTGGACCGGCGAACATCATCCACCTGAACCGGTTTCATCCGGCGCACGACAATTCCGAGCAGGCTTTCGCCCATGCTGAGCCTGGGTTTGTTCATGTATTCGGGACCGCCGCCCGAACAGGCCCGCAACTCAAGCCATTCGCCCGACTCGTCCACCAGCAGGAGCGAACAGAGTTTCGCGTTCACGAGCGTGGAGGCTTCCCGCGTGATGGCGCTCAGCACGTCGCTCAGGTTGAGTGTGGAGTTGATGGTCTGCCCGACCTTGATGAGCGACTCGAACATGCGGGCCTTGAGGCGCAACTGTTCGTGCAACCAGGTTCTATGAATGGCAGTGGCCGCTTCGCTGGCCAGCTCCTGGAGGAGGCTTTCGTCGTCCGCGGAGAACGCGTCCGCCTGGTCGGAGTCAACGTTGACGACGCCGGCCAGTTCTCCATTGATTTCGAAAGGGACGGCCAGCTCGGACTGTGCCGGGGTGCGCAGGGGGATGTAGCGGGGATCCTTGCTGACGTCGTTCACCCGGGCTGCGACGCCGTGTTGAGCCACCCAGCCCGTGATGCCTTCGCCCAGCCGAAGTTCGAATCTGTCCGATCCGATGGGCAGACCGCTGGAGGCCGCGATTTCCAGTTTGCGGGTGGTGGGATTCAGCAGGACGACCGAGCCGCTGGAAGCGTGCGTCACGCGGACGGCTTCACTCACGATGAGGTCCAGGGCTTCCAGAGGGTCGAGCGATGAATGAATCACCTGACTGACGTGATGGAGCAGAGCCAGTCGTTCGTAGCGCGCCTTGAGTTGTTCCAGTTCCACAGTGGTGACTAGACCAAGGATTCGGGCGCGGGTCGAGTCCGGGTGTGGGGAGGGGCGCTGTTTTCAGAATTGCCGGTTCCGGTTCACCGGACCCGGGAGGTGAGCCAGATTCCGGTGGTTCCGAACAACACGTTTGGCAACCAGGCGGCCACGGCGGGTGGGAGCTGGCCCCCGGTGCCGAGTGCCAGTCCGAAACGCAGGAGAATGAAAAACACAAAGCAGATGGAGATGCTGCTGGCTACGCCGACAAAGAGGTTGCGCCTGCCGGAGGCTGCCCCGAATGGAATCGCGATCAGGATTACCACCAGGCAGGTCCATGGCCAGGCCAGTCTGGCGTGCAGTTGGGTGTACAGCAGGGCGTGGCTGCGAGCCGAAAGGATTGGGTGCAATCGAAGGTAGTCGGCGATTTCCTCAATGGAGAGCTGCGGCTGGGAGGCCGACTTGGACCGGCTGATTCCCTGGATCTTGATTTCACTGCGGATCTGCTCCGGGCTTTCGCTGAACTCCGGGACCCGCAGGACCTTGGATGAGGTGGAAGCGGGATCAAAGTCGCGATCCGCCAGGAAGATGAATTCCTGAACATCGTGAAACACCCAGGTGCCGTCCGTGCGCTGGGCCGAACCTGCGATCAGGCTGCGTCGGGTCCCTTCCGGAGTCTGCCATGAGACATGGGGGTTTCGCATTTCGAAGGTGTCCAGATTGAACTCCTCGATATGCCAGATCCGGCCATCCTTGGAGTTTCGAAAGGTCAGGTTGGGGTACCACCGGGATTGCCCTCCGGAAGTCCGGGTTGCCGAGGGTTCACTCAGCAGGAGGTTTACCCGCTCGGCACTGCGGGGGACCCAAAGTTCGTTGAGTGCGAACAGGGCGAAGGTGAGCAGGAGGCCCGTCGCCAGGTAGGGAGCACAGATGCGCCACAGTCCGATGCCTGCAGCCCGCATCGCGGTGAGCTCCTGATGGCGGCCGTGGTTGGTGAGCGCATACAGCATGGCCAGGAGCAGCGCGATCGGCAAGATCGTGACCAGCAGCTCAGGACTCTTGTACCAGTAGATCCGGGCAATTTCCACGGCGCCCATTCCCCGCTCCCGGTAGACGCCCAGTTCGGCGAGCAGATCGAAGGCGAGCCAGAAGATCAGGAACCCGCTCAGGCAGTAGCTCAAGGGAACGATGAGCTCGCGGAGAAGATAACGATCCAGAAGGCGCATGGCTCAGAGACTAGGGCCCGAGGGGGCGCAACGCAAGGGGGCGGGTCAACCGCCCCGGTAAACGCACTGTGCGGTGCAGGTTTCGGCCACCGCAACCTCCGTCAGGAGCGGCAGCTTCGGTTTGATGGCGGACCAGATCCAGGCGGCGATGTTCTCGCTGGTGGGATTCTCGAGGCCGGGCACTTCGTTTAAATAGCGATGGTCCAGCTGTTCCCAGACAGGTTTGAATACGGCCGAGATGTCCGCGTAGTCCATCACCCAGCCCAGATGCGGGTCGGTTTCCCCGCTCACGGTGAGGTCCACATGGAAGCTGTGCCCGTGGAGCCGCCGGCACTTGTGTGCCTCGGGCAGATGGGGCAGCAAATGAGCCGCTTCAAACTGAAACCCTTTCTTCAAGTCCATTTTCACACTGTCTAATTACCCAAAGTCCGCAGCCGCAGCAATCACGCATCTGGTTAAAGTCCTGTTTGGCCTGAGTTTTGGATGGAATCCTGGAGGCATCGGTCATTGATGCGGAATTCCGGATTGGATTGCACCCGGACCGACTGCGCCGGGAGCAGGGGTGAAAAGGGCATCGGCAGGCTGCGGAAAGGCGTTCCCGTCGGCGCAGAGGGGGATGCTCCCCGGGGTGTCGGATCGAATCGACACTTGACCCATCGGGTGCCGAGGATTATATGATATGGTAATCGTTTAAATCCAACCGTTTATAATCCACTCCCTAGCCCACCAAGACCTATGACAAAGCGTGATCTGGTAGTTCGCATCAGTGAGGAGACGAGTATGGTTCAGCAGGACGTGCTCAATGTAGTCCAGAGGACGCTTGACTACATTGCAGAAGCGCTTGCAAAGGGCCGGAAGGTGGAGTTGCGAAACTTCGGCGTTTTCGAAGTTAAAGTACGGAAGGCCAGAGTGGGCCGTAATCCAAACGCACCGGCTGCCGATGTGCGCATCCCCCCCCGTTCGGTGGTGAAGTTCAAACCGGGCAAAGAGATGCGGGAAGCGGTGCTGATGCTTCCCCCCGATCAGAAGAAACGTTCGAAATAACCCTGTTCCGCTGCGTGAATCAGGCGTTTGATCCGTCCGACATTTTTATTTCTAGCTGAATGGAACGGTTACCCGGGTTCCGAGATTTTTATCCGCATCCTCTCCCCCATCAGGATGTATGGAGTGCAGCGGCACGCAACCACCTGTTCGACCGATGGCGGTCGGTGGCGCATGCCTACGGTTTTCACGAATACGACGGTCCTCCCCTGGAGCCCCTGGAGTTGTTTACCACCAAGAGCGGGGAAGAGATTGTCGATCAGCTTTACTGTTTTGAGGACAAGGGCAAGCGGTCGGTGGCGTTGAGGCCGGAGATGACCCCGACTCTGGCGCGCATGGTTGCGGTGCACGAGCGCAACTACAAAAAGCCCATCAAGTGGTTTGCCATTCCCCAGCTCTTTCGTTACGAGCGGCAGCAAAAGGGGAGGCTGCGCGAGCATTTTCAACTGAACGCCGACATCGTGGGTGAGGCGGATCCGGCAGCGGATGCGGAACTGATTGCCCTGCTGATTGACACGCTTCGTTCGCTGGGTTTGACGTCGGAAGATTTTGTGGTGCGGTTGAGCAGTCGGCAGGCCTGGCAGCGCTACTTTGCCGAGCATTGCCAGGACGAGGCGCGCGCCTACGAGTTTTATCAGGTGATCGACAAGTTGGAGCGCGAGGATCCTGCGGTGAGCGAGACCAAGCTCCAGGCCCTCGGATTTTCGCTCGACGCCGTCAGGGCGTTCATCGACGCGGGAAAGCCGACGCCGGAACTGCAGTCGGTGATTGAGAATCTCGCGGCGCGTGGTCTGGCGGAGTTTGCAAGAATCGACTACAACGTCATTCGTGGTCTGGCCTACTACACCGGGGTGGTGTTTGAGGCGTTTGACCAGAAGGGTGAGTTTCGTGCCATTGCCGGTGGAGGTCGGTACGACGGGCTGATCAAGCTGATCTCCGGCGGTAAAACGGATCTTCCTGCCATCGGGTTCGGCATGGGCGATGTGGTGCTTCTGGAGCTGCTGCAGAAGCGGAATCTGCTGCCCGCTTTTGATTCCAGGCTCGATGTCTTCTGCATCATTGAGGACGAAGCCCGACGGGCGGATACCCTGCGCCTGATTCAACTCATGCGTGATGCGGGGATCACGGTCGATTTCCCGATGGTGTCGATGAAGCCGGACAAGCAGTTTAAGCGGGCTCTCGAATCGAAGGCCCGGTTTACCGTCAGGGCCGAACGGACCGCGGAAGGTCAGATGCAGGCACGGTTCAAGAATCTCGAAACCCGTGTCGAAGAGGCGACCCCGCCGGAGGGGCTGGCAGCTGCGGTCGTGCGGGTGCTTCGGGCGAACCCCGCCGTTTGATCCACCAAACAGCAACATGCAACCATGAGAACACTCATTCTTGGCGTCGACAGCGGAACCCAATCCACCAAGGTCCTGGTGGTGAATGCGAAGACCGGAGCGGTGCTCGCGAGCGCCTCGCAGGCTTACGGCCTGATTCCCAAGCTGCCGCCGGGTGCGAAGGAACAGCATCCGCATACGTGGCGCGATGCGACTTCCAAGGCGATCCGTCAGGCTCTGAAGGGGGCCAAGGCCAGGTCCGAAGAGGTCAAAGCCATCGGGGTGAGTGGTCAACAGCACGGATTTGTTCCCTTGGACAGCCGGGGAGAGGTGATCCGACCCGCCAAACTCTGGTGTGATACGGCCACGGCCGCGGAATGCGAGCAGATCACTCGCGGCATGGGAGGGCCCAAGGCGACTCTGAAGGCGATCGGCAACGCGGTGCTGCCGGGGTTTACGGCCTCGAAAATTCTCTGGCTCAAGAATCACGAGCCGAAAAACTATGCGCGGCTCGCCTCGGTTCTGTTGCCGCACGATTACCTCAATTTCTGGCTGACCGGGGAACTTGCGATGGAGTTCGGGGATGCGAGCGGCACGGCCCTGCTCGATGTGCGGAAGCGCAAATGGTCCCGTGCCGCCATTCAAGCGATCGATCCGGACCTGGAGGGCAGACTGCCGCGTCTGATTGGCAGCGATCAGCCGGTTGGAACGTTGCAGGCATCGACGGCCCGTTCGCTGGGATTGTCTCCCCGGGTGTTGGTGAGCGCCGGGGGCGGCGACAACATGATGGGCGCGATCGGCACCGGGAACACGCGGCCGGGAGTCATCACGGCGAGTTTTGGCACCAGCGGCACGATCTACGCGTGCGCGGACAAACCCGTCATTGATCCGCAGGGGGAGATTGCCGCGTTCTGTGATTCCACCAACCGGTGGCTTCCGTTGCTCTGCACGATGAATGTGACGGTGGCCACGGAGATGGTGCGCCGGGACTATGGCTGGACGCACGGGCAGTATGACGCCGCCGTGGCCAAGGTGCCGCCGGGGGCCGGTGGGCTGATGTTGCTGCCTTATCTGGAGGGTGAACGCACGCCCAATGTGCCCGATGGCGCGGGGGTCTGGCTGGGGATCAACGCCAAGACCTTCGATCGGGCTCATTTTGCCCGGTCGGCCATGGAGGGGGTGACCCTGGGCATGAATTATGGACTGAGGCGTCTGGCGGCTCTGGGGGTGAAGCCATCCCAGATCCGGGCAACGGGCGGGGGGGCTCAGTCCAAAGTGTGGAGGCAGCTCATGGCCGATGTTTTTAATGCCGAGGTGGTCACCCTGGCTGTCGGAGAGGGTGCCGCCTACGGTGCCGCGCTGCAGGCACTCTGGTGCTGGGGACGGTCTCAGGGGGATTCGGCATCGATCGAATCGATCACCGATCGGTTTGTGCGGGTCAATCGCTCGCAGACCGTGGCTCCGGATCCCCGGCGTGTGGAGATTTATGAGCGGCTGCAGGGATTGCAGGATCAAAGTTCCCTGGCATTGCGTGAAACTTTTGCGGCGCATCGCCGGTTTGTCATGGCGTGAAATCGGGCTTTCCCATTTTAAACTTGCAACCTCGGCCTTCTGAAGCTCGAATCTGCCTGCTTTCGGCCGATTCCGAAGCTCAGGTGCTGCCTGAAACTTACAATCGGCAGGTGGTCACGGATTGCCAAACACATCCTGAGGCGTGTCCTCTTGAACGTTTGGCTGGATTTCGTGTCGATTAAACTGCATGTTTTTTATATGAATCTAATTCTGTCAACGCACAACGTAACGCTGACCAAGGCTATCGAAGACCATATCCGTTCCCGGATCGACAAACTTGAGCATCTGGATCCCCTGGCAATCGATGTGAGAGTGACGTTGGAGCACGATCATACCCGTGTTCCCGAGAAGGCCTTCAGCTGTTCCATGCGTTTGGCTGTCCCGGGTCCGGATCTGTTTGCCGAGGATGTGGAGAGCGATCTGTACGCGGCCATTGATCTGGTGACCAAGAAGGTTCAGCAGCAGATCCGCAAACGACACAACAAATCCAAAGCCCGCAATCATACCGAAGCTGCCACCACCAAGCGAAAACGCCAGGAAGCCAATCTGTAGTAAGATCGGTGTTTCGTCAGCCGTCCCGATCCGTTCGGTGACGGCTTCCCTCCGCCTGTTCCAGGCGGTTGCATCAACCCCCTCTCAAAACACCCGGCTCCGGGCCGGACCGGGTGTTTTGCGGGACCGACGGTCCTCATGATCCTTCGTTCACGGTTTGTCTGGTCTCCCGGTCAATCACCCATCGAGGATGGTGCCGTCCGGGTCAACCTGAATCGCATTGTCGGGATCGGCTCTTTTCGCGGGATCGAACCGGGCTCCGACGAGACGGTGTGCGACATCGGGGAATGCATTCTTCTTCCCGGATTGATCAACGCCCATTGTCACCTCGATTACACCGAGATGGCGGGACAGGCCTCTCCTCCGGTCGCGTTTCCCGATTGGATCAAGGCGCTTCTGGCGCTCAAGGCCCATTGGACTTACACGGAATACGCCCGTTCCTGGCTCCGCGGGGCCAGCATGTTGGTCAGCTCCGGCGTGACCACCGTGGCCGATATCGAGGCGGTTCCAGAGCTTCTTCCCGATGTCTGGACCTCGACTCCGCTACGGGTCTGGTCTTTTCTGGAAATGACCGGCATTCGCAGCCAGCGATCCCCGGATGAGATTCTGAGGGAGGCAACCGACCGGATCGGAGTGCTGCCAAAAGGGCGGGGATCCGGCGGCCTTTCTCCGCACGCGCCCTATTCGACAACGCCGGAACTGCTGCGGTTGGTTGCGGGCGCGGATCACTCTCTGCGACTCACCACCCATGTGTCCGAATCCCGTGAGGAATACCAGATGTTTACCCTCGGCACCGGGCCGTTGTTCGACTGGCTGAAATCCCAGAGGGACATGTCCGATTGTGGAGCCGGATCTCCCGTTCAACACCTCCAGCGGCAGGGTCTGCTGCGGGAGAACCTCCTCGCCGTGCATGTCAACTACCTGGCAAAGGGGGATGCCCAATTGCTGGCGACAAACAGGGTCAGTGTGGTGCATTGCCCCCGCAGTCACGCTTATTTCCGGCATGATCCTTTTCCGTTGCGTGAATTGCGGGAGTGTGGCGTGAACATTTGTTTGGGAACCGACAGCCTCGTGAGCGTGCTGACGGAGCGCGGCGACACCCCTCGGCTCAGCCTGTTCGCCGATATGCAGGCTTTTGCTTCGGTGCATCCCGATCTGCCACCGGAGCGGATCGTGCGGATGGCCACGAGGAATGGAGCCGCTGCGCTGGGTCAGTCGGGGGTGCTCGGTGAGCTGTCCCCGGGTGCCAAGGCTGATTTGATTGCCATTCCCTACCCGGGAGGCCCGGAAGGCGTCGCGGAAGCCGTGTTGCATCATCAGGGCCCCGTGGCGGCATCCATGATCGACGGGGACTGGGCTCTGCAACCCAACGGCGTATGAGTCGCTTCGATGATGAACTGATGGATCGCCTCCAGGCGATTCGAGCCGGAGGCCTCCATCGTCAGATCCGCCAGTTGGAGTCCGCCCAGGGCACCCGTGTGCGCATCGCGGGACGGGAGTTGTTGAGTTTTGCTTCCAACGATTATCTGGGACTGGCCAACCATCCGGATTTAAAGCGGGCAGCCATCCGCGCCGTCACCGAAGCGGGTGCCGGGAGTGGCGCTTCCAGGCTCATTTCGGGATCCCTGATGCCGCACGATGCCCTCGATCAGGCCATTGCCCGGTTCAAGGGAGCCCCGGCGGCGCTCGCCTTTTCCTCGGGATACACAGCCGCCATCGGGACGATCTGCGCCCTGTGCGATTCCTCGGATGTAATCGTGCTCGACAAACTGGTGCATGCTTCGATTGTGGATGCGGCGCGGTTGTCCGGGGCCAAACTGCGCGTATTCGCGCACAACGATCTGGAGAAGCTCCAGACCATTCTGCGGTGGGCCAGCGGAGCAGGGTCCGCGCGGTTGTCGGATTCCGGACAAGGGGATCCTCGCCCGGCACGTGCCCGAAACGTGTTGATTGTGACCGAATCGATCTTCTCGATGGACGGTGACCGGGCTCCGCTCCGGGAGATCGTGGCGCTTAAGGAATCTTTTGGTGCCTGGCTCATGGTGGACGAAGCGCATGCGACGGGTGTGATCGGGAACGGCGGACGCGGGCTCGCAGACGAACTGGGTGTTGGCGCGGGCATCGAGATTCAGATGGGTACCCTGGGTAAAGCGGTCGGTTCCTCCGGTGGCTACATCTCCGGCTCGCGCGCCCTGATTGATTTCCTGATCAACCGCGCGCGTTCGTTTATTTTTTCGACCGCGTCGGTCCCGGCCGCGGCGGCTGCGGCTGTGGCCGGACTCGGGTTGATTGGGGCTGCGGAAGGGGACATGCTCAGAGGATTGCTCCGTGAGCGAATCGCGCAATTCACGGGGGGGGTGCCGGGTTCGGTGTCGGTGCCCCTGCCGGCCGGAGCGATTCTGCCAATTTCCATTGGTCCCGAGGATGAAGCCGTGAGGGTTTCAGACGCCCTTCGCGAGCGAGGGATTCTTGTGCCTGCCATTCGGTATCCCTCGGTTCCGCGGGGTCGGGCGCGGCTGCGCCTGACCCTGAGCGCGGCGCATACGGCGGAGGATGTGGAACAGGTGCTGGAGGCGCTGTCGGCCGTTCGAGCCTGGCAGGTTTGAAGCGGCTGCACGGTCTTCGAAGGCTGGGGGATCGGTCAATTTGCTTTCGTGTGCTGCGAAACTCTCGTAAAAAAGCGGGCATGAAACTCGGAATCATCAACAGCGCGTTCCAGCAGGTGGGAATGGACACGGCGACCGGTTTGAAACACATCGCCCGAATCGGATTCGATACCGTCGACATTTTCACCGAAGCGGCCGGCATTTCGAAAAAAGAGATTCGCATCGTGGACGTGACCACACAGAAGCTGGGTCTGCCGATTGTATCGCTTCCGGTCGTTGCCGTGGGGCTTGTCGATTTCAACGAGCCGGTGCGCGAGTTTCATGTGGGCCGATGTCGGCAATACATTGATTTGGCCAAGACGTGGGGAGCCCGCAACATCCTGCTCGTCCTGGGCGAATACATCTGGCAAAGGGAAGTGATCGCGCCGGGCGACCAATGGGCCTGGGGGATCGAGACGTGCCGGCGGCTCGGTGATTACGCCGCCAAACGCAACATCGACATTGCCCTGGAGCTGGAGCCCTTCCGGCTCAGCCTGCTCAACAATGTTTCCGAAATGGTCCGGTTCATCGACGAATGCGATCACCCGAGGGTGCGCGCGAACATTGATGTCAGTCACCTCGTTTTGTCGGATTGCGGTCCCGCTGAATTGAAAAAACTCAAGGGGCGTGCAATTCACGTTCATGTGAGCGATTGCGATGGCAAGGTGCACGGCGATCTGCCACCCGGACGCGGGGTTGTGAAGTTTACCCCCTACCTGCAGGCAATCAGGGAGCTTGGAATTGATGGGGCCGTTTCCATTGAACTTGAGTACGCGCCCCAGCCAGCCCGGATTGTGGCCTGGGTCGAGGAGGCCTACCGGGAAACCGCGCGTCTGATGGAGTTGGTCGGGTTGAGGGACTGAGTGGGTTTGCCTCTTTGCGCAGGACCAAAGCGGCGTCGACGCTGCGCTCTGCCGCGCGCACTCCAAAACACCGTGGTTCGTCGGACACCATGCGGGTGGAGGAGGGTGGAGTCTGTCGCGCTGCGACAGACAGGCGCCGCGTCCAGCGGTGCAACGAGCCCCCGCAGAGAGGCCGTCCGCGAAACCAAGGTGACCACGCCGGGACCGTTCGTTGGGAAACACCAGGCACACGCCCAGCGTGCGCTGTTTATTTGAGCAGGGCAGACAGCCAGTGGATTAGTTCGAATCCGCCAATGCCCATGCCCACGACACCAAGGCCAAAAAAAATGTGGTAGCGATTGAAACCGCTGGAGAAGAGTTGGTGGAGCGCTCCGTCCGGAGTGGGGTCTCGAGAGTCCATGGGAATTTATAAAACCAATCGGAGGTCTGATCGCGGGTGTGTATCCGGGGCGACCCTTCCGATTGAAGGCCGGAGCGGCCCGGTGGGGATGTCTGCGAGGGTTGGTTCAGCGAGCGCCCAGGCTTTCAGCCCGGAAAATGGTCGCCTTCAAGTCCGCTGCTTCGAGATCGAGCTGAGTTTTTGTGGCCTGATCATCCCCGCTTGCGGCGGCCACGATCTGACGTTGGATGACTTCCAACTTGCGTTTGAGCATCTCGATTCGGCCCAGATCATTCCTGGGCATGGTGGGTTGTGGTGCTCTGGGGCGTGCTTTTGCACGCCGATCGTTTCGGGTCCGTTTCATTCAGTATTACTGTTAAAGTGTTGAGGCTTTGCCTCCTTGTGCCCAGGATCGACCTGGTACGGCATAGGAGCAACCTTGATTGGTTAAGGTTGAAAGCCTGCTTAAAGTCGATTCGAACGCGTGATAACGCAAGAACTCTTTTATGAGGCCTTCGGAGCGACTCGTCCGGCGGGGCCTGCCCGCCGGCTGTTCTGCCGCCCCGGTCAACCCCTCGGGGGGGGGCTTCCAAGCCGTCTGCCTAAAGCATTTCTTGTGGTTATTCCCGACCGGGCCTAGTGTGCTGGAATGGAAAAATCATGGTTCGAAACGCCGTTCCTCGCGGAGCTTTCTGCCCTATGACAACGAGGATTGCCAGGGTGCTGGACCGCCCGGATGGTGGCTTCGCCCTCGAGTACGACAACACTCGGGGTGAGAAATACATGATGCAACTGGATGCCCGAACTTACGAGGGTGCCATCCGCGAAGCCAGGGTGTTCCTCGGTGTCGACTCGGACGATTGCGACGAGGATGGCATTCACTGGGATATCGAATAGCTGCCTGCCGGTTCCGCAGGCGGGACCGGTTGCTGGCGTGCTTGTGGCTTGTCGGTGACGGTTCGCATGGTAGGATGGGGTGGTCCAATCGACAACGCCGTCCGGGCATTGCGGAATCCGGGCGGTTGCAACCCCGCAATCGGATGACGCAACTATGAAACGCTTTCTTATTGTTCCCTTGTTCCTCGCGTTGAGTTTTCAACACACACTGGCCGCCGAGGCATTTGAGGTGGGGCCCGGCCAGGTCGGTGAATTTCCAGGAGGCAAGGAGGCGGACGGGATCGTTGGCGATTTTATCCTCCGGAACGATACGGTCGAAGCGGTCATCTCTCATAAAACCGAACGCCGCCGCGCCAACATGAGCACGTTCTATGGAGTGAACGGGATCACGCCCGGATGCCTGTACGATCTGACGCTGCGTGGTGCCAACAATGACCAGATCACCATCTTCGCTCCATCCGCCCAGCAGGGGAACGTCTCCTATGTGCGGATTGTGCCGGGCCTTCCGGCCGGCCAGGCGGCGGTGGAAACCGTGGTGTCGGCAGCCAACAACGACGGACTGTACAAACGACACGAGTACCGGCTCCGGGATGGCGCGCATGGGTTGCTGATTCTCACCGAGCTTCGCAACGAAAGTCAGGAGAGCAAAACGATCAAGAGCGCGGACCGATGGACCACGGTAACCGGGTTGGGGGTGGTGAACGGAATCACCGTGTCCGACGCGATCGATCCTGCGGACAAGGCGGGTTATGCCTTTGCGTGGATCGAGAACGGCGAGTTTCAAGCGCCGCCGAAGGAGATCAAACTGGCGGCTGGTGCGCGGATCACCTACGCGCGGTTCCTGGCGGTCGGTAAATCTCCCGCGGAAGCGTTCGGATGGGTGGCCGCCAACCGCGAGCCGACCGGTGTTCTGTCCGGTCGCCTCCGCACCCGGGAGGGGCAGCCGATTCCGGGTGCCCGTGTTGATGTGCGGTTGGGGGATCACACAATACCGGCGTATCCGGACGAACGAGGCGATTTCCGGTTGTCACTCCCGGCTGGGATCAGCGTGGTTACGGTTCGCGCCATGGGACGCGAGAATTTTGAACGGTCGGTGAAAATTGTTGAAGGCGAGCAGACGGAATTGACCGCAGAGCTCTCCGATGAATCGGGCATTGCGTTCAAGATCGTGGACGAACTCGGCCGCAGCGTTCCGTGCAAGGCGCAGTTCCTCGGAATCAACGGCACCCAGTCCCCCAACCTGGGACCGCAGAACCG
This sequence comes from Verrucomicrobiota bacterium, assembly GCA_021733945.1. Classification (GTDB taxonomy): domain Bacteria; phylum Verrucomicrobiota; class Verrucomicrobiia; order Limisphaerales; family SIBE01; genus JAIPJX01. The sequence continues at coordinate 38,695 of JAIPJX010000009.1, read as the reverse complement.
GGCGCACGGATGTGTGGACCAGTATTTCTCCGAGACGGGGAGTTTCCACGTGCCGCTTCCCCCTGGTGAATATCAGGTCATTGTCACTTACGGGATGGAATACAGTCACATTGCCCGGAAGCTGAAACTGCGGGGTGGTGAGACCGGCATCGTCTCCGGGACATTGACGCGCCTGGTGCATTCCCCGGGTTGGATCAGCGCCGATTTTCACAATCATTCCACTCCGAGCGGGGACAATACCTGTGGCACCGACGATCGGGTGATCAGTCTGGCCGCGGAACAGATCGAGTTCGCGCCCACCACCGAGCACAATCGGATTTACGACTGGCGTCCGCACATCGAGAAGCTCGGTCTGAGCGAATACCTCAACACCGTGAGTGGTCTGGAATTGACGGGGTCCGGCGCACACTTCAATGCCTTCCCGTATTCACCCGAGCCGCGCACCCAGGACGGGGGCGCTCCCGTTTGGAATCAGGACCCACGGCTCAATGCCATCACCCTGCGCGATTACCAGGGATTTCGTCCCGACCGCTGGATCCAGATCAATCATCCCAACCTGGTCGAAAATTTCTTTGATCGGAACGGGGACGGCCGAATCGACGGCGGTTTCATGGGGCTTGGCAACATGATCGATGGATTCGAGACGCAAAACGGAAACACCGCGAAGATACTCTCCGGTGTGCCTTTCGAGGTTTACAAAGACAGCAACGGGAAGGAACAGTTCGTTGCAGTGCGCGAATTCATCTGGTTGCAGATGCTCAATCAGGGATTTCAAATCTGGGCGCAGGCGGTGTCCGATGCGCATTCGGTGTACGGCAACGGCGTTGGCGGCTGGCGTTGTTACGTGGCCAGTTCCACGGATCATCCCGGACAACTCAGCTGGGCGGAGCTGAGCCGGGCTTCGAAATCGGGCCGGATCGTTCTGACTTCCGGGCCCTACCTCGAAGTATCGACCGTGGACGGGGTTCCGCCTGGGGGATTGGCGCGGGTCACGGACTCGGCGCAGCTCCATGTGCGGGTTCAATGCACGGATTGGATTGATATTGATCGGGTGCAGGTTCTGGTGAACGGGGCACCCCGTTCGGATCTCAATTTCACCCGCAAATCGCATCCGGATTGGTTTGGGGATGGGGTTGTGAAATTTGAGAGACAGATCGAAGTGCCGCTTCAGCAGGACAGCCATCTGATCGTGGTGGCCTACGGGGAAAAATTCAATCTGAAGACCGGGTTCGGTACGAGTCCGCAATCCCAGCTCAAACCGTGCGCCTACAACAACCCGATCTTTGTCGATGTGGACGGGGGCGGGTTCACGCCCAATGGCGATACGCTCGGATTCGACCTGCCTGGCGCTCCGAAGAATGTGGAAGCGGTCAAGGCGCTTCTGGAGACGCGACGGACCAACTAGTCGGCCGGCTGGCGGGAGGAGGTTGCCTTCCTTGTTCGGAAGGCAGCTTCCCGGATACTTTGGGCATTCGCGGTTTTTCAGAGCACCCGGTTTTCCGGGCCCTTCGGCCCCTTTCCCATCTTGGATAACAGATTCCGGAGTGGCATCAAACCTGCTACTAGAATCGGGATTGGTTTTGAATTGAACTCTGAAAACATGTTAAACCTAAACACTCTAAAAATCGTATGCGTTGGGGCGATGTTCGCTTTCGGAAGCGGAAAAGCCATTGCGCAGGGAACCCTGAATTTCTCCAACCGCATTGCCGGTCAAATTGACGAGCGTGTGACTGGGGTGGACGGTGTGAATCTGGATGGACCGGGCTATTCGGTTCAACTTTATGCCGGGCCGGAGGGAACCGCGGAGGCCAATCTGGCACCCGTCGGGCCCGTTCTTCCTTTTCGAACCGGAGCTGCGGCCGGACTTTGGTCTCCGACGTCGATCACGATTGAAAGCGTGCCGCCAGGCGCGGTGGCCCGTCTACAGGCGCGTGCGTGGGACAATGACGGCGGTTCCATTTCCTCCTGGGAAAGCGCTTTGATTCGGGGTGCCTCGGCACCCTTTGATGCAACCACGGGAGGTGCCGGAATCCCTCCGAGTTTTCCTGGAGACACATCGGCGATTCAGGCGTTTTCATTGAAGGCATTGTCAACGGCACCTCAGCCGCAGGTTGGAAACTTCGTCTGGCACGACCTCAACCAGGATGGAATTCAGCAGCCGGACGAACCGGGTCTCGAGGGTGTGATCGTGAGATTGCTGGCGTGCGCGGATAATGCCGTCATCGCATCGGAAATCAGCAACGCCAGGGGCTTCTTCAAGTTCGAAGGAGCTCTGCCGGAGCAGGTCTATCTGGAAATCGAGAGCCCGAAGGGCTTTGGAATCACCGCCCGTGATGTCGGCGAAGACGATGCTCGAGACAGCGATCTCGACCCTCTGACCCTGCACTCGGCCTGCATTGATCTGAGCGATCAATCCCCCCATCTTTCCTGGGATATCGGTCTGGTCGCAGAGCAAACGGAGATGGCATCTCCGGGAGTTGCTTCGGCGGGATTCTGGAAGAACCATCTGGAAGCCTGGCCGGTCGAGGAAGTCACCATCGGTGGAATTACTTATTCCAGGAGTGAAGCCGGAAAACTTCTGAGCAATGGGAACGACAAGAGCAAGACGATGTTTCGCTCGTTGCTGTCCGCCAAGCTGAACATAGCAAACGGAAGCGACGCTTCCTGTGTTGCCGATACGGTGCTCGCGGCTGATCAGTGGATGGCAGCCAACGGTCCCGTCAACAGCGGTGTGAAAGGCAACTCCACGGCGTGGAAGGAAGGGGCCCCCCTGAACGCGCTTTTGGAGAATTATAACAATGGCGAGTTGTGCGCCCAGGAACGGAACCAGTCGAAAACGCCCGTCGCGGTGTCAACCGGTTTCGCCGCCCGCGAGCAAGGCAAGATCAAGGATCTTCGAATGAGGGTTTTTGGGGAGCCAGGACGAATCTATCTCCTCCAGAAGTCGGACGACCTGGTGACCTGGGTGGATGTGGCAACGCTGGAGACGAGTTTCGGAATTGCCGAGGCGATTCAATCCGTGGAGCTCGACAACCCGGGTTCTTATTTCCGAATCACCCTGCCGTCCGGACCCGCTGCAACCATCAAGGCAAACCAGAACCATTTCGGCACCTTTCGCGAGCTCGGGAGCGGCGAGGAGACAACTCTCCTGCCGGTTGTCTACAACGGAGATTTGGTTGTCCGCGGAGGCAACAACACCGTCACTGGACAGATTGTGGACGAGAAGATCTATACGATCATCGCCGGCAACCTGGATATCCGTGGAAGTGGAAACAAGGTCTCGAACCTGACCGTCCTTGGGAAGGTGATCCTGCGCGGAAACAACAATGTTTTGGAATCGGTCGATTACCAGGGCGGAGTCGAGACCACCGGAAACGGCAACAACGAGTTCTGACCTGCCACGGTCCTCAGGCGGGGAACGTCGGATCCTGGAGTGCCGACGTTCCTCCAACCAACACGAATCAGTATGGACTGCGGCAGTCCTCTGCCGTTTTTAAAAAAAGGAGGCCGGGTTTCCCCGGCCTCCTGTGATCAATCGCTGAATCGGATTACTTCCGGACGGCCCGGTAGAACTTCTGAGTTCCCGATGGGGTTACCGTGACGGATCCGTTTCCGGTGACATCGGTGTAGGTGCCGTTCACCGTGTCCGAGGTCTGCAACGTTCCCTCGAACGTGATCACGAGGTTGCCCTGACCGCGGGCAACCGTGAGGGCTGGAGGCGTTGTGGGGATGCCACCCTTCAGGATCTCCAGAGTCACACCGTCCAGAATGGCGTTGGTGTCGTTGATGACGTCGGGAAGGACGGCACGACCGGCGGGGCCGTCGCCGATGATGGTCAGTTTGTCACTGTATGTCAGCAGTTCCGCCGAGATGACCGCGCCGGAGGCCGTGTTGTTCACGCCCCCCTGGATGTCGGCCGGGATGAAGGCCTCGGCAATGAGAACGCCGTCGGCCGAAACGTTGAAACCCCGACCGCCGCAGCACTGTTCGAAGAACAGAAGCTGGAGCTTGTAGGTGCTTCCCGGAACAAGGCCGCTGAGTTCAACGCGCCAGACCGAATCGAAACGGATCGACGAAGCGACCTTGGCGATGACCTTGTCGTTCTCGGTGTCACCATATTCAGGGTTGTTCCAGGCCGGAATGTTGTTTGCCGCTGTTACTTTGATCCCGGGAGCGGTGTCGGAGGTGAAGTTGGCGTCTCCAGCCTTGCCCGCCGCACCGGCCGAGCTCACGTTGAAGGCGTAAAGGAAATTGCCCTGCAGATCCAGGCCTTCACCCGGATCGCCCCCGGAGAAGCTCTGAATCACGATGTTGCTGACCTCCGTTGCCTTGGTTGACTTCAACGGATCGGTCCCTCCGGCCACCTCTGCTCCGTCGCTCACTCCGTCGCCGTCCGTGTCGATCTTCAGCGGATCGGTATGATGCACCAGCACCTCGGCACCATCGGTCAGTTCGTCGTTGTCCGTATCCGAGATGAGCGGATTCGTTTTGTAGGTCGCCTCTTCGGCATCCTTCAGGCCGTCGGCATCCGTGTCCGGGTTGAGCGGGTTGGTTCCGCTGGTTTTTTCGGCGGAGTCGGACAAGGTGTCCAGATCGGTGTCCGCGACGTTCGGATCGGTGCCCAGGTCGTATTCGTCCGCGTTGGAGAGCCCCTCACTGTCCGTGTCACCCGTGCCGCTCTGGCCGAGATTTCCGAAATACAGCTTCTCCCATTCGTCCGGCAGGCCGTCGTTGTCGGTGTCCGTTTTGCCGGCCATCTTCTCCATGGTCATGGCATTGAGGATGGCGTTGTGATCACTGTAACGGGGTGTGGCGGTGCGACCGTCCAGTCGGATGACCAGCGTGCTGGTCTTCGCGAAATGAATGCGGGTAATGACCGCCTCCTGGGTGCGGATATTGATTCCGCCCTGGACGATTCCAGGGTTGAAGTCGTCGACCACGAGCTGTTCGTTGAAGAAAACATCGAACCCGCGGTTGCAGCAGGCTTCGCCGAAGGCCAGCTGCACCTTGTATTGAGCACCGATTTCGAGGTTTTCCACGGTCAGAACCACGTCCGGCCGATCGGCGTCGGCGGCGGCGCTGTAGCGGATGCTGCTTGTGGCGACCGCCAATGCGAGATCGTCATCCGTTTCGCCATAGTTTACACCGTACCATCCTCCGATGGTGAATCCGGCCTCCAGTTTGACTCCGGGCACTTCGTCCGCCAGAAGGGGTTCGAACAATGCGTCCCGGACCTTCACCCAGGCGTCATCCCCGGCCCCGATCGCGAACGCGTGAATAAATTCCCCGTCCAGATCCAGGCCTTTTCCGGGCGCAGCGCCGGTCACGACGCCAATCGACGTCAGCACGGGTTTGCTCTTGGCGTTCGCCGGGTCGGTTCCCAGGGCAACTTCCTGGGAATCAGACACGGTGTCCCCATCGGAATCGGCCTTGGTCGGGTCCGTGTGGTGGAGGGTGATCTCCGCACCGTCCTGAAGTCCGTCCCCGTCGGTGTCACGGGTGTTCGGATCGGATTGATGCATTTTGACTTCATCTGCATCGCTCAGCCCGTCCTGATCCGAATCTGCCTGGGTGGGGTCGGTTCCCAGCGCCAGCTCCTCCTGAGTGGTCAGTCCGTCCTGATCGGGATCGCCTGCCGGATCGAGGCTGGCATAAAGGTGTTTGCCGCCCAGATAACCGACAACCGCAGCCCGTTCCGCCGAGGTGAGAGCGCGGTTGTAAATGAGGATTTCGGAGATGTCGCCCTTCATCTTGGTCACATTGTCCTGGCGTGATCCCACGATCAGGTCCGTGTCGGCATCGCCGAGTACACTGATGTTGATGCTCCGCCCTCCGGTCTCCGCTCCCTTGTAGTAGTGAGTCAGTTTGCTCGCGGCCATGTCCCAGCCGGCGATCACGAACTCGTTCGCCGGAAGCGCCCTGCCACCGTCGGCGGAACCGTTCTGTCCGGTGCCGTCACCGCGGTAAGCCCGGGGGATTCCGGTGCTCGGAAGTGCGTACCAATCGTTGGGCGCGGGCTGGTTGACCTGTGTCTTGGCCCAAACGGCGCGGTAGGTTGCGAAGTCATCAAACCGCACCACGAAAAATGTGGTGATGTCGCCTGCGATGGAAAGGCTGTCCGAATCAGGAGCCGTCAGATAATCAGGAAGATCCGCGTCACCGTCGAAACGAACGGCTGGTTTCCCGTTGCCACCGTCACTCACGAGCGTCGGTTGCAGGTCGACGTCGGATTGGAGTGCGTCGTTGCCTTTGCCGGATTGGTCTTTCCAGGCGGAAACTTTTCCGCCCGAAGCGGTGACGCCTGAATCGGCTTTCAGCCAGAACTGGAGGCCGTCCGTCACGGTGAGGTTTTGGCCCGAGGATGGGGCGACTGCGCACAGGGACAGGAAGGCCCCGAGGAGACTGAGCTTTATTTTTTTATACTTCATATCAATGGTATTTAGGAATGACCTGACACCTCAACGGAGGGGTTGTTGTACAATCCTGATGGGAAGCGAATTGAATAAGGCAATGGCTGAAACTTGTCAACGGAATGCCAAGTTCCGGTTTCCCGGGAAGGGGACTCCTGCGGGGGAGTTTGTGTCGAACGCACGCAGCCCTGCCGATGGGGTCCGGAGTCTGCGGAGCGCCAGGGCAGCAAAGAAAAGGCCGGGCTCCCAGGGGAACCCGGCTTGAATCGGTTCTTTTGGATTTCGTGCGGGAATCAGTGCACCCGGAAGAACTTCGGGGCTCCGGACGTCTGAGTCTTGTAAGGGCTGGAGGCGTTGCTCACCGCGGACCATTGTCCCGATCCCAGATCGGAGGTGGATTGCAGGGTGCCTCCGCCGTCCCATGTGAGGGTCAACTGATCGCCCGCGAGTTTGGCGACGAGGGTTGTTTCGGTCGGACCCGGGGTGACCACTTCCACGGCGGGAGTCATCATGAAGAAGTTTAAAACCGGGTTGCCCGAAACGATGGTTGCTCGCAGGGTGGTTTCCCCGCTGAGTGTCAGCGCCTGAAGCGCTCCGGTGTCACTGGTCAGGGGAACCCAACCGTAACCGCCGCCGGCTTGCGACTTGAAGGACCCGAGCTTTTGCGTGGTTTGGTTGGCCTGTTTCGCGCTTGAAGTGACCCGATCCAGTTGGACCTCGAAGCTGCCGCCACTGGCCCGGAGGTGGATGTTGGCGTTGCCGATTGTGAAGTTGCGTGTGTAGTTCAGCCACTCACCTGGTTCGGTGTTGTTCACGCTGAAATCGGCATCCGGATCATTCGCGTATTTGGCGCGACCGGCCTCGTTGGTGTTGGGAACGGTGTTCGGCATGTTGCCAACCCCCGGATATCGCAGGGCAAGGTCATTGTTGAGATCGAATTCCGCCGATAGCTCATGGAAATCGATGCCTTCGGTATCCATTCCGGATCCCGTGTTGAAATAGTCGTTTCCAGCGAACGGAAGACCGGGGTTGTTGATGAATCCACCGCGATCGAAATTCCACTCTTCGGCTTCGAAGGTGGGGTTGTTGTTGGAGAATGTGTTGAACGAAAGAAGGCCCGTCAGAGTGCCTCCACCGGATCCGCGGACGAGTACTTCGCCTGTGTAGACCCGGTTTTCCTGCAGGGTTTTGAGCGCCACGGTCCATTCCTTTTCGGTTCCGGTGATTTCCAGAGCCGCCGAATAGTCGATGCCGTTGAGCACGACCTTGATGTTTTCCTTCGGAATCGAGCCGTCGGTGGTTGCCCGGAATTTAACGCCGTCCGAGGGACTGACGTTGGAGGCCGCGATCACAGGGGTGAGGTCGAGGATGTCCAGCTTCTCACTGATCGCACCGGTTGGTGGAACAACACCGAATTTGACCCGGTAATAATCAATGTCCAGGGCGGAGTTTTGCGGTGTCGCAGTGGAGCCCATGGCGATGTAGCTGCCTCCAAAATCGGAGCCGCTCCCGGCGGTCACCTTGAAGACGTTCGGAGTGAGATTGCCATCCACGTAGATCGAAGCCACGTGTGTTCCCACGTTGGCGGTGTCTTTCTCAAGGGTGATCCAGAGGTCATGCCATTGGGTGGGGTCAAAGGGAATGATGTTGGCGCCGTCTCCCTGACCGAAGTTGACTTCATTGCCGGAAACTGCGTTGCCGGCAAACTCATTGAAGCTCAGCCCGGTAAAACCTGTCGGTCGGTCAGCCGGGTTGCCTCCAGGGGTGTCCGCGGCGGTGGTTAACGAAAATGCAATCGCACCTCCCGAGGTTTGTTTGATGACGAAGTTCCCCTTGCCACCATCGGAGGTCACATATCCGTCCCCTGATGCCGGGTAGGGCTGGACGCCGTTCGCCTGCTGCCCATCCCGATGCAGGGGATCCAGGGGGCCGGATGTGGGAATGCGCGCGCGGAAATTGAGGGTCACCCCGTCATCCAGCACGGTTTCCGTGGCGCCATTGGCGGACAGATCGTGACCCAGGTAAACCTTTCGGTTCGAGGATGGGTCTGCGTAACCGTAATCGCGCGGATCCCCCGTGTCCTGAATGCGCAGGTAATTGAGATTGCCTTCCGTCACGACCATCGCGCCTCCGGGACGATTGGCGTCGCCGAACTCACCGCCGATGCCCGAGCCATCCCATTCATCCGAACCGTTGTCGTGGCTCCAGGTGCCGTCCAGAGAAGCAAATCCCTCTCCGGGTGCCGCGTAATTTCCTTTGTCCCCTTCGTAAGCGTAATCCCAGTTTCCGGCAATGGGGCCGAAGGTGCGGGCCTTGGGAGCGACGGCACCATATTTGACTCCGAAGAAATCAATATCCAGAGCCGCATTCTGAGGGGTTGCGGTGGCTCCCATGGCGATGTAACTCCCACCAAAATCCGACCCGGTGCCCGAAGTGATCTTGAAAACCAGGGGGGAGTCGTTCCCATCCAGATAGATGTTGGCCACGTGTGTTCCGACGTTGGCGGAATCCTTCTGAATGGTGATCCAGAACTCGTGCCAGACGGTCGGGTCAAAGGGGATCACATTCGCGCCGTCGCCCTGGCCGAAGTTGACTTCATTGCCGGAGATTGTGTTGCCGGCGAATTCGTTGAAACTCAGACCGGTAAAGCCGGTTGGTCGATCCGTTGGATTGCCTCCGGGAGTGTCTGCGGCAGTGGTCAGTGAAAACGCGATCGCGCCACCCGCTGCCTGCTTGATCACGAAGTTTCCCTTGCCGCCATCGGACGTCACGTATCCGTCACCCGTGGTGGGGTAGGGCTGGACACCGGCCGCCTGCTGCCCATCCCGATGCAATGGATCCAGCGGGCCGGAATTTGGAATTCTGGCTCGAAAGATCAGCGTGACCCCATCGTCCATGATGGTATCGGCGGCTCCGTCACTGGTTAAGTCGTGGCCGAGATAAACTTTTCGATTGGAGGAAGGGTCTGCGTAGCCATAGTCCCGCGGATCCCCCGTGTCCTGGATTCTTAGATAGGTTGCTCCCCCTTCGGTGATCACCATGGCACCGCCCGGACGATTGGCATCGCCGAACTCGCCGCCGAGCCCGGAGCCATCCCATTCGTCGGAACCGTTGTCATGACTCCATGTTCCGTCCAGGGAAGCGAAACCCTCGCCCGGTGCCGCATACGCAGCCGCGTCTCCGCCGTAAATATAGTTCCATCCCCCATCGGGCGGACTGAAAGCCAATTGCGCCGTCAAGGGAGTTGTCAAGGCTGCGAGCAGAAGGCCTCCGGTCCATTTGGCATGGGAAGACCTCAATCGGTTGGTGGTTTTCATCGTGGTCGTTTGATCTTTCTCGACTGGGTTTGGCTTCTTGGGACGGGCATGGGGCTCCGCCGGAAAGCGTGTTATAGGGATTGGCTGTGCCCTTTCTTTATGAAAGCACCCAGATTGCGTCAAGCCTCAAATCCCTCTTCTCAAATACAAAAAACAGAATCTGCGACGATGCCGGGGGCTGTGTCGCGCGGGCCTAGATCCCAGGGGACTCCGCTTTAGGTGATGTCCAGAACCGATGGGATTTAATCCGGGTTCATTTCTGGAGCAACGGGAACGCCCCCTGCGGCGTGAGCGCGCCAGCGGTGTGTGGATTGGAGGAAAGCCGGATGAAGCCAGGCTGTGTGAAGGTGTACGTGGCCATCCTGTCTTTGCTCCGGTGGCGAACCAGGCGGGAGCCTGGGCGTGATGCTGATGGTTTGGCCGGGCCAGTGCCGGCAGGGCAACGCATTGGTGGTACTGCGGGCTCTGGTGTATTGTGCAGTCTGCAATCGTGCAGAGTCGCCTGTACGCGGCGATGATGGGGAACGTTCGCAACGGTGGCGATCGCCGTGAACCGGATGGGATTTTGCCGTGGCCCATCAATCGCTGGAGGCACGGGTGAATTGAACTGTTTCTGAAGAAAATGTCCGTCGAATTCAAAGATTATTACGCCACGCTCGGAGTCGCCCGCGACGCCGGCGAGGCAGAGATCAAGAAAGCGTTCCGAAAGCTGGCCCGGCAGCATCACCCGGATGTGGCCAAGGACAAAAAGGCATCGGACGCCAAATTTAAGGAGATCAACGAAGCCTATGAAGTGCTGGGTGATCCAGTCAAACGCCGGAAGTACGACGAACTGGGTGCGAACTGGCGGGATGAGGTTCGGTCTCAATCGAATGCCGGGCGACAGCGCCGCGCATGGTCCGGAGCGCCAAATGGTCGGCATCAGGACTTTCACTTTGATGGAACGGGTTTTAGCGATTTCTTCGAGCAGTTCTTCAGCGGGGGCAGTCGGTACGGCTTTCCTCCGGATGGGCACGGCCCTGGCGGCGGGATTCGCCCTGCCGAAGATCGTGCACGCCGGGGCGGCGACGTCGAGGGGGACATTCTCGTTTCGCTGGAGGAAGCCATGCGCGGCACCACGCGGGCCATCTCATTCCAAATGACGAACCCGCGGACCGGCGTGCCGGAAACGCGTCATTTCCAGGTTCGGATTCCGCCCGGTGCCACCGATGGCAAGCGGATTCGGGTTCCGGGTCAGGGTGAGCCGGGGGCGGACGGGGGAACGACAGGGGATCTCTACCTGCGCGTGCGCCACTCCGCGCATCCGGAGTTTTATACCCGTGAGAATGATGTCTACCATGAACTCGAGGTGGCTCCCTGGGAAGCCGTGCTGGGCGCAGAGATCAATGTCCCGACACTCGATGGATCGGTCAGGTTGCGGTTGCCTCCCGGCACCGGGAATGGCCGGCAACTGCGCGTGCGCGGACGCGGGTTGCCCAAGGGGAAAAGCGGTGAACGTGGCGATCTCCTGGTGATCGTCTCTGTTCAATTGCCCACGAAGCTGGGTGATCGGGAACGCGCGCAGTGGGAAAAGCTCCGCGACATCTCCACCTTCAATCCCAGAACACCTCAGCCCGTGTGAACACAGCTCCGGAAAATGATTCCGGCGATTCGTCGGATGCTTGATTGCAGAGATCCGTTCCCTCTCCGCGTCACGGCGTCTCAGGGCGAGAATGTCTTTATGAATGAAACGGGGGTTGTAGGAGGCGAGGTCACGAACTCTGATTTCTTAGGTATCTTTAGGGTTTGCAGAGCCTCCTGACGTCGGCTCCTGCTCTTTTAACGGGCTGTTAAGGATGGAATTACCCGCTGTGTGAATCGTCTGAAGGAGGACGTCCCGGACAGATGCGGAGACCCAGGGACCTGACCCCTTCCCTCTCTGCGTCCCTGCGTCTCTGCGGGAGAATTTTTCTTATACAGAAAAGGGGGAGGGGGGAGTGTGTCCCGCAGAGGCGCAGAGACGCAGAGATCCGAATCTGTTCATCTCGAAGAAGGGTTTTGGGCCGACCTCATTGTGTCGGGTAAAGTGTTGTTCTCCAGATGGCAGATGTGGGCTTTGGTGAGATTCTCGTCCTTGCTCACGAAGACGACAACGGAGTTCCAGAATTCTTTGGATTTGTGTTGTTTAAGGCGATCTTTGACGACCTCTGCTTCGCCAATGTAAGCGAGGGCCTCTCCGGTCTCGTCGTCGGACCCGAAAAGGAAGTAAACCCCGGAACTGTTGAGCTCATCGCGTTGGAGCAGCATTTCGAGGTCAGTCCGTGGAGCCGCGAGAGCCTTGCCGGTCCAATTTGAAACCTCCGCTGTTCGAAACCGTTCTGAAGGCATCCCGCTCTCTCACTCCGGGTGCGACTCAGTGGGCAACCCGTCAAGGAAGCGTGGAAGTCCCGTCTGAAGCGTCGAGCGGAGACGCCTGGCCGTTGGACGGAAGTGTCTCCAGATCGAATTTGTTGCAACTCCGATCCCGCCTTGCTGTCCAGAGTGGGTCACCTTGTCAACGGGAGGTAAAACCAGCCAGTTCCCGTCGCGGCAAAGTGCAGCTTGTTCTGGATCGTCTGGAAAAACACCTGCGTCTCCGGCTCCGTCGCCTCGTAGTCCGCCGCAAGCGCAAGGATCTCCCGCACCCGCAGATACACTCGCCGCTCGCTGGAGCGGATGTCCCGGATGCGCTCCAGCAATTCGTCGAAGTAATCAATGTGGCCTTTGCCCGGCGGATTCTTCAGCCGCTCGTCGTCCATCGTGAAGCCCTTGAGCAAATACTCGCTCAACCGTGCCGTCGCCCACTGGCGGAACTGGGTGCCGCGCGGCGATTTCACGCAGTAGCCCACGGCGATGATCACCTCCAGATTGTAGTGCCGGGTCTCGTAGCTTTTGCCGTCGGCGGCAGTTATCCGGAATTTCCGGATACCTGCATTCTCCACCAGTTCTCCCTCCGCAAAGACGTTCTGGATGTGCTCATTGATCGTGCGCACATCCTTGCCGAAGAGCTCGGCCATCAGCTTCTGCGTCAGCCAAACCGTCTCGTTCTCAAACCAGCACCACCTCACTGTATGACTCCCTCTCCCCCTGGGAGAGGGCCGGGGTGAGGGTGCCTTCGGCTTGTTCACCCGGCGCGAGGTGCGGCCCGTGCCCAACCGCATAGCCCAGCTCCCCGAACCATTCGAGGGCGGCGTCTTCGACGATGGATTCGTTGAGGCTCATGCTCCTGCCTCCTTCTCCAGCGTCAGCAGTCTTGCCGACAAATCCGCAGGTGCGACAAAGACCATTTGCTTGCCCTTCTTGCGCTTCTCCAGGACACCGCGCTCGCCGAGGTCAAGGAGGTCGGTGCGCGCAGTTTGATACACCACGTTATGACTCGTTTGGTGGCTGGCGAAGGTGTATCGCTGCCCCGGATGCTTGAGCGCGTTGCGGATAATCTCCACCTGCCGGTGATTGAACAAATCCAGCGCCCGCATGTGCGATTCCACGTCCTTCAGTTCAGCCGTTTTGCGCTCGATGTAAGTATGCAGCTCGCGGATGGCCCGGCGGATCACCTGCGTCTGGGCAATGATGAAATACGTCAGGTCGTTGTCGTCCGTCTCCGTGTAGAGAAATGACCGGCCGTATTCCACCGGTGCTTTGCGCAGAATGTTGGAAATTGAGATGAACTCGAACAGCCAGTAGCCGCTGTGCAGCATCGCCCAGTAAAACAGCGCCCGAGCCGTCCGCCCGTTGCCGTCCACAAAGGGATGATCGTAGGCCAGCCAGAAGTGCAGGATGATCGCCCGCACCGCCGGATGCACGAAATAGCCGGGCGTTTCGCCATTGGCGAAAGCGCACATCGCGGCCATCCGCTCTGTGAGTTCCTCTGCGGGCGGCGGATCGTGAAACACATGCCCGAAATCATCGCCGACCACACGCTTCTCATCCGCGCGGCGGAAGCGCCCCGCTGCGGTCGGATCATCCAGCGTCTTCTCTGTCACCAGCCGGTGAACCTGGAACACCAGCTCTGGCGACAGCGTCGATGCTTTCAGCGCCCGGATGCGCTGCATCGTCACGTAGTTGTTCAGGATCATCTGCTCGCTGATGTCGCGCGGCTTGCGGCCCGAGCGGATCATCTCCTTCGCCACCTCGCGCGTCGTCACCGCGCCTTCGAGCTGGCTGGACGTGATTGCCTCCTCCATCAGCGAACTCACTAGATAACGGTCGCGCGTCTGCGGGTTGGTAATCGGCTCCGGAATGCTCACCAGCCCCCCCGCGCCGAGGTCAATCTGGTGCAGTTCTTCCATCACCAACTCCGTCACGGCGAACTGGAACGTCCCCTGTGCCGTGTCCTTCAGCGGGATTGACTTCAGCGCGTCCATCCGGGAAAGCTTCTGCACCAACCACCACTCCCGGTGGTTCATCCCCTCTGGCGGCGAGTAACGGCGCAACTTGTCCCAATGCAGGTAGTGCCGTTGCGTCTCCGCCTCCCGCATCAGGGAAAAGAAGTGCATCATCTGCTCTGGCTGCTTCACTTCAGCCATCAGAACGTTCAGTTTCGGCGGTGTTTGCGGGATGCGCATCGGCTTCCTGTCAATGTTCTACTAATTCGATTTAGATTAGTAGAAAGGACGAAATGTGCAACTGAATACTAAAACGTTTCATTTTAGTAGTTCGTCCGCTGCCACGCTCAACTCCCCGCTCAGCAACTTGGGCAGCAGCGTGTCGCGCAGGGCGGCGAGGGGGGGGAGGGGAAAAGAGAATGGTGAAAAGTGAAATTGGAAATAAGGTTCTGGATTTCACGCTTACGAATTCACTCTTCACTCTTCCCCCGCCCATCTCCCCGAACCATTCGAGGGCGGCGGCTTCGACGATGGATTCGTTGAGGCTCATTCTTTTGCTTCGGCCTCCTGAAGGTCTTTGAGGGTTTTACCGTCTTTCGTCTTCCAGTCCACGCGACCATTGGCTGCGCGTCCTTGCACGACTCCCGCCGCGGTTGAGGGCGATGGGAATATATAATCCTGGGCGAAAACGTAACCATCACCCGCAGGCTTCAAGACCCCGTTGGAAATCAAAGCAGCACGCAGCTCCTTCAGGTAGGCGTGACATGACGGAACTTCGCCTTTGACCGCTCCGCTCCCGGTGCGAACAACGAAACCATCATGCGTCTCCATTCCTTCGGCTTTTATGCCTTTGGCGTTTATGAATAGCAGATTGGCACTCTTCTGGATCGGCGCGGCAGCGGTGAAGACGCTGAGACCAAGCACAGGAAAACAGAGCATCATCTCCGAAAGGAAACCTTCGGCATCCGCTGCATCTGCTTCCGAGAGTGACGGCAAAGCGGGCGCGTTCCCATTGTCTAAAACACACCGCTTGGCTTGCGCGGCGAAAGTGATCAAGCGTGATTCGATATACTGCACATGCGCCTTGTTCAGGTTCTCGTCTTTGCTCGTGAACGCGATGCAGCTTGTCCAAAAATCCTTCTTCGAGGCGTGCTGTTCTAGCCGGGGTTTGATCGGATCGCCCTCGCCGACATAGACGCGCGGCAAACCCGACTCTTCGGGCGGGCCGACAAGCACATACACGCCGGTGCGCGTGAGTTCACGGCGGCTCTTCGCTTCCCCCATCAGAGCTCGGGGGATGACAATGCCCGCACCGCTCCAATTTGATTTCTCGATGGTGCGTATACCATCAGGATCACCGCCGGGAAGGAAAATCTTGATGGAATAGGGTTTGTTCATCGGGCAGACAGTCTCTCGATTGTTTGTTCGACGCTCAACTCCCCGCTCAGCAGCTTCGGCAGCAGCGTGTCGCGCAGGGTAGAGAGGGTGCGGGATTGGTGGAGGTTGGCGTGGACTTGCTGGAATAGCGGCGTCACTTGCTTGTCGAAGGCGAGCAGGACTTCCTTCGGAGCGAGCAGAACGTCGGTCGCTTCAAAGGTGCTCGTCGTGATCGTGTCGAAGATGGAGCCGTGACCGCCTTGCACGAGCCGTTCGATGAAGTGCCGGGCATTGCAGTAGAGCGCGAAGGGCGCACCGACCTTCGAGCGCAGCCCGTAGCAGGTCTGATTCATTGCCATTGCGTGGCCGAACATGGTGAGCCTCCCGGTCGTCGCGCCCCGCGCGACAACGACGGTCGCGTTGGCGGGGATGATCTTCGTGGAGCTCTCCTCAACTCCTTGCTTGGTGATGGTTCGCTCGGTGGACACGAGGAAGGCTTCACCGCATTGGGATACATCCTTCGCGCTGGCCCACGGCACATCGCCGTTCCAGTAAGCCGGAACATCCGTCTTTGGAGTTCCACCACTCAGCAAGTCAGCTTGCCGAAGGATTGAACCCGTGTCCCAACCTTTCGGGATATGGCCAAGCGGTGAGTCTTGGAAGTGCTCGGGAAAGAGGGCTGCGGTGGCGGGGGAGAGAAAGAGTGAAGATTGAAAAGTGAAATTAGAAATGTCAGAAGGCTGTTCCATTTCACTCTTCCATTTTCCTATTTCACTCTTTTGCCCGCGCCTATCCATGTTCTGACGAACCGGATCAAAGTCGACGAACCATGATCGAAAAAGGGCGCGGGCAACCGCCTCCAGCGTCGCGTTCATCCGCCGGTTCAACTCGATCTTGTCGTCCAGCGCCCAAGCACCGCCGCGTCCATGTTGTTGCGGAGCTTGTCGGCGGCAAGCCACAATTTGGCTTCAAAGCCGAGATTGGCGGTGGAGTCTTTCGATTGACAGGATTTTGCGCGGGCCATGATGAAATACAGCTGGTGTGTCTACAGCCTTCCCAAATGCGAATCGTTTCGCTCCTTCCAATGCGGTTTGTTGGACGGAGATTATTTGAAAGGCACCCTTACGCAAACAAATTCTTACGCAACAAGATACGAGGAAAGACCGCCGGACGGTTCATGTGGAGCCCTCGAGGCACAGGATGCGTTCCGGGCCACCGGTCTCGATCTGCGGTGGCCTGGGAAACAAAAGCCTGGTTATCCCGGAAGGCAAGGTATTCCCAATGGCTTCGCCGCGTAATGTTCGTGATTGGCTCCAACCCCGTCCCTTTCCCGTCTCCCGTGACTCTCGTGTAGGATATGCTGTGAATTCCTCCGAGATCCCTAAAAGGTCACGCTCCATTGGCCTCACGATTCGTTGAGGTTGCCTCTCAGCGGATCGATTGGGCGCCCCGGGCACCGATATTGAAAACACATCGATAACACGCTCAAACATCCATGACACGGGTGGAAAACGTGTAACTTTTGGGTGTAACTTCCGGTGGTGTTTTCGTAAGTCCTTGGCTAAGAAAGTGGCGGAGAGAGGGGGATTCGAACCCCCGGTACTTTTGAGGTACGCACGCTTTCCAGGCGTGTGCCTTAAACCACTCAGCCATCTCTCCACCTCGCGGTCGAGGCTTAAAGTGCGACAGTTGACTGGGGGACGCAACACTTTTCCGGAGTCGCCTTTCGATTCGTTTTTCCTGCCCGGGTGTGTGTTGTCCCGGTGCAGGGGTTCCCTCTTGTCTGACGCGGGACAGAAGGCCAGAGTAGGGCATGCTGATGTTCCGCGAGAAAATACCTGCGAGCTGGCTCCAGAAGGTCCTGGCCAACCTTCCGCTGGTGCTGGTCGATCACGCTCACCTGGAGCGCAAGGCCGCCACCACCGCGCTCACGCTCGAGCGGTACCGGGAACTGTTCCCGCGCGTGGGGGAGCTCAATGCGATCGCCATCGAGGAGCTGCAGCATTTTCAGCTGGTGCTGGATCTGCTGAAACAGCGCGGCATCCCGTTTTCCCAGTCGAATCCCAGCCGCTGGATCTCCGGTTTGATGCGGGCCATGCGCAGCGGGTGCCGGCAGCAGGTGATCGATCACCTGATCTGCTGCGCGTTTATCGAGGGAAGGAGCTGTGAGAAATTCCAGATCCTGGCGCGTGAACTCAAAACCATCGATCCCGGGCTGGCCGATTTCTACGCGGGGCTGGTTGAGTCGGAGGGCAATCATTATGCAACCTACATCCTGATGGCGCGCGCCATTGACGATGCGGAGACGGACCGGCGCTTGGACGAATTCCTGGATCTGGAAGCGGGGCTGATGCGTGAGCCCAACCCGGCACCCATCCTGCATTGATGCTTAGGTGAGCTTCTGGGCGATCAGCTTCTCGAGCTTCACGGTGTCGGAGGCGAATGACCGGATGCCGTCGGAGAGTTTCTCCGTCGCCATTTGATCTTCGTTGTGCATCCAGCGGAACGCGCTTTCGTTGAGGGAGATTTTTGGTTCCTCGCAGGAGGCGGCCGATTCGGGCTTGAGTTTGACGTCGACCGTTCCGGAGGCGTTCTGGAGTTCTTCGAGCAGGTTCGGGCTGATGGTCAGCAGATCGCAGCCTGCGAGTTCGAGGATCTCTCCGGTGTTGCGGAAGCTGGCCCCCATGACCTCGGTCGCGTAGCCGTGTTTCTTGTAGTAGTTGTAGATCCGGCTGACCGACAGCACGCCGGGGTCCTCGGCGGCCGTGTAATCGGCGCGCCCGGTGGACTTTTTGTGCCAGTCAAGAATCCGGCCGACAAAGGGCGAGATCAACTGAACTCCCGCTTCGGCGCATGCCACAGCCTGGGCGAAGGAGAAGAGAAGGGTCAGATTGCAGTGAATTCCTTCCTTCGTCAGCTGTTTGGCGGCACAGATGCCTTCCCAGGTGGCGGCGATCTTGATCAGGATACGTTCCTTGGGGATGCCCGCTTTTTCGTAATAGCCGATCAACGTCCTGGCTTTGGCGATCGATCCCTCGGTGTCGAAACTCAGCCGGGCGTCCACCTCGGTCGAGACGCGGTGGGAAACGATTTTCAGGATCTCAATGCCGAATGCGACCGCCAATCGGTCCAGCGCCAGTCCGAGTCGCTGATCGGCTGGGACGTTCTCAGCGCGCGTTTCCGTCAGCACGCGGTTCACCAGATCCTGGTATTCAGCCATCCCGGCTGCTTTAAACAACAGGCTGGGATTGGTCGTGGCGTCGCGGGGCTGGTACTTTTGAATGCTCTCGAAATCTCCCGTGTCGGCGACGATGATGCTGTGGTTTTTTAATTGGCTGAGTAGGGTGTCCATACGACCTGGTTTAAGAAATGTGTATCTGCGAGCGCTGGCTCAAATTGGGTTGATTCCCGGTTACGCTGAATTGGGCAGGTTAATCCTGCACGCCAAAGCGTATACGCCATTCCGGCAGTTGACACAAGCCCGCAGATCGCCTCACCAGACGATCGGAACGGTCACCCGGGTGCCGAACCGGTTCATGTAGAACAGTTCCTTGTGGGCGGCTCCGTACTCGTGAACCATTTTGGTGATCTTCACGTCGTAACAACAGTATTCGGCGATCTCCATCATTTTGCCCTCGCGAAACCAGTCGATCGCCTGCAGTCCTTCGGCGGTTTTCTCAACGCCCAACGTCGTCGTCGCAATGCTGTCCAGAGAGAGCCTGTGGTTGAGGACCTTCTGCAACTCGATCATCAAATCGAGCGTGGGTGCCTGGCGCAGGTCCATGACGGTGTATCCGTGCAATACCTCGTAATCGAACCGCAGATGGTTGAAACCGATGACGAGATCGGCCTTGAGAAGCTCCTCGATCAGTTCATGCACCTCCTTCTCCCCGTAGATCCTGTAGCCCCCCCGCTGCGTGGAGTAAGTCACCCCGACGCTCATCTTCATGTCCCGGATATTGCCCCAACCACCGACTTCGTCGGCCGATTTCTGAGTTTCAAGGTCGAAATAGACGAGGTTTTTCATGATCCCTTTTGCGGGCATGACTCTATCGGGGAACCCCGTCCGGGCGAAAGAATTTTCGACCACCGCTTCGGTGTTTGTTTCGGGGCCGCCGCGTTTGCCGAATGGATTGAGCCCTTTGGTTCGTTTCACGGACCCTGGTGCAGAAAAGGCTGGCAAGAGGGCTGCTCTGGGTCGCATAAATATGATTCAATGAACGTTCACTCCGGTTTCTCTCCTGGTTTTGGTGAAATGCATCCCGCTTCAACTCGCCGCCAGCGTCTCTCCACGAACGGAGAGAGGCCCCGACCGTGGGGCGGTTTGCGGTCGGGGCAGCGCGTGTTCGGGTTGATGCGTTGTTTCAGCGCCTTGATCCTGGGGCTGTCAGCCGGCCCCCAATTCAGCACCGGCGCACGGGCTGCCGTCGGGACCGGTGGAGACGCGGTGCCAGGCAGCATCGCAGGTCGGTTCCTGAACGAACCCGCGCCCGGGCCATCGACTGCGTTGGAGGAGGTATCGGCTTTTCTGGAGGCGCGAATTCCCAGACTGAACCCGCCGACAACCGCCGGAGCCTGGGAGGCGCAGGCCGCGAGCCTTCGTCAACGGGTTCTGGACGATGTTGTGTTCCGGGGGCAGGCGGCACAGTGGCGACGGGCACCGGCAAAGGTCGAATGGCTGGAGACGGTGCCGGGGGGGGAGGGGTATCGAATCCGCAAACTGCGGTACGAAGCCCTGCCGGGGCTCTGGGTGCCGGCCTTGCTCTACGAGCCGGAAAATCTCTCTGGCAGGGTGCCGGTCGCGTTGAATGTGAACGGACACGACCCGGAGGGAAAGGCGGTGGCGTACAAGCAGATTCGGTGCATCAACCAGGCCAAACGCGGCATGCTGGCCTTGAATGTGGAATGGTTCAACATGGGGCAGCTGCGCGGACCGGGCATGGATCATTACCGGATGAACCAGCTCGACCTGTGCGGGACCAGCGGGATCGCTCCGTTTTACCTGGCCATGACGCGCGCCTTGGATTTGCTGCTTGCCCACCCGAACGCAGATCCCGCGCGCGTCGGAGTGGCGGGACTTTCCGGCGGAGGTTGGCAGACGATCTTCGTGAGCTCTCTGGACACTCGGGTGACCCTTTGCAATCCGGTGGCGGGTTACTCCAGCTTTTTCACCCGCGTCCGGAATGTCTCGGACCTGGGGGATTCCGAGCAGACCCCGAGCGACCTGGCGACGGTGGTGGATTACACCCATTTGACGGCGATGCTGGCACCGCGTCCGGCGCTCCTGACCTTCAATGCCCGGGACAATTGCTGTTTCGCCTCGGATCACGCCTTGCCGCCACTGATCCAGGCTGCCGAGCCGGCCTATCGATTGCTCAATCGCGACGGGTTTCTGCGCACCCACATCAACCAGGACCCGGGAACACATAATTTCGAGATCGACAATCGCCAGCAATGGTATGGCCTGATCGGTGATTATTTTTTCCCAGGAGACCCGGCCATCGATTCGAAGGAGATCGATTGTTCCAGCGAAATCAAGAGCGCCAAACAGCTCGCAGTCGATCTTCCTGCGGGAAACGCGGATTTTAACTCGATGGCCCTTGGATTGGCCCGAACGCTTCCTCTGGACCCTGCGCTTCCGGGCGATCCGGCGGCAGCCAATCGCTGGCAACGGACCCGGCGCATGGAGTTGCACGGAATCGTCCGGACCCGGAACTACGCGGTCCGGTCCGAACGAGTCAAATCCGTGCAGACGAACGGGCTCACTGCCGTGTGGTGGCGTCTCCAGGCGGGTGGCGTCTGGACGGTGCCGGCGCTGGAGTTGTTTCGCGGGGAACATCCGGAGGCGACCACGATTGTTCTCGCGGACGCGGGGCGTGCCGGGGCGATTGATCAGGTGGAAAGAATGCTGGCGCTGGGCAACCGTATCGTGCTGGTCGACCCGTTTTATTTCGGGGAGAACCGGATTCAGAGCCGGGATCATCTCTTTGCGCTGCTGGTCGCGGCCGTGGGGGAAAGGCCGCTGGGTATTCAGGCCAGCCAGTTGATTGGCATTTCGCGTTGGTCCCAGAGTCAACACCGGACCGGACCGGTTGCGGTGGTCGCGTTGGGACCCCGAAGCAGCCTGATCACTTTGGTTGCGGCGGCTTTGGAGGAACGGGCGATTGACGGAGTGGAGCTGCACGGTTCGCTTGGCAGTCTGAAGGAGGTTCTCGAATACAACTGGGGTGTCAATGAGCGGCCGGAAATGTTTTGTTTCGGTCTTCTGCAGTCGTTTGATGTCCGGCAGTTGACGGCGCTCGCGGCACCGATTCCGGTGGTATTCCCGGATGCCAGCCCGCGCGTTCGGTCGGAGTTGGTGGGGATTGAAAATTGGTACCGTCTGCTGGGAAGTTCCGATTATCGACCCTGGTAGGGTTTGCTATCGACCCAGTCGTTGGGCTGCTCTAGTTTTGGCCCGTGGCCGAACCGCTGCTCAGATTAGAGTCGATTGCAAAATCGTTCGGAGAGGTGTCGGCGCTCAAGCCGATCCGGCTCGATTTGTACGAGGGCGAGGTCCTGGGACTGGTGGGTGAGAACGGCGCGGGCAAATCGACTTTGATCAAGATCCTGAGCGGCGTGCATCAGCCGGACTCGGGAACCCTTCTCTGGAACGGAATCGGAATCCGCATCGGGTCGCCGCTTCAGGCCATTCAGACGGGCATCGCCACCATTCATCAGGAACTGGCGTATTTCGGTCGGCTGACCGTCGCGGAAAACCTGATGATGGGCGATCGCTGGCCGCGGTTTCCATGGGGTGGGGTGAGGTGGTCGCTGTTGCATCGGCAGGCCCGGGAGCGATTGGACCGTTGCGGACTCGAAATTCCGACAGACCGGTTGGTCGATGATCTGAGTCCCGCCCAGAAACAGGAGATCGCGATCGCACGGGCTCTGTCCCGCAACGCCCGGGTTCTCGTTCTGGATGAACCGACCGCCAGCTTGACGGAACCGGAGGTGTTGCGTCTTTTTGAACAACTCAACGCGCTGCGCCGTCAGGGCGTGGCCATCCTCTATGTCTCCCATCGGCTGGATGAAATCATGCAGCTGACGGACCGGGTGGCGGTGTTGAGGGACGGCGAGCTGGTGGCAACGTATCCGACGCCGGGTCTGGATCTGAACCAGGTGGTCCGGGACATGGTCGGTCGGCCGCTGGATCAGGTGTTTCCCAGAACCCGCAGCCGGGCGGTGGGGGTGCCGTTGCTCGAGCTCGAGCAGGTCTCGCACTCGACGTTCTTCAAGGATGTGAGCTTTTCGGTGCGAGCCGGCGAGGTGGTCGGCCTGGCGGGTTTGGTCGGGGCGGGGCGTTCCGAACTGGCTCGTGCGGTGTACGGCCTTTACCCGGTGGAGAGTGGACGCATGCGGCTGATGAACCGGGAGTGGCGGCCCCGGACTCCCCATCAATCCGTCCGGTCCGGGCTGGTCTATCTGCCCGAGGAACGAAAACGACAAAGTCTCGTGCTCGAACATTCCGTCAGCGATTCGATCAGCATCGGATTCTCCGACCTGATCTGCCGCTGGGGCCTGGTTGATCGCGCCGAGGAACACAGCCGGGTCGCCGCGGCGCATCGTCGGTATTCCATTCGATCGGCTTCGCCCCGGCAGCCAATCGGAACCCTGAGCGGTGGCAATCAGCAGAAATGTATTCTCGCCCGATGGCTGGACCGCGACCCGGCGGTGATCGTGCTGGACGAACCGACCCGCGGGGTCGATGTCGGTGCCAAGGCGGAAATTCACGCGCTGATCGATCGGCTGGCTGGCGATGGGAAGGCGGTGCTCCTGATTTCGAGCGACCTGCCCGAGATTCTCGGCATGAGCGACCGCATCCTCGTCATGCATCAGGGCCGGATTGCAGCTGAAATGTCCGACAAACAAATGACTCAGGAGAACGTGATCCGCGCGGCGTCCGGGTTGCCCGTGAGCGGGGCGTCATCGGAACCGGAATCCGGGGATAAGAGTCGGGCCTCATGAAACGGGAAACGTTCCAACTGGGGTGAAGGAATCGATGTTGCACGGACGCTTCACACGTTTTTTGCTTCAGCGCATGGTATTCCTGAGCCTCGGGAACCTCCTGCTGCTTGGGGCGATTTTTATGCTCACCCGGGATGGAGGTTCGTTCCGGGATGTGATCCGTCATGCTGCTCCGAACATCGCCCCTGCCTTGCTGGCGGGTTTGGGGTTGACCGGGATTCTTTGTGCCGGCGCGATCGATCTGTCGATCGCATCGATCATCGCGCTGTCGGGAGCTGTGTTTGGAGTGTTTGTCGCCCGCGGGTTTCCCCCCGTTATCTGTTATGTCGCCTGCTATCTGACCGGCGTGGGGTTGAGCGGTCTCAATGGATCCCTGGTGCGCTGGATGAAAATACCCCCGCTCATCATCACTCTGGGAGGTCTGGCATTTTACAGGGGTGTGGCCCTGATCCTCGCCGACTCGGCGATTCCCGGTTTCAGCGGAAACATCTCGGTTCCGGACGATGCGTTTCACAGTCCCGGAAAGGAACATGCGGGTGTGATCCTGTTTGGAGCGATCGCCATGGCGCTGCTCTGGGAGGGTTTCTCGAAAACCTTCTGCAAATGGCTCGCGCTTGGGAACTCGGAGGAAGCGTGTCATCTGGTTGGAATGTCTCCCGGGCGCGTGATGCAAAGTGCCTTTTGGGTGGGTGGTCTTTTTCTCGGACTTTCAGCGTTGGTGTTTGTCACCCGCATCCAGGCCATTGAACCGGCGCGCATGGCGCTTGGACTGGAGTTGCAGGTCATCGGCGCGGTCATCCTCGGCGGCACCAATATTTTCGGCGGGGAGGGGAGTTACGCCGGCACCGTCCTCGGAGCGTTCTTCCTGTATTTTCTTTCGGAACTGATGGTTTACGCCGGGGTGAGTCCCTACTTCCAGGAGGTTGTTGCGGGAGCCATCATCATCTTCGTGATTGGTCTGGACTGCGCAATGCACCGGAAACGCAAACTGCTTGAGGAGGTTGCATGAGGCACCGGAACCTGCTGCTGATCTTGCTGGCGGAGATCGTTCTTTTTACTGCGATTGGCGGGGGGACATTTCATTCGTTCGGGGAAGTGGTGGGTTACTTCCGTTTCTACTGGAGTGATCTTCTGTCCCAGTCGGCACCCGTGCTCCTGCTGGCGTTCGGCATGACACTGGTCCTGACCACCGCGGGCATTGATCTGTCGGTGGCTTCCTCGGCCGCCTTCATTGCCTGCGTGATGTCGACGTTTGCTCCGGGAACGGCGTTTTGGTGGACGGCGGTGCCGGTCGGGTTGGTTCTGGGAATTTTCCTGGGGTTGGCGAACGGTCTGCTCATCGCCAGGCTGGATATTCCACCGATCATCGCCACGCTCGGCACGATGATCCTTTACCGGGGGCTTTGTTATGCGGTGATGGGAGATCTGGAACGAGCGCCGTTTGTTGAAGTGCCCGGATACGAATGGTTCGGGCAGTTCTGGGGATCCATCGGATTGGTCGGGGTCGTGTTTGTGGGGGTGGGTTTCTGGTATCACCGATCCCGCTGGCGGAGTGAGATCATGATCCTGGGTGGCAATCGGGTTGCGGCGAGGTATGCCGGGATCGCGGTCACCCGTCGTCTGTGTGAGGTCTATGCGCTGATGGGGTTTCTGGCTTTCCTCGCGGCGCTTTGTTTCACCGCCCGCAACAGTTCCGTAAGCGGGAGTTCTCTTTCCGGTTGGGAGCTGCACGTGGTGGTGGCGGTGGTTCTCGGTGGAACCCGGGTGCAGGGTGGGGGCGGGACCCTGGTCGGATCGCTGCTCGGAGTCCTGATACTTGCCGTGCTGGATGAGGGGCTTCGGGGAGCTTCGGTGTGGGGTGAGCAACATCTTCCTTTCAAAATCAGTCACCTCGAGTATCTCGTCCTTGGCACTTTGCTCGTGGGCGGTGTGTGGCTCAACACGCGTCCCGCCCGACTCGGGAAATCACCGTGAACGGCGGCAAGGCCGTGAAGGCCCTAATGAGGTTCAAGGGGACGCGCCAGCGCCGCGGGTTTGGGACTTGGTCGGTGTCATCCGGAGCAGGCTGCTCCTTGGCCGGGTGACGTTTCAGGTTCCCGTCGATCGACGCTCCTGCCCCCCGCACGGGCAGCGACTAAGAGCGTGTCTGGAAAGTAGGAGCCGACGTAAGAAGGTCCACTTCTTCAACTGCCAAACCGGGCAATTTCCGGGGTGTTTGGAGCCTCGTCACCTACCATGGGTTTAGAATTTTCAGACAGGCTCTAAGTGATGACTAGTTCTGGTCGTTGCGTTTTTCCCAGCGCCAGACCGGTCCGTCTTCGGGGTCGAGGACCTCGCCGATTTTCTCGAAACCGGATTTGGTTAATACGCGGGTGGACGCGTTCGCTTCGGGAAGGGTGTGCGCCCGGACGATGCGGACCCGGGCGTCGCTGAACGCGAATCGGGTCAGGGCGATTGCCGCTTCTGTTGCGTATCCTTTTCCCTGGTGTTCGGGATCCACGCCATATGCAATCTCAACCGCGCCATCCGCGTCGGGCGGTCCCTTAAACCCGCATCGGCCAATCGTGGTGCCGTTTGTGCGCAATGTTAGCTTGAAACCATGGATCCACGGATTGATATCGCCTGAACCATCGACGAGCGCGAGCCAGGAGGTCGAAAGATGGACCCGTTCTTCCTCGGGCATTTGAGCAATCTCAGCGAGGACATCTTCCCGGTTCTGGGGAGTGAGCCTGATGTTTGTGGTTTCAAGGTGCGTCGTATTCATCGTGAGGGGCGGTGCGGGCCGCCGACTGGGGTGGTCTGAAGTGCTGTTGAGGGTTCTCTCCCGGAATCGGCCGGGATGCACCCGGAGCAGACGGGCTGTGCGATTCGGGTCGGCCTCCCGGGTTGTCGCTCACCCGCACCTTCGGCGCCGCGTGGCAGTGCGGTGCGAAGGCCCGGGATGGAATCTTGACTTGGGGGGAGGCATTCCATATGGCTGTTCCGAATGATGCCACGTTTCGACTGTTCAGACAACCTCCGGGCATGTTCGTTATCCGCTGTTTTTTTTCTCTGGATCCTGGTTCCGGCGATGGTTGTGGAGGGTGCCGACCCAACCGATGGCGGAGAGCCGGCGACAAAACCCGGGCTGCAGGATTTCTCCGTTCCGCTGCAGCCAGGCGAGGGCGGTCAGCCCGGCTTCTCGCTGGTGAGAGCGTCGGCCAGCGGAGTGGATTTTAAAAACATCCTGGCGGGCGACGCTTTTTTGATGGATGCGGTTGCCCACAACGGATCCGGGGTTGCCCTGGGCGATGTCGATGGGGACGGACGGGTCGACATCTATTTCTGTGCGCTCGAGGGAGCGAATCGTCTTTATCTGAACCAGGGCAACTGGCGGTTTGCGGAATCCAGGCAAAGTTCCATCGCATGCGCCGAACAACGATCCACCAGCGCTGTTTTTGCCGATGTGGACGGGGACGGGGATCTGGATCTTCTGGTGGGTGGCATAGCCGCTGGAACGCGTCTTTTTCTGAACGATGGGCATGGGTTGTTTCTCGAAACCGTGGAAGCCGGATTATCGAAAACGGCTTCGGCCACCTCGATGGCACTGGCGGATCTGGATGGAGATGGGGATCTGGACCTTTACTGCGCCCACTACATCGACGAGATGCATATTGCCGATCCCACCACGCACTACGCGCTTGCCCGTCGAAACGGGCAGTACGTCGTCACCCATGTCAACGGAGAACCGGCAACGAGCCCACGCCTGCGAAACCGGTTTGTGGTGTCTTCCACGGGGCGGCTGCGGGAACTTCCCGAAACGGATGGTCTTTATCTGAACGACGGCACGGGGCGATTCCAGGCCGTGCAGTTTGAGCCGGGCAGGTTTCTGGATGCCGGCGGCCTTCCCATGGCTGCACCCAGGGATTGGAGTCTTTCTGTCATGTGCCGCGATTTGAACGGAGACGGATCTCCGGACATTTACGTCTGCACGGACAACGCCACGCCCGACCGGGTTTGGATCAATTCCGGAAAAGCAACGTTCCGTGCCTTGGATCCACTGAAACTCAGACATTCCAGTCGCTCCTCCATGGGGATCGATTTTGCCGACATCAATCGGGATGGACTGGACGACTTCATCGTGGTGGACATGTTTTCTTCGGATCACGCACGAAGGATGACCCAGCTGGTGAAACAGCACTCGTCATTGGAAACAGTTCAGCAGATCGACGCCCGGCCTCGCTACAACCGCAACACTCTGTTTCTGGGGCGTCCGGATGGTTCGTATGTGGAAACGGCACTGATGGCGGGTGTGGCAGCCACCGAATGGTCCTGGGGTCCGGTGTTCCTCGATGTCGATCTGGATGGATACGAGGATCTCCTGGTCACCAATGGATTCAGCTTCGACGTGATGGACCAGGACAGTCACGACCAGTTGCGCGCAATGGAACTGTCGAAGGAGCAGCGTCAACGATCGCGGCAATTCCATCCGCCGCTCCCCACCGCCAATGCAGCGTTCCGCAACCGGGGAGATGGTACGTTCGAGTCCCAGGGAGCTGAATGGGGGTTCGAACAAAAGGGAGTCTCATACGGAATGGCCTTGGCCGATCTGGACAACGATGGAGATCTGGATGTCGTGATCAACCAGCTTAATGAGGATGCCCTCATGCTTCGCAATCGGACGAGCGCACCCAGGGTCAAGGTCGTCCTGGAAGGCCTTCCCCCGAATACCCGGGGCGTTGGGGCGAGGATCCGTCTGGTGATCGGAGATCTTATTCAGAGTCAAACCATCGATGCAGGGGGACGGTATCTTTCCGGTGACGAAGCGGTTCGGGTTTTTGCGTTTCCCGATCGCGGGGCACGATCGGCTCATCTGGAAGTTTCCTGGCCGGATGGACGCAGATCGGAGGTTCAATCGGTGCAACCGAACCGCATGGTTACGGTTCGGCAGTCCACTGCGACGGTTGCTGCTCCGGAGTCGGTCGTCCGTCCAACCCCGATGTTTCTGGACGCCAGCTCGATGGTGTCGCCGGCGAATCGCGACTCCGTCCCGGCGGTTGGAATTCCGGAAGTCGGTCCGGACAGGAACGAGGCGGCTGTTGCCGGAGTCAGTTGGTTCGACATCAATGGGGACGGGTGGGAGGACTTGTGGATCGCAGGCGGCTCCAGCCATCGCCCCGCCGGGTTCCTGAACGCTGAGGGAGTCCGCTTGCAGGCGATCCCCTCAGTGCCCTCGTTTCCTGACAGCCTCGGGGCCACGGTTGGTTGGAACAACGGTCTTCGACAAAACTTCTGGCTGGCGGCTGCATCACATCGATCCTCGCATCCGGGACGCGAGAGTGCCGTGGTTGTATTCGATGTTCGATCCGGCGGAGCGCCGCAATTGATCGAGACCGGTCCTGAGGGAATCGGAGCGTTGTGCGCAGGGGATGTGGATGGGGACGGGGATCTGGACCTTTTCATTGGCGGCACCCCGGTTTTTGGCAGATACCCCGAACCGGCGCGTTCGCAGATTTGGATCAACGACGGTGGGACTCTTAAACACAGTGCGTCCTGGAGTAATGCCTTCAGGCAACTTGGAATCGTACGGGGAGCGACGTTCCATGACGTGGACGGCGAGGGTTCTCCCGATCTGGCGATGGCGATGGAATGGGGGCCGATCCGGGTGTTTCGAAATGCAGGGGATCGGTTTCAGGAAATCACTCACGACCTGGGATTGGATGCCTGGCCGGGATTGTGGACGGGGATTGCGACCGGCGATTTCGACGCCGATGGACGGCTCGATCTGGTGGTCGGCAACCGCGGGCTGAACACGGCGCTTGCGGTTCATCAAACCGACCGGTTCAGCATCTGGTTCGGTGATCCGGATCATGACGGCGTGCTGGAATCTTTCGAAGCATGGAGGCAGGGAGATGACTGGATGCCGGTGTCTGATCGAACCACCCTGGCGAGGGTGATTCCGGATCTGGAGAAACGTATTCCCACTCACCAGCAGTTTGGTCGTTCCACCGTCGCGGAGTTTCTGGGACCCCAGTTCAAGGATTATGGGCAGTTCACGGTCAGTTGCCTCGAATCGAGTGTGTTTCTCAATCGGTCCGGCGGATTCGTTCGCAAGCCGCTGCCGCGTGAAGCCCAATGGTCACCGACCTTCTTGGTGAATGTGGCGGATGCCGATGCCGATGGAAACGAGGATCTGTTTTTGGCTCAGAATGAATTCCCGTCCACGCTCGACATCACCCGGAACGATGGCGGGCAGGGGTTGTGGTTGGCGGGTCGTGGAGATGGAACATTCACCGCCCTGGACAGTGGAATGTCCGGTGTCGACCTGTCCGGAGAGCAACGGGGATCCGCAGTGTCCGATTTTAATCACGATGGCCGGGTTGATCTGGTGGTGAGCCAGAAGCAGGGCAAGCCGCGATTGTATCGAAATCAATCAAAACAACGCGGCTATCGCGTGACGTTGCAGGGGCCCGACCTCAACCCCGGGCTCATCGGAGCCGGTGTGCGAATGAGTTACAAGGATGGAACCTTCGGACCGCTTCGCATGATTCGGGCGGGCTCGGGGGGTGGATCGCAGGATGCGGCTGTTCAGGTGATGGGGTGGAAATCCGTTCCCAAAGCCATGGAGATCCGTTTGCCGAACGGTGCCAGGGAACTTCAGGCTGTCGGGGAAGGGCAATGGGATCTGGAAATCCGCATAAAATAGGTGGTGCCGGTTCGATGCGTTTTGTTGTCGGATTGGAGGAACCATTTTCATGAGCCGCGCCGTCCTTTTGGAAGGCTTTGATGCCGCGTTCTCAAAGGGGAAACCGCTGCGCCAGCTCGTGTTTTCCGGGCCTCCAACGGGCTGAATACGCTTTACAGCATAGGGGGCAAGGTCTAGAACTCAGGCGATGAACAACGATGGCTTCCCATCACTCGGAGGCAAGATCGGAGTTCCCTAAATAAAACCCAATACCCTGAAGAAATGTTAAACAAACGAAATACCCTATTAGCGGCGCTGGCTGCTCTGGGCTTTCAATGTTCGGTTTCGGCCAACGACATTGAACCCGGCAAGGAGTTCTACACAGCGATCAAAGCTCCGGCTCCGATCGTTCTTGATGGTGACCTGTCTGAATGGAGAGGTGCCGCCCTTCTGGCGGACCCAAGATTCTCCATTCCCAAGGGATCGGGCGACGCCGGCACTCTGGTCTTTTTCGAGGAATACAACGGAGGCACGTGGACCGGACCCGACGATCAAACCTCGGCCGTGCAGGTCATGTACGATGACGACAACGTCTACTTCGGATTCACCGTCACGGACGAATATCATGAGAACTCGGCCAACAGCGCCTGGAACGGGGATTCCGTTCAGTTGATGGTTGCCAATGCGGCGCGCGACCAGCAGATCGCTCTGTACAACTACGCACTCGGCGGTGTCGAGGAGACGCTCGGCGACGTGATCGTCATGCACGAGGCCGGTCCCGCCACCTCAGCGGACGTTCCGCCCACCGAAGCGGTCATCAAGCGCAATACGGTCACCAAAAGGACCGTCTACGAAATCAAGTTGCCCAAGGAAAGCCTCGGTCTGGAAGTGTTGAAGGGCGGAGTTCGTTTCGGCCTGGGCATGGCGATCAACGACGGTGACAAGGACACTCCCGGCCAAAAGGGATGGGGTGGCCTGGGTGCCCACTCGATCGTGTTCGGAAAATCCCCGAAGGAAACCGCTCTGGTCACCCTGGCCATCTCCAACGACATCGAACCCGGCAAGGAACATTACACGGCGAACCCTGCTCCCGGTGCCATCGTTCTGGATGGCGAACTCAACGACTGGAAAGGAGTGCCCGTGCTCTCCGATCCAAGGTTCTCGGTGCCCAAGGGCAGCGGGCGTAGCGGCAAGCTGGTTTTGTTCGAGGAATACAACGGCGGAACCTGGACCGGTCCCGATGATCAGACCTCCGCGGTTCAGATCGCCTATGACGCCGACAACGTTTACTTCGGGTTCGTCGTGACTGACGAATATCATGAGAACTCGGCCAACAGCGCGTGGAACGGCGACTCCGTCCAGCTGATGATCGCCAACGCAAATCAGGATCAGCAGATCGCGCTTTACAACTACGCGCTCGGCGGTGTTGAGGACGCGCTGGGCGATGTGATCGTCATGCATGAAGCAGGACCCGCGGTTGGCGCGGACGCCCAGGAGGTCACCGAGGCGGTCATCAAGCGCAACACGCAAACCAAGCGCACCACCTACGAAATCAAGCTGCCCAAATCCACCCTCGGTCTGGAGTCGCTGGCGCTGGGAACTCAGTTCGGCCTGGGCATGGCCATCAACGACGGCGACAAGGACACTCCCGGCCAAAAGGGTTGGGGTGGGCTCGGTGCACACTCGATCGTATTCGGAAAGTCGCCCGGCCAAACCGCGCTCGTCACCCTCGGCGTCGGTGGTGGAAGCAGTGATGTCGCGTTCCTTTCGGCCGTGAACGTCAGCATCAACAGCTTCTCGTTCCGTGCAAGCGACAAGGGCGACTCGATCGTCAACGCCGCCACCGCCAAGCTGGTGATCAACGGCAAGGAAGTTCCCCTGGTGGCCAGTCCCAAGAACGTCGATGCCACCGACTTCTCCTACACGACCGAAGCCTTCGAGCCAAACACCGAGATCAACTACCTGATCGAGATCACGGACTCCAACGGCAAGCTCATCACCGATACGGGCAAAATCACATCCCCTTCGTTCGGCCTGCTCCGGGCACCGATGCTTGCCACCAACGTGGATACCTCGAAGCCGGGATTCCGCTGGAGAGTCTGGCAGAGCGAGCTCTTCGTCCACAACGCCCTTGCGGAAGCCGACAAGGTGCTGGCCGCCGCTCCCAAGGACATCGACGGCAGCACCCTGGCCAATGACGCGTATGCCGATGAATTCGGCGCTGCCGCGGGCCCCGGCAAACGGTCCGGTCACCTGATGGAGTTCGAAATTCCGTCCGTGATCAACCTCAACGCCTATTCCAGCGGGCTCGATCTCGGAGCCATCCAGCCGGACTTCCAGATGCCCGGCGTGCCTGGCTCCTACGGCAGCTACGACGGTGTGACGGCCGAAATCCTCACCTTCATCGATTTCCCGGCCGGCATGGTCACCATGGGCGTCAACAGCGATGACGGGTTCCGCCTCGAAATCGGTCACATCGGTCATCCCGAAGTCATGGTCGCCGGACAGTTCAACGGCGCGCGTGGCTCCGGCACCACCTCCTTCCTCATGGACGTCCGCGCGGCCGGCGTCTACCCGGTCCGGGTGGTTTATTACAGCGGTGGTGGCGATGCCAGCATCGAACTGTTCACCCTGAACGCCGCCGGCGAGCCCGTGCTGGTCAACGACACCGCCAAGGGTGGGCTGCGCGCTTATCGGCAGGGAACCGTGCCTGAATACGTGGCACCTCCGGTCGGCGCTGCATCGGTCGATATCGCCCGCACCGCGACCGGTGTCACCGTCACGTTCGAAGGCACGCTGCAATCCTCGGACAGCATCACAGGACCGTTCACGGACGTTCCCGGTGCCTCGAGCCCGGCAACAATTCCGTTCGCGGGTAACGCGAAGTTCTTCCGGACACGGAACTAGAGCGCAAGCTGAAAGAATCACAAGGGGACCGGATGAAGATCCGGTCCCCTTTTTTTATTCCGCGCTCGAATCGGAATTGGCGTTTGATGAAGAAAGCCGATGCGGTCTCAAGGTGATTTGTTTTCCTGAAAAATTCTGGGTGTGACGACGCTCCCGCGAGCCCTCGAGCCCTCGTTTGTCACTCTCTATTATTGACAAAAGCTCCCGGAAACGGTTTAAATCATCCCTTCTTGAAGGAGAGTATTGACTGAAACACGGCGATTTTGAGAGTCGCGCTGATATCAGCAAATCACATGAACCGACGAATTCATGGAATCAAGGATTGGGTGGGAGCCGCCCGCTCGGCAAACTACAATGTCGAAGCCCTCGCGAAATTATGCGACTGCTCCATTCGGCGCCTTCAACGCCATTTCGAACAGTGCCAGTGCAAACCCCCGCAGGCATGGCTGATGGAGGTGCGCCTCTGGGATTCGGTGCGTTTTCTGACCGAGGGACGGGATCCGAAGGAGATTTCGCTGGATTGCGGCTTCAAAGACCTCTGCCACTTTTATCGGCGCTTCAAAAGGTATCATGGATGCACCCCGTTGGAATATTTGAGCATCCGACGCCAGCGCAATGCCGCCTCACTGCAGCGCCTGCTTGAAGTGTTTCCGGACAGCGACTTCAGCCCGGTGGAACTTGCCCCGCTCCCCGAGGATGCCCGGGCCTTGGCCATCCTCAATCGGGGTCCCATGTGCACCGAAAGCCCGGCTCTCAAGTCTGATTGCATTTCCTCCGCTCGCCGCCGTGTCCGGGTGAACGCCGGTTAG
This sequence comes from Verrucomicrobiota bacterium, assembly GCA_021733945.1. GTDB lineage: Bacteria > Verrucomicrobiota > Verrucomicrobiia > Limisphaerales > SIBE01 > JAIPJX01. Next base: position 4,861 of record JAIPJX010000009.1, on the reverse strand, counting down.
TCGCGGTTCCCAAGGGGAAGGTGTCCCGCAGAGGCGCAGAGAAAAGAATCCGATTGAAACGCCTCCTCTCTGCGCCCCCGCGTCTCTGCGGGATACATTCCTTCTCAGGGCCTGCCTGAAAATTCAAATTCCATGGTAGGAGACGAGGTGACGAGGCTCCAGATGCTCTGGAAATGGTCCGGCTTTTAGAATCTTTGCGACCACCGCGGGAGGCTGGTCTCGTTGAAACCCGAAACCGGGAATACGAACGACCGGCAGCGGATTTTATGTGAGGTGGCGGACACGTCTCCGGTGGTTCGAGATTCGATTTCATGACCCGAAAAGCGCCCTCATCTTGCTCCCTGGCGCAGAAATGTCGCCCACAGACAATAAATGTCGCCCACAGACAATGATGAATCGTTGAAACCCGAGTTGTATCGCGTCAGAGTAAGGCGTTCGAGAAGTTCGAATCAACGAGGAGTGCGATCAATTCATGAGAAAAGGTTTTTACAGAAAGTCTGCGACCGAGGAGAAGTCATCGGGGTGCATCGATCGTTCATTGGAAGCGAACCTGTTGGCACCATTAAATCGCGTGAGCATTCAGCCTGGGGAATATCCGATACGATTCGGAGCTTTTGGTTGGGCGTCCCTGGTCATTTCGGTTTGGCTTGCGATCACTACCGCTTCGGCAATGACCGTGGAGGAGTTCAAGGAACACGTTAAGAATCATCAAAACATCGAAGCGGTTCGATTCAGCCGTATATTCCATGCAGGAAGGCCAGGAGATGGGCATCGGAGCGGCCCGGCGACAATGGCCGATGTTGTGTTCTACAGCACTACAAATCATTATTTCGCACGACGCGCAGCAAACGCCATTCTGATGAGAGAAATACAGACTCCTGACGACTGGCAGCAAACGAACGTCAATTTCGGCCCCTTTCACGCGGGATACTCCGGAACGAATGGGTGGCAGATCGCCAACAATATTTTGCATCTTTGGAAATCCGAGTTGCCTTGTGAATCGATCGATATTCCTGCAAACAAACCAACCTTCGCAATTCTCGCAGCCGCAAAAACGTTTCTGGACGAATTGTATAGCTTTGGGACCCTGCTGCCCTTGGATAAGGCGGATTTCCCGGGTGACGCATCTTTCAAGGGATTAACGAAGGATGGAACCGTCTTTAGGGGGAGATTGATTGTTGTTCCAGGCGGGACATCAGTGGTGGGAGTTCAGTTCGGTTTTGCGAATAAGGAAAGCTCCGAGCGACTCGTGGAATTTGCTTTCGGCGAAGATGAAGCGTTTCCGATCCACATTCGCCATTGGTTGATCAATAAGCGAAAGCGCGGGGAAATGGTGCCCCTGTTGGGGTTGGATATCCACCAATGGGATGTCTCTACCACGGATCTTGCAGATGAGGACTTTTCGTATCGACCCTACACAAACCATGTTCAAGCCGTATGGGACCATCGCGCTGATGGAATCTATTACAGACTGGCAAATGGAAATTTAGTGAAGTTTCCCGAGGTAAACCCCTTGGCGTTGAGGTATTCAGGTCGGATTCTTCTTCTCTTAGCCTTCGTAACGGTCAATGCATTCGGGTTGTTTCTCGTTTGGAGGGGCAGGTTCTCGAGAGATCGGGTGCAGGCAGACTCCAGGCATAGGTAACCGTCATCTATGAACCTTTGATGAAAGGATTGGTGTGAAAACACGAGATCGCATTCAGGCACATCCCAGAAATAGTCAATGGCGGATCCAGTGCTTCTCAGTGTTTGCTTGTGCGAGTATTAGTGTCGCAGCATTTGCACAATGTGTAAGCAATGGACTTGTGCCATGCACAAAATTTACGTCAATCACGCCAGAGTGGGTAATCTGCAGCTGGTCAGGCACCGTACTAATTACGGGGAGATATTTTTTCAACGATGGGCTAGGAAGGAAACAGGGTTGTGTTGGATCAGCGAGTGGTCAGGCATTCTGCTCGAACCAGATTTGGCCCCTTGTAAATTGTTCTTGGGTTCGTACGTACACTGGTACCTCGTGTCCCGGCACCACTCCTATTCCTGCTCCAGTTGCAATGAGTGAATGTTGTCACACGACTACAATGCCAAATGGAACCGATTGCACTGGAAGTGCGGAGTAGGGATATGAAATGGGGGAACATAGAGAAAATTTATGTTCAAACAAAAAATTAAGAACGAAGTGAGAAACTATGAAGACTTCTAGAACTATTCTGATTCTCTTGGTTACGACGAGAGTCTTTTCTGCGCAGATTCGCGCCCAGTGCACTACGCAAGGACAAGTTCCCTGTGCTCCTTCATTGGGCGCGGAATCTGCTATCTGTGGCTATTCATTTGATGCCGATGGAATGCATCCTATCTGGGGTGCATACACGCATTCGGATGGTGCTGGCAGTAAGTCAGGATGTTTGGGCACGGTCGCAGCCGTTGGATCTGGTTCGTACTGTAGCACGCAATGGTGGCCAGTGGTGGAGTTTTGTGTTTGGGTGCGGACCTATACCGGTTTTCTTTGTCCAAATGGTGCGACAATTCCTGTCCCTTCGCCAGCCCCTAAATCAAGCTTGGAAATGACGACAACTCCTGGTTGTAGTTGTTCTATGGCACCATCCAGTGGTGGTTGAGGCTTGTATATCTGCGTCGCTTTGGTTCCTTTTAAAGTTATAGAGGCAGCAGGCGGAATTATGGTGGATAGATCATCCAGCGGATGAGAGCCCCTGTTAGTCATTGCCAAGCGCAGTATAGTAAGTAACGTCTTTATGCCAATCCTGTTTGGGAGGAACAGGGGAAAGGGTAGAACCACATTAACCCCGGGGTCTTTGACGACGGCTCTGGATCCGATGGTGAGGCCTCATACACATTAAATCGAATGGCGACAGCAAAAGCGAGGAATTCTGACGCCATGGAATTCGGTTATGTGAATCTGGGTCCGTTTCCGGAAAGGAACCTGACTCCGGTTCAATTGGTCTGGAGAGCCTCTGCACGAATGTAGGAACGCTCGACTGGTAGACGGTCCTGAGGGGCCAAGGTGAAGGTTCGCGATCGGATCGCTGATCGAAGGATTGCCGGTGTGCATCCCGGAAATTTGCGGTCAGTCGGGGTGGGAGGTGATGTTTTCATTGTGCGGGGTGTGTTGGCGCATCGCGGAGCACAAGTGCGCCACATGCCGCACAAATCGTGAGGATTCTTTCATGTGAACAAAACGAATTCGCCGTCCTTGCAGACAGTTTGTTTGGGGGTTGTGATTCCCGTCTTCGACGAGGCTGCGACGGTGGATGAGATTCTGCGGCGAGTGCTGGCCCAAGGGTGTGTTCAGGAGGTTGTGATCGTGGATGATGCCTCGACGGACGGAACGTCAGGGATGCTCGCGTCGTGGGTGGCCCTTGACCCGCGGGTTCGAATCGTGAGTCATGGTTTTAACCGGGGCAAAGGGGCTGCGATTCGTTCCGGCTTGGACTCGATCAGCGCTCCGGTCGTGATTATTCAGGACGCGGACCTGGAATACGATCCGATGGATTATGAACGTTTGCTGGAACCGATTCGCAACGAGCAAGCCGATGTTGTGTATGGGTCCCGGTTCGCCGACAGGAAACGGCCCGCGACGGTGTGGTGGCATTGTTTGGGAATCGGCTTGTTGACACGGGTCACGAACGCTTTGACCGGTCTGACGCTCACCGATGAAGCAACGTGCTACAAAGTTTTTCGACGGGATGTCATGGAGCGACTGAACCTGGAGGAGGATCGGTTTGGATTCTGTCCTGAGGTAACGGTGAAGGTCAGTCGATTGGGTGTGCGGCTTCGGGAGATTCCGATCAGCTACCACCCGCGAACCAGCAGGGAGGGCAAGAAGATCCGTTTGCGCGATGGGTTCAGGGCGTTGTGGTGTCTCGTTAAATACAGTTGGTTCAAATGAAGGAGGATTAATATGAAGAGCATCAGTCAAGACGGTGCGGTGTCGGATTCGGGAACCGCGTTTACTTTGATGGAGTTGTTGGTGACGATCAGCATCATCGGAGTTCTGGCGGGGTTGACCATTCCGGCGGTCATGAAGGGTTTGGGCAAGGCGCGGCAGGCCGCATGCATCAATCATCAGCGTCAGCTGGGTCTCGGTTTTTCGATGTACCACGAAGACTTTCAGGATCTGTTTCCGGGTTGCGCGTCCAGGCGGACGTACGGTCCGCAACCCGAGGACTGGATCTGGTGGCAGCGCGATCGGGATCCCAACAGGAGCGCGATTGCGTCGTATGTCTCCGGATTTAATCCGGAGTTGTTTCGGTGTCCCACGGACAAGGATGTTTTTAAACTCAAACCGGATGAAGAGAATGATCCGTATCTCTACAGTTTCAGCCTGACGAGTTATGACATGGAAGGAACGACCAACCTGGGTATGGCGAGCATCTACACGAAGGATTTCCCCAGGAATGAGTATCCTTTCAAGGTGACGGCGGTAAGGAATCCCTCGCAAAAGCTGATGCTTGTGGAGGAGGATCGGATCAATCTAAAGGACGGCCGATGGCTTCCGAATTTCCCGAGCTTCGATCCTCTGGCCACCCGGCATCAGGGAAAAGCCGACGTCCTGTTTGTGGATGGTCATATTCAGTCGGTGCTTCCGGCGTTCGGCACAAATGCCGCCAATTCACTCGCGGCCCTTGAATGATGTCACCGGTGTGCGAATGGAATGGTGCTCAGGAATTCCATTTCCCGGACCTGAGCCAGCCGGAGCGTTTTTTTGGGTGCATGACAGAATTCTTCGTCGATGACGAACGAAGTTGAGTGCGCGCCCCCCACCAAGGCGAAGCGTCTTGGACGGCGGTAGTCCTCTACCGCTTTTGGGTAGCGCGAACCGTCCCGGCGAGCCGGGTTGCAGGGA
>JAIPJX010000175.1 GCA_021733945.1 Verrucomicrobiota bacterium | reverse complement strand
CGGAGGTGCCCCGAGGGCGCTCCTCCACGCCAGCCCCTTGCCACGCCGGAGGAGCAGCGTCGGAGGAATCCTGTGGTGCTCCCGATGATGATGATGTTCCGTTTTGAGAGACTGCGGATCGGCAGTCGTCAGATAGAGATTTTCCAGCAGTGGTTCAACGATTTTAAAACTAAGAGGCAAGAGTTATGGCTAAGACTGATATCATTTTAACCCACCATATTCCAGGACTCGGCGGCGAGTCGGACCATGTCGTAGTTGCCGCCGGTTACGCCCGGAACTACCTGTTTCCAAACGGGTTGGCGATTCCCTTGACAGGCGCGAACAAGCGCCGGTTGGAATCCCTCAAACAGCGCCGCGCCCAACGCGAAGCGGACGAACTCAACTCCATGAACGAGCTGGGCCAGAGTCTCTCGAAACTCACCCTCGTGATCTCCATGAAGACCGGTGAGGACGGGCGTCTGTTCGGAAGTGTGACTTCGGGCACGATCTGCGACGAGTTGAAGCATCAGTTCGACGCCACGGTGGAGAAGCGCAAGATTCAGCTCGAGAACCCGATCAAACAGTTGGGCGAATACCAGGTGGACATCAAGTTGCATCACGATGTGTCTTCCACCCTCAAGGTTCGTGTCGAAAGCGCCAATCCCGTGGAAGGTTCCGCGGATGGGGATGCCGGAGACAACGCTCGCAAGGGCAGGAAACCAGCCGCGGCTGCGGTTTCCCGGAGCAAGTAGCACCGGAGGTTTCGACTTCAGAAAAAACCGGCGGTGTTCGCTGAGCCCGTCGGCCGCTAAGAATCATGGGCATACTGACAGGAAAGTGCGGCGTTGTTTTCGGCGTCGCCAACAAACGTTCCATTGCCTGGGCGATCGCTCAGGCCTGGCATCAGGCCGGTGCCCGTCTGGTCTTCACCTACCAGGGGGAACGCCTCAAGGACAACGTTCATCAACTGGCGGAGACGTTCGGGGCCGACACCCTGATCCTGCCTTGCGATGTTACCCGGGATGAGGATATCCAATCGGTGTTCGCCCAGGCGGGGCAGGCGTTTGGTTCAATCAGCCTGGTGTTGCATTCCGTCGCGTTTGCGCCCCGCGAGGCTCTGGAGGGAGATTTTGTCAGCACAAGCCGGGAGGCGTTTCGAGTGGCTCATGACGTGAGTGCGTATTCGCTCGTGGCGATTGCTCGGGAAGCCGCCCCCTTGATGACCGACGGTGGGAGCATCGTCGCAATGACCTACTACGGGGCTGAGAAGGTGGTTCCCAAATACAACGTGATGGGTGTTGCCAAGGCCTCTCTGGAGGCGTGCACGCGCTATCTTGCCTACGATCTGGGGCCGCGTAAGATCAGGGTCAATTGCATCAGTGCCGGGCCGGTCAACACGCTCGCTGCCCGTGGCATCGCCGGGTTTTCCGAGATGCTCAAGATTTACGAAGCGCGTGCGCCGCTCAAGCGCAATGTGGTTCCCGAAGAATTGGGTGCCACCGCCACCTTCCTCGCAAGTGACGGTGCCGCCGCGATTACAGGCCAGGTCCTGTATGTCGACGGGGGTTACCAGATCATGGGCATGTAGGTTTCATCCGGTCCTACGGATTCGCGCGGCGTAACATCCATCAACCCCGTGGTTCATGGGGTCGAGGGTGGTTTCCCCGTCGCAGGTGAACCCCGGGTTCCGTTCCAGGAACCCGCGGACGACTTCCTGGTTCTCTTCCGGTTCGAGGCTGCAGGTGCTGTACACCAGGGTGCCGTGCGGTTTGAGCCGGGGTGCCGATTCGATCAGGAGCTCCAATTGGACTTCCTGGAGCCGCTGCAGTTCCTCGTTGGTGATTCTCCATCTCAGATCGATTCGGCGTCGCATGACTCCGGTGTTGGAGCAGGGGGCGTCCAGCAGGATTCGGTCGAACTGTTCGTCCGGGGCCGAAGTTTTCTCGGGGAGGTGTTGTGTTTCCACGCAGGTGATCCCCAGGCGTTCGAGGTTTTCCTCGAGTTGGGTGATGCGCCGGCGATGGGTGTCCTGCGCGAGGATGCGGCCCTTGTTTTCAAGGAACTGGGCCATGTAGGCGGTTTTTCCGCCGGGCGCGGCGCAACGGTCCAGGATCTGGTCGCCGGGGGTGGGTTCGAGCAACTGAACGGCTGCCAGCGTGCTGGGGTCCTGGAGGTAGAACAGACCCTTTTGAAAACTTTCCAGCTGGGTCAAACCGGAGATGGATTCCAGTTCAAACACTCCGGCCTCCTGCAGCCACGGTGCGGAGAACGAATGACTCGTGATCCCTTCCGAGTGCCACTGCTGGAGGGTGACCTCCCGTGGGGCACGCAGGGTGTTGATCCGGGCGAAGACCCGGGCCGGGGTGTTGTTCCAGTCGAGCAAACGGCCCGAGGCCTCGACTCCGTACCGGAGCGCCCAGCGTTTGACGATCCAGTCGGGATGCGAGGTGCCCACAGCCGGATTCTCCGATTTGAGCTCGCTCAGCAGGTCCGTGGTCTGGGTGCGTTCCCGGGTGTAGGCGCGGAGGATGGCGTTGACGAATCCAGCTTCCCGGGCAGAAGCGTGCTGTTTGGCTGCCTGCACGGTTTCCGAGACCACAGCGTGGTCCGGCACGCGGTCGAGCCAGAAAAGCTGGTACAAGCCGAGTCTGAGGAGTGTTTGAACGGCTCGGCTTTGGGATCGGTGGTCGGTCTTGCGATCGATGAGCCAGTCGAGTGTGCGCTGCCAGCGCGCCACTCCGTAGGCAAGTTCCTGGACGAGACGCCGATCGACCGGGCGGAGGGAGGCCCTGGCAAGCGCCTGCTCAACCAGATCTTCGACAAATTGATGAGTCGCTTCGCGACGGAGAAGTGCACGGCAGGCAATTTCTCTTGGTTTTTCAGAATTCAACACGTAATAATCTTAAGATTCACTCAGAGACCGGTGATAAACTATGAAAGAAGAGTTAGAAAAGCTAGTCGCAGCAGGAAAAATCGGCCGTCAGCATCTGGATTTGCTCGTGGACCTTACCAGCGGGGGCTATTGTGTGCACCGAAGCTGGGGGTTTGGGAAGATCACCACTCTGGATACGGTTTTCAGTCGATTGACAATTGATTTTCAAGGCAAACCCGGCCATTCGATGGACCTGGGCTTCGCTGCGGAATCGTTGAAACCTATTTCGTCAGAACATATTCTGGCCCGCAAGGCATCTGATCTGGCAGGCGTTCGCCAGATGGCGGCCCTCAACCATTTGGACCTCATCAAGCTGGTCCTTCAGAGTTTTGGAGGCCGAGCGACTCTGGAACAGATTCAGCACGTGTTGGTTCCGGAGGTGATCACCGAGGATTGGAAAAAATGGTGGGAAGTCGCCAAACGGGAGCTCAAGAAGGATGGCCATTTCCAGGTACCCCTCAAGAAATCCGAACCCCTGGTCTACCAGCAGGAAGAAATTTCGCTGGATCAGCGGTTGATTGCCGAATTCCGCGCTTCCAAAGGGCTGAAGGCCAAGCTGGTGGTCGCCCATGAATTCTTGAAGAATATTCCGGATATTTCGGACAAGAAGGGATTGGGGAACGAAGTGATTGCCACCCTGAACTCCGACATCACGAGTCATCAGCGCACCATGCCGTCTTTGGCTTTGGAAGGCGTTTTTGCCCGGGACGAAATCCGTGCGGCTCTTGAGTTGGCACCCATTGAAGGGGAAGTGAGCGATCGGGAGATCTGGGCGCAGAATCCCAAGGCAGGCGCTCTGCTGGAAGTGCTTCCGGCTGCGAAACATAGGCGTGCCCTGAACTCTTTCCGCGATTCAAACCCGGAAGGTTGGAGCGAGACGCTGCTGCTTGCGCTGAACTCGCTGAGTGCCAAACTGTGCGGCGAGTGCGCCATTCTGCTGATTCAGGAAGGGCAGATCGATGCTTTGAAGGATCATCTGGCACGGTTGATCAGTCAGCATCAGGCCAGTTCCGAGTTGATGCTGTGGCTGGCCAAGGAACGGTCGGATTCGTTCGCGGACATCCTCGGACCCGAGGTGTTTCGCGCCATGATGACCGCCATGGAGCGCGATCAGTTCAACGAGAAACGATCGAACCGGCTGCGCGATTTTATCCTGGATGATCAAAGCCTGCTGGTGGAGCTCATCGGCTCCGCCGATCTGGAAGTAATCAAGGATCTGACCCGCGCCCTTCAGTTGTCCCCGTGTTTTGATGACATGGACAAACGCTCGCTTTTGGCGAGGATCGTCAAGAGTTACCCCGCGGTGCAATCGCTCATTTCAGGGGATCAATCGAAGCAGGAAACCAACCTGATCGTCTCCTGGGACAGCCTGGAGCGTAAGCGCGACGAGTATTCTGATCTGGTCCGCAAGCGCATTCCGGCCAATTCGAAGGAGATCGCAATTGCCCGGAGTTACGGCGATCTGCGCGAGAATCATGAATACAAGGCTGCCAAGGAGATGCAGAAGTTGCTGATGCGTCGGAAAATGGAGCTGGAGACGGAACTTGTGCGGGCACGGGGGACCGATTTTGCAAATCCGAAGACCGACGTCGTGGGGCTCGGTACCGTGGTGGGCATTACCGATCTGGGAAATATGCAGACCGAATCGTTGTCGATCCTGGGTGCGTGGGATTCGGAACCTGAAAAAGGAATTATCAGTTATCTCACGCCCTTGTCCCAATCGCTCCTCAATCGCAAGGTGGGTGATGAAATCGAGTTTGAACTGGGCGGTGTGAAGAAACAGTACCGCGTGGAATCCATCGAGGCATGCAAGTTTGAGAAACCGGCCGAACCTGTGGCTGACCCGGTGCTCCAGCAGGTGGTCGAGCAGGTGCTGGAGCAGGAAGCCCAGTCCTAACCTGCGTTGATCCTCTCCGCGCCGGTTTCCCCGGAGCGCGGCCGATCGGTTTGAAAAAGGCGCCCCCGAAGTTTGTTCCGGGGGTGCCTTTTTTTTTGAATCGCCAGGGGCTGGAAACAAAATGAGGCGATCCCGGAAGTATCTTTGATTGCTATTTGGATTTTCACCGTCAATAAAGAAAGTATGACCGTCGAAAACATTCTGGAGATCATTCCAAGCATCCTGACCTATGATGGTCCGGTCTTGGCATTTCTCCTGCTGCTTTCGGTGATTGGATCGCGTCGGCTGGTCGCCTTTGACCGGTTTCACGATGAACTGGACGGCGTTCGGGTGGCTCTGACCAAACGGCAGGGTTGGAGTGAAAAGGCACTCGAAATGACGCTCAACCGACTGGACGAGGTGCGGGCCAGCATTCAGGAACAATCAAAGGTTCTGGCCCGGGTTCGGGCTTCCGCCACGATTTCCGAACACCTGGACGTGATCGAGAAGGTGGTGCTTGTGTCGGAACAGCTGGAGAAATTGAAATACAGCGTCGAGCTTGCCTTTCAGGAGGCGATCGATCGCGATGGAAGTATTCGGCAGGATCGAACGCGTGAGACTCATGGACACTTTAAGGTGCATATTGAACAGACCCGTCGGAATCTCGAAAAATCTCTCCGGGAGAAGATGTCCCTTCACCTGGCCGAAAAGGAGCTGGAGGAGGTCCTCGGGAATATGGTGAATCCGTTGAGGCATGCGCTCCTCTCGATCAGCAAGCAGAATCTCGACGGTCTCCAGTCCTTCTCAAAGCGATCGGAGGAGGATTCGGAACGTAATCTGCGACAGGCGTTGGCCAGGATCGGTACGATCATTGACGAACTGCGCTCCAAATACGATGAAGCCCCACTGTTGCTGGCCGGCAATCAGGAAACCCCGAGGGAGCCTGAAAAACCACTTTGAGAGGTATGTCTGCCAGCATGGTTGATCCTTGCATTCGCACGGGTGTGGAGCAGGGGAGACCTTTCTACCTCAACACACATCTGGCGAGAGTCAGGCGTGCCCTGACCTGCCTCTGGCTTTGCCTGTCAGCGGGCTCGTCCGTGATTGCCTTCGACAATGTGCGTCTCTCGGATGTGCCTGACTACAGCTGGTACGCGGGGTGTTTTGGCACGGCAGGGGGCAATCTCATGGGATTCTGGGATCGGCACGGCTTTCCCGATTTTTACACCGGTCCCACCAATAGCGGTCTGGCCCCCCTCAACAGTTCGGGTGTAAACAGCGGCATCCGGTCGTTATGGGCTTCCCGTGCCGGAATGGACGGCCGCCCTCTCGATCAACCCGGGCACATTGACGATTACTGGATGTATTATGATGACGCCAACAGTTACAGCTATGAAAGCGTCCTGCCGGACCCCTATCTCGTGGCCGGGCGGGCGGAGCATGCTCCCGACTGTGTTGGCGATTTTATTGGAGCCAGCCAGAGGAAATGGACGCTTCTGAACGGATTGCACGATGGGAATATTGACGGGTTCGCTGTCTGTTATTGGGATCCATCCGGAGCTCGTCGTGTCAATTTCGTGCCTCCTGACATGGATGGAGTGGAGGTGCGCGATGTGCCTTCGGGACTGCGAGCCTGGACCCGGTCTCTCGGATTCGACGCGCGTGTGTTCTCCCAATTGGCCGATTTTCATTCGGGACTGGCCCCCGGGGTCGGGTTTACCTTCGAGCAACTCAGGGCTGAAATTGATGCCGGGTATCCGGTCATGCTCTTCCTGCAGAATCACGACGTGACTTTCCGGTCCCTCCCCGGCATGGAACGGGCCAATCCGAGCGTACACGGCATGCTCGCCTACGGTTACGTGATTCTGGATAGCGGTGAAAGGATGGTGCGGTATAAAAGCAGCTGGGGCGGAAGCGGCGACAACCTCATCCGACTCTGGGGGCCGCATGTCTGGGAGGCCATGTTGCAGCTCAAGGGAGTGATCGGGTACCATCCGCTGCCGGTGATTCGAAGTTTCTCACGGGTCGGGGACACTCTGGAGCTCAAGTGGCACGGGCCATCCTCGGAATGGGTCAATATGGAGTCGGGTGAAACGAGGAAGATCCACCGGTATGTGGTGGAGGCGGCCGAATCGGCTGATCCAGAAAAGTTCCAAGCTGTCACCGAACCGTCTGCCAGCCTGGAAGCGAGCATTCCGAATTGCTGCGGCTCGAGCACTTTCTACCGGGTTCGACTGCTGGATCCGGCTCGCTAGGCCGATCAGAACAGTTCCGGATGGGCCTGAACCATCTGGTCGACGTTTTTCCGGGTGATCAGAAGGAACCGCGCGGCAAATTCTTCGGCTGGATCCCGCAGCCGGGATTCGAGTTCGGGAGGCGCCCCCGGTTTGGGCATCACGGCAGCGATGATCCTTCCGGATTCGAACGCCGACAGAATCTTTCGGCGGCCACCCAGAACGCTCCAGTCCGGCAGCAGAAGCGCCAGTTGTGGGCGATCCGATCCGTTCCATAAACCGGATTTCTCCACGCGCAGTGGCAGTCCGATCAAGCTCACCAGGATGCTGCAGTCGGGATGCTCCGCAGCGAGGCGATCAAACGAATCCTCCGCCACCAGATAGCTCAGGGGTGTGGTGGTTCGAGGATCCACGTAGGCCGACTGGGGATTCTCCAGCACACCGGCGCGCAGCGCCGGTGTGCTGACCCGAAGTGGCGTGTCCTTGGGAAGCCCCTGGCGCAGCCCTTCGATCCCGGCTTCATCAAACCGGTAGGTGTCCGGATCGCGTCCCGTAATCTTGGTGAATGGATTGGAGATCACCAGCACCGGGCTGCCCGGATGCAATTCGTTGATGAACTGGCCCAGGGTCCGGGTGGCCAGTTCACGGTGCCTCAACGCGGCCCTGCGCGGATCGTTGCCTGCGAGTCGAACGCGCCAGCCGAAAACGCCGACGATGACAAGGATTACGAGAATGATCAGTCCACCCCGGTTTTTCATGATGCGCCCCGTGAGTTAGTAGTACGCCGGGATGGCATCGACGTCAAACAGGGCGCTGATTCCCAGGGATTCGAGCCGGTTCTGCCGGTTGCCCTCGGCATGGCCGTCTGTGTAAAGGCCGTTGGCCCTGCGGTTGTGGCGGCCGTGCACCTGCTTCTCGGCATCGGCCCGGAAGGAATAGAACTGTTCGGCCCCGATGCCCTGGCGTCCACGGCTCGTGGTGTCTGCCAAATGCAGGTATTCGGAGGGATTCCGGATGGCGTCGGTTTTTAAAATCTCTCCGAAATCACCGCTTCGGTATTCGTCAGGGGGATCCTGCCGCACCCCGTACGTCTTGAACCAGTTGGTGAACACCTTGGGTGGGTAGCTCGGGCAGACAAAAAGTTCGTAGGGACGCAGTTCCTGGTTCGTGCTCAGAATGCTGGCCCAGGTGACCCCAGGCGTCAACGGAGCGTCGATCTGGACCCTGCCCTGAAAATCGTCGGCATACATGAGGGTTGCCAGTCCGAGCTGTTTGAGATTATTTAGGCATCGGGTTTCCTGCGCCTTGGCTTTCGCCTTGGAGAGTGCCGGGAGAAGCAGGCTGGCGAGGATCGCGATGATGGCGATCACCACCAGCAATTCAATCAGCGTGAACGCCCGGATCTGGTTTTGAGTGCGTGGAAACGATTTTTGGGTCAACATTCCAATGGTTAAAATGAACAAGATCCGTGCCAACAGGCGATTGTACAAAAGTACGGGCGGTTTTCGTGTGTCCCCCCATCTGCCGCGGGGCCCCTCCCGGAGTCCCTGCGGCGTGCGACGCTGTCCGGCACCGTCTTGCACCCAAGCCTCGCAAACTTCGATCCCGCTGGCCAATGTTTTTGTGGGGTTCCCTTCAGGCGTGTCCCGGTTGGCTGGTTCTGCTGCGATTGCGAATCCACCCGGGGGTTGCGTTGCGGTTTTCGTTTCATCCAGTGGGTTGAGAGTTCGAGTCGGCATCGGGGGAGGCTGCGGTTCAGGCGGACATCGGACTTATGCTGTTTAACTCAACCGTATTCCTGCAGTTTCTAGCCGCGTTTCTCCTCGCGTATTTCGCGGTCCGCAACCGGCGGGGACTGAGAAACCTGCTGATCATCGGGGCAAGTTACTTGTTTTATGGTTGGTGGGATGTCCGGTTCCTGGGGTTGTTGGTTTTTTCCAGCCTCCTTGATTTCGGGATCGGGTTGGGTCTTCAGAAAAATCGTTCGCCGCGCATGAGACGATTTCTGCTGGCCCTGAGTGTGGTCGGCAACCTTGGGGTGCTTGGGTTTTTTAAGTATTTTGATTTCTTCTCCGAATCGCTGGTGGATCTCCTGGCCGTCATGGGAATCGGTGCGACGTTTCCGGGGCTTCAGGTGGTGTTGCCGGTCGGAATCTCGTTCTACACGTTTCAGACCATGAGTTATACGATCGACGTGTACCGTGGCCGTATCCAGCCCACCCGGAGTTTGGTCGAGTTTCTCGCTTATGTGTCGTTTTTTCCGCAGCTGGTTGCGGGGCCCATCGAACGTGCCGAGCGCCTGCTGCCCCAGTTCGCTCGAACGCTTGTCATCACCGGAGCCCGGATCGAGGAAGGGCTGTGGCTGTGTGTGTGGGGTTTGTTCAAGAAAGTGGTCCTGGCGGACAACCTGGCGCCCCTGGTCGAGATGGTTTATTCGGGGGATACCCCGTCTGGTCCGATGGTTTGCCTCGGAACCGTGGCGTTTGCTTTCCAGATCTACTGCGATTTTTCAGGATATTCGGACATCGCCCGCGGGGTTGCGCGCTTGCTTGGGTTTGATCTCATGATCAATTTCAACATCCCCTACGGTGCGTTGAATATTCGCGAATTCTGGCGACGCTGGCACATCAGCCTCTCGACCTGGCTTCGGGACTACCTCTACGTCAGCCTGGGCGGGAATCGAAAAGGTGCCTGGCGTATGGCCCTGAATCTGATGGTCACCATGGTGCTGGGTGGGTTGTGGCATGGAGCGGCATGGAACTTTGTGCTCTGGGGCGTGTGGCACGGGTTGGGTTTGGTCATTTACCGGTTCTGGTCCGATTCGCGCGCTTCGGCTGATTCATCTTCGTTCCGTTTTGTTCGCGGTCTGGCTTCCTGGGGCATGACGATGAGTTTTGTTGGATACGGCTGGCTGATGTTTCGCTCCGAATCGCTCGGGCAGGTGATGGCACTGACGCGTGCCCTGGTGGATTTCTCGGTTCCGGAGTCGCTGGGTAGTTTTTGTGTGAACCTGGCGGTGTTTTCGGTTCCGCTGGTTTTTATGCAACTCTGGCAGTCTCGGACGGGAAATCTCCTGGCACCCATGGCCATTGCCCGCTGGTGCCGAAGTTTGCTTATGGCCGGGTTGCTGGTTGCAATCCTTTTTTCCTGGGAGAAGGAACAGGTCCCGTTTCTCTATTTTCAGTTCTGATCCATTGTGAAAAGTCATGTCTATCAGGTGGACCGCAGGACCCTCGCCTGGGCCATCCTCCAGCCAATCCTTTGGGTCTGCGGCTTCGGACTCGTGCTTCAGGCCGGCACCCGGTTCGGTGCGTTGCCTCCCCCGACCCCGACTCTGGATGCCGATCGAACGATTCTCGTAAACAAGGCCGTTGCGAGCCGCGCTCCTGGCAGTGCCGAGGTTGTGTTGATCGGAGACTCTTCCTGCATGATGGATGTTTCGGCCCGCGGTCTGGGGGAAGCCCTTCCGGGCCGACCTCAGGTGCTCAACCTGGGCACCCTGAGTTTCCTGGATCTGCCGGCCATGGCGACGTTGGTGCGTCGTTATGAAGAGGCAAATCCGGGACGGATGAAAACACTCGTGCTCCTGATGCATCCCGAGGCGCTGCGCCGCCCCGGACCGAGCGAGTATCACGTGGAGGTGTTGCGGCGCTTTTTCGCCGGATCAGATTTCTGCAGTCCGATCGGGTTTCGCCCAATCTGCTGGCTTGGAAGGGAGGTGTTCCATGGCAGGATCTGGAGCCGACTCGTGGCGAATCCAATCCAGGGAAACCTGTCGGTCCGGTATCGGTTTACGTCGGATCTGGATCGGGAGCTTCGCCGCGAGGCTGGAAGCCTGATTGATCCCGGGGTATTCAACGGGGCGTTGGTGCGTGGCAATGCCGAGTACAGGCTGGCGAACACCCTGGAGGCCGCATGCGGGATCTTTAAATCCGCCCTTCCGAACGGTGCCCGCCTCGTGGTTGGCATGACTCCGGCCCCGGAAGGTTTCGTGGCACCGGACTTCGCCGCAACCCATGCCCGCATGCTTGCGCAGCTGGCACGGTGGTTGGAGGCGGACGCCAGTCTGGATTCCCTCCCGGCCACACTCCCGGATTCTGCGTTCGCGTCGGTGACCCACCTGAATGAGGTCGGTCGTGAAGCCTACACGACTGCGCTGGCCCGTGCACTGGCCGAGTAGGTTCGATCCGTGCCGTCTTGGTGGGACGAGGGTTCCTGTGAGGTTGAGAGCTGAAACAGGGAACGCGAACCGCACTGCCATTCGGTTAAGGGGATCCGGGTGCTGGAAAAGGGTCCCTCAAGGCGGGGCCGGCCGGGAACGGGCCGAACGAGTGGTTGTTGGCGATGCCGGGATTTGGGCACCGGTTCGGAACGGGTTTGCGAATGAGGGCGCCCTCGGTTATACCGGGCGGGTGAACTCGATTGCTACAGTTGCCCGGAAACCCGGTACCCACGCGCTATGATTCTTTGTTTCGGAACAACGCCCGCCGTTCAACGCGTGATGGTTTTTTCGTCGATCTCGCTCAATGCAGTGAACCGGGCCGTGCGCACGGTGGAGAGTGTAGCGGGCAAATCGCTGAATGTGGCAAAGGTGCTCCGGCAGATCGGTGAGTTTCCGGTTGCACTGACGGTTCTGGGTGGAGATCGCGGTCTGTTCCTGCGTCAGGTCCTGGAATCGAAGGGGATCGAGATGGAGGGGGTGGAAATCGCCTC
>JAIPJX010000174.1 GCA_021733945.1 Verrucomicrobiota bacterium | reverse complement strand
GGCGCGAACCGTCCCGGTGAGCGGTTTCGGACATCCGCTTCGGACGAGCTGCGGCTCAGCGAGGACGCTTCGCCCTACCTCCCCGGGGGGACGGGGAAAGGTGGTGCGAACCGTCCCGGTGAGCGGTTTCGGCAATCCGCCTTCGGACGAGCCGCGGCTCAGCGAGGACGCTTCGCCCTACCGCCGGGTTGCATTCCCAATCCACTGCTTCGGGAGATGAACGAACCTCTGGAGAAGATCACAAAAAAAACAGGCACTCTTTCGAGTGCCTGTCGTCTCGTTGTATCGAGAAATGAGGTTCCGATTACTTGGGCGACTGGCCCGGGAAACCGGTGTTGTTGTCCTGAGTTCCGGAGTTGATCAGCTGGTCGCGAAGACGAGCGGTGCTCAACTGCTGGACACTGCCGTCACCCATGGCGACGTCACCCTGATTCTGGTGAATGTCCTGAGTCCAACCAGCGCCATCCCGCGAGGTGTGGTTGGTGCCCAACTTGATGATCTCGGACCTGTCGATGTTAGCCCGGGCCTGCTGACCGCGACGACCTGCAACGTTGGTGATGTTGCGATCACCCGAGAGCATGGACTGCGGCAGGGTTTCGTCAGCGTCGAAGCCGACGGTGTAGCTGACACCCTTGTTGCGGTTACGGGCGAAGGCACCCCGACCCGAATCGATCCAGTTGGTGGCTTCGATTTTGGCACCGTCCGAAGGGCAGATGATGATCTTCGGCGTGCTCAACTCGTTGGACATGGCGAGGAAATGCTTGTAGACGAACTGTTCCATGCCGCGACCGGTGTATTCGGAGGAGCCCCCTTCGTTGGTGCTGACGCTCATCGGAAACCGGTCACCGTTGTCGGTGGCGAAGATCCGGAATGCCAAACCGACGTTCTTGAGGTTGCTCACGCACTTGATACGTTGCGCCTTTGCTTTGGCCTTGGCCAAGGCGGGAAGGAGCATACCTGCCAAAATCGCGATGATTGCAATAACGACCAACAACTCGATTAGAGTGAAAGCCCCGGCTTTTTCTTTGTACTTGCGAAGAATACGGTTCATAGTGTGTTTCGGTTTATAATGGGTTACGGTTGCCGAACTCTAATAAAACCTGATGGGGTGTCAATGCATTTCAGTAAAAAATTAAGGGGCAGAGGGGGGGCCAGCATGGCCGTTTGCCGCCCTGCGTGGGTTCGTTGCACCGCCGGACTCGGCACCTGTCTGTCGCAGCGCGACAGACTCCACCCTCCTCCAAACAACGGTGTTTTGGAGCGCGCGCACCAGAGCGCAGCGCGGACGCCGCCTTGGTCCTGCCCGAAGGGGCAAGCCCACTCCCCATCAGGATCCCATTCCGTTTTCAGGAGCCCGCCGATCCAGTCAACAGCCGCCCCCCAAAGAACCCCACCCACACGCAAAGATTCACATACCCCGCCGCAAGCACGTCGTCCATGGTCACCCCCCACCCTCCCGGCAGATCCTGAATCTGACGCACCGGCCAGGGTTTCAGGATGTCGAATACCCGGAACAGGACAAACACACCGAGGACCTCGAGCATGGCCCGGCTCCCGAGCACCCATTGCACGCCCTGCCATTGATGGTCGCCGGTGTATCGCATCCAAAGCCACACCACAAAACAAAGGGGCACGGCGGTGATCTCGTCGATCACCACGGACCCCGGATCCCTGCGCCGCAACACCTTCTCGGCCGTGCCACTGGTCGAAATCGAGATCGCGATGCCCAAAAGCAGTCCCACCCCAAAAAGAACCGGTCCGCCGCTCCACAACAACACCCCGAACCAGACCAACCCACCGATCGTTCCAAACGTGCCCGGTGCCACGGGCATCCGGCCCAGACCAAAGCCCTGAGCGATCCATAGAGACACGTTTTTCATTCCATCAGGTGTTGGAGAGAAGTTCGAAGGAAGCAACTCCTCAGAGATCCTGAACGAACAGATTCCGGTTGCGCGCCAGATAGAGGCCGCCGGAGCTCATCGTCAGAATCACCGCCAGCCATTTGGTCACCTCGGCAAACGGAGGCACCCACGGGCCGCAAAACGTGGTGCCCCAGCTCCCCCATTCCGGGTAACTGCCTGCCACGAGGATCGCCAGGATCGCCACAATCTGCGAAATCGTCTTGTGTTTGCCATATCGTTCCGCAGCCAGCACCACGTGCTGGTTCGCCGCCAGGAGCCGCAGTCCCGTGATCGCCAGCTCGCGGGCCACGATCACGACCACCATCCACGCCGCAACATCGCCCCGCCCCACGAAGGCGATAAACGCCGAACAGGTCAGGATCTTGTCGGCCAGCGGATCCATCAGGGTGCCAAAACTGGTGATGATCCCATCCCGGCGTGCGATCTTCCCATCAAAATAATCCGTCAGACTGGCCGCGCCAAAAACCAGCAGAGCGCACGTCTCGGAATAGGGAAACGACGAGAACACCGCAATCAGGAACACCAGGGTGAGCACCAGGCGCGATACGGTAAGTCGGTTGGGTAGGTTCATGATGCGGCGTCCGGCCCCCTTCGATCCATCATGCGCTCGGAGACACAACCGGCTGGGCGATCAGATCATACCCCGTATGCCCGATCACCTTCACCTGCGCAAACTGTCCCGCCGCCAGTTTGCCCCGCACCAGCACACGGCCGTCAATGTCCGGAGCATCCGCCTCGGCCCGAGCCACCATGTAACGTCCGGACAGCTCCGTTTCCGGGACCGAATCACTGCGCAGCAATCCGTGTTCCCAGGAGCTGATGGCCGCGTTCTTCAATTCCTCCCCACCCGCCACCTTCTCCACCAAAACCTTGATTTCGCGGCCCACAAACGATTCGGACACCGCCTGGGCGACCTTGAGCTGTTCTTTCATTGCCAGCTCCCGCCGACGTTTCTTCACGGCTGCCGTGATCTGCCCCGTCATCTTGGCCGCCCGGGTTCCCTCCTCGTTCGAGTAGGTGAACACTCCCAAACGTTCGAATTTGGTTTCCCGGATGAATTCCAGCAACGATTCGAAATAGGCTTCCGTCTCCCCTGGAAATCCCACGATGAACGTTGTGCGGATCGCAATGCCGGGAATGCCCTTCCGGATCCGTTTGATCAACTCCACAATATGCTCCCTCGAGGTCTCACGGCGCATCCGTTCCAGCATGTTGTCGTGAATATGCTGCAGCGGCATGTCGACGTAACGCACCACCTTGCGGCATTTGGCGATCGTTTCGATCAGTTCATCCGTCCAATGGGCCGGGTGCGTGTAAAGCAGACGCACCCAGAAATCCCCTCGCACCCGATTGAGTCCACGCAACAGCGTCGACAGCGTCGTCGCTTCCCCCGGCAACGCCTCCGCCGCCGCACTGAAATTCCCCGGGGACGCGATGGACCCCGTCCGGTTGGGCCGCAGATCCATCCCGTAATACGTGGAATCCTGCGAAATCAGGTTGAGCTCCTTGACCCCGTCCGCAACCAACTGCCGCGCCTCATCAACGATGTCCTTTTGTCCGCGGCTCCGATGCGATCCACGCATCCGGGGGATCGTGCAGAAGCTGCAGGGATGATTGCATCCCTCGGCAATCTTCACATACGCGAAATGCTGCGGAGTCAGGCGGAACCGGGGCGCTGCAAAATCGGGCACGAATTTCGGCCGGCGATTGACCAGCACCAACGGCGCGATCTCCGTCTTCTCCGTCGGAAGCGCCACCTTCCGGGAGCTCCGCCGCGGGGACTCCCCGGCGGGGTTCTGCAATCTGGCCTGACGGTGTTTCAGTGCTCCATCCACGATCCCGGGCACATCAGCCACCTCGTCGATCCCCATAAACGCATCGACCTCCGGAAGCAGCTTCGGAAGCTGATCCCGGAACCGTTGGGAAAGGCATCCGGACACGATCAGAGCCTGCCCCCGATGGTTGGCTTCCCGAACGGCGTCGGACTCAAGGATGGCATCCACGCTCTCCTCCTGGGCCGCATCAATGAACGAACACGTGTTCACGATCACCACATCGGCCGTGGTCGGGTCGTTGGTAATCTCCGCGCCGGACTTCAGTAGCGCCCCGAGCATAACCTCGGCGTCGACCAAATTCTTGGCGCAGCCGAGGGAGATTAATCCCACCCGGACCGGGGTTTTGAATGTGGTGCTGGATGTCACTGGATGAGGAACGTAAGCAATCAAGACGCCCTCTGGCAAAGAAAAACACGCTCTTGATTCAATCAGCCAGCCAGTTAGATTAACCCACCAAAAGAAAATCAGCCCACCCATGAGCACCCCTGTCCGCTCTCCCGAGCCACCCCCTCCGACACCTCATGCGCCGGGAATCCATCTCCATCTCAGCACCGGCGCTGCCATCATCCTGTCAGTCGCCTTCCTGGCCCTTGTCGGCCTCATCGTACGCTCCGGCCTCCCGGGTGCCGCACCGACTCCGACCGCTGCCGCCCGTCCCGAAGCCTCCTCCAACCCGGGCACTCCAGCTTCAGCCCCCCCCGAAAGATCGGCCCCTCTGCCCCGCGGCCGCCCAGGACCCTGGGGAGACCTCGAATATTACCGCATCCTGCTCGAGCGACCGGACGAGTTTCTGACCACCGGTTTTTCCTCCGTGCTTCCAACGCGCTGGTTCTTCGAGGGGCGCTCCGCCGAGGATCTCGCCGCCCTGTTCGAAGCCTGCAACCTGCCCGATGTGCAGAAACGAAGGCTCTTGGATCGCAACCGATGGCAGATCACTGCCGAAGGAATCACCCTGGAACCGGGCAGCGATCTCATTCTCGAAATGCACAGCGCAGCCCGCAAACAGATCTACTCGGTGCTCGCGAATTCCCCGGCCAACTATTTCCATCACTCGCCGTCCCTCCTCCATCTGGGCACTCCCGACGACTGGTTCAAGGAGAGCGGACTGCGCCCGGAAACCGAAGCGCTGATCAAGAAGCTGATCTATCGCTCGGACAACTCCCTGGTCTTCGCCGACCTCCCCGAAGTCTACGCCGCCTGCTCCAGCCCGGAGGAACGCCGCCGACTCATCAAAACCCTGAGCCGGAACGACACCCTGATCATCAAGTTGATGATCTCCGAAACGTCGGACACCGAAGCGCTGGTGGATTACTGGAGCACAGTCGGCCGCGCCAAGGATATCCGGCCTCTCCTGGAGTCGCTCGCCCGCGTTCCCGGCGGCGCTTCGATCGACATCGCCCATCTCCTCCCGCCTCTGGCCCGTCGCCTGTTGTACACCTTCCCCTATCCCACGGACGGGAGAGCCCTGGCAGATCGAAACTGTTTCTGGACGGCTCTGAACTTTTTCAACGAGGAACCGAATGAGAATCTCCGGGATGCCAAAGCCACGGAGACTACCATCCAGCAGGACTATTTCCCAATTCAGGACGATCCCGTGTTTGGCGACGTCATCCTGCTGCTCGATTCCCGGGAAGCGGTGATTCACGCCTCCGTCTTCATTGCCGATGACAAGGTTTTCACCAAAAACGGACGCGACTTCACCGAGCCCTGGAAAATCACCAGCGTGACCGAGATGCTTTCCGAATACTCCTGGAACGAACCGGTCCGGCCGGTCGTGTACCGACTCAAGCGCCCTTGAGAACTGTCCGAATCGCGCGCCCCGGCGGCCCTCACCATTCGCGAAGCGTCTTGGACTGCGGTAGTCCCCTACCGCTTTTCGGGTTGATCGAAGCGCACTCCCATTCGATTAAGGGATTCGGATGGGCGGTTGCCGCGCTGCGACAACCGCCCTCCTCCACACACACACCTCCCTCCTCAACACGCAAAAACTCACTGCAACACTGCAACAGAGATGCCTTTTTTGTTTCGAGGGCAACCACGGACCCTTCGTATGATAGTCCCGCCTTCAGGCGGTCCGAACCGGCCAAAGCAGGAACTCCATGCAATTTCCCCAGACGTCCGTGTTTCGTGATGGAATCGGTCCGCGGACTCGATATCGCGAAGAGGCCTTGTTCTGGCTCCTCAAACCTTCGCATGGAATCCCGCCTTGGGTCATGCCCGAAGAGGCAAACCCACTCACTTCCATTCAGCATCCCAATCAGTTCCTCTGCAAGCCGTGAGGAACCCAGGAATCCTCAACGAGGACATCTCCGGCCCGACGCTCACCGGGACGGTTCGCGCCACCTTTCCCCCTCTCCCATTCCAATCTCGGTAGGGCGAAGCGTCCCCGCTGAGCCGCTTGGCCACCCGTGATCCAAATCCCCCCCAGGCTCAGCGGGACGCTTCGCCCTACCGCCAGGGGGGACTTTATCCCGCAGAGACGCAGGGACGCTGAGAAAACCGATCAAATGGAATCCCTCTCCTCTCCGCGTCTCCGCGCCTCTGCGGGAGATTTTTTCGCTGTCCCATGTTCGCCAGTCGCCGGAGGTATGCGATCGTTCCCAAACAGCAGCTTTCAGTTCTCATCGGCGATATCGGTGAGGAACTCCGGGCTCAGAGCGTGTCTGAAAAGCAGGAGCCGAGGTAAGAAGGTCCACTTCTTAAACTGCCAAACCTGGCATTTTCCAGGGCATTGGAAGCCTCGTCACCTCGGCTACAAAGCCGAGACGGATCGTGTGAATGTACACGATCTCCACCATGTTCCATCTGCTCGGGGTGGATCACCAACGACTGACCCTCCTCCACCACGGAGGCAGCTATCGCCTCACCGATGTGGCCTGCGATGTGCTCCGAAAAATCCTGGCCTGACCGCAGAGGGGTACGAACGTGGGTTTGTTGCAGCGCGACAGACTCCACCCTTCTCCAAGTCATGGCGTCGGAAGAACCACGCTGTTTTGGAGTGCGCGCGGCAGAGCGCAGCGTCGACGCCGCTTTGGTCCTGCCCGAAGAGGCAAACCCACTCACTTCCATTCAGGATCCCAATCAGTTCCCCTGCAAGCCGTGAGGAACCCAGGAATCCTCAACGAGGTCATCTCCGCACCTTAAACGAATGGCAGTGTGCTTCCCGCACCCTTGCCGGTTCTGAACCGATGGCAGCGGTGCGAAGGACCCCCAGGTGAGTCCGATCGCACACAGAGTGAAGATGATTCCGTTCGCTGTCCGCGATGTCCACTCAGACCAGGGCCACCAGCAGCCCGGTCAACGCTCCGTCATGAGTCAACCCAACCGTCTGACCATACGTCATCGACCCGCCGAATCCGATCGCCACCGTGCACCAGGCCACCGCCCTGAGCACCGGCAGGAGCGGAGCGTCCCGGCAAAACAAAAACACCCACACCAGACTGACGAGCAACCCGGCGATCATCGCGCCGGTCTCGTGCCCGTACTGACCGCGAATTCCCCAGGCCATGCCTCCCGCCATCGCCCCCAGGCAGATGGGTTGCCAGGGCCGAACCTCCCGCGCCCCGGGACCGCACCCGGCCCCGTTCCCGGGACACTCCACCCCCCCGGACCCAGCCGCGATCGACGAAGTCTTCATCGGGTCAACACCCGGCTCAGACCGGGCTGATCGGTTGCCCCCCGGCAATGGCAGACTCATACACGGCATTCATCACCTTCTGTGTCTTGAGTGCCAGTTCGGGCCATTCCCGGTTCCGTTCGCCGCTCTGCACCTGACGGGAGAAATTTCGAAACAGATGCGTCTCCTGCGCGCGCACATGGCTGTTGCTGTACTCCGGCACGGCGAAACGCCGCACGTTCGGTTCCATGTTGAAATCGCACCCAGTCACATGGTACGAGGCGTTGTTCACCTCGAAAGCCATCTGGCTTCCAAAATTCGGCAATACAAAATCCGGCACCTGCAGGTAGCCCTTGGTCCCGCTGATGTTCACCCATTGCTGATTCTCCACCAGGAACGAGCAGTAGAACGATGCCGACACGCCGCCTTCAAACATCAGCTCCGCGGAAATCTCTGTCGGCACCCGACCCGGGCTGTCCGCACGCCCCGACTGTGAAATCAGGTTCGCGGTGACCCTGCTCGGAAGCTGGCCTTCCAGAGTCCAGAGCGCGAATCGGATGCAATACCATCCCAGGTCGCCCAGGCACCCGTGCGGTTCGAGTTCACTGTGCACCCGGATGTTCCCCTCGTGAAAGGCCTCCGGCGCATAAAAGCTGAAACCAAATGCGATCCGCTTGATCCGCCCCACACTCGTTCCATCCTCCAGCACATGCCGGATCTGATCGAGTCGGGTGCTGTGCATAAACATCACGCCGTCCATAAACTGGACTTCGTTCTGTTCGCACGCATCGATCATCTCCTGAAGATCCGAAACGCTCGAAGCACACGGCTTTTCACACAGCACATGTTTGCCCGCCTGCGCGGCCCGAATGACCCACTGCTTGCGCAACCCCGTCGGCAGCGGAATATACACCGCGTCCACATCCTCGGCGGCCAGGAGTTCCTCGTAGCTCCCAAGCGCCCGCGGTACGGAGGGGAACGGCACGTGGCCCTGACACAAATCGACAAACTTTCGACTGCGATCCAGGCTTCGGCTCGCAACCGCCACGAGCGTTGCATTGCCCGAATTGCGAATGGCCTGCCAGTTCTTCTGCGCAATCTCGGCGGTACCCAGAATGCCCCAACGGAGTTGTTTTTCAGTGTTCATCTGTATTAATCGTAACGGTAACCCGGATAAAAATAATCCCCCAGCATCAGGTTCAATGCATGCATGCCCCGCGTCAGGCGCCCAAACCGCGCCCCGTCCCGTCCGGACGCCCCGTCCCGCTCCAGGCGTCGGCAGACCCGGCGAAACCGATGTCCCAAACCACCCCGACCCTCCACGTTCCCCAGCTGCTCCAGCAGGCCTCGCACGGCGTCCGCCTTGCCCAGGGTCCGCCCTATGATCTCCTGGGCCTTCGGAACGGTGACCCGGCCGGCGACGCATGCCAGCAGCAGGCCGCATTCAAACTCACGGCAATGAGCCGGGCGCTCGCGGTAGATCCGGCATTTGCACCCCGCCAGTGCCGCACACGGCTGCGGAAACTTTGCCGGCGACTGCCCGCCACCCTGCGTTCCCTTCACGGAACCCACCCGCACCCTGGGACGCACCACCGGCAAACCCAATGCCTCGAGCCGCTCCGGGTCGTCGCTCTCCCGCAGCTGGACATCCTTGAAAAGAGTGCCGTCGCAGCAAATGCCACACTGGGCGCACAAGGCCGCGATAGCCTGTTTCACGGTCGGCCCCTTCATGCCCGGCACCGGTGTGCTCACCAGATGTTCGCCCGGACTTCGGGTGCGCGCCACAGCGGCGCTCCGCTCCCGATTTCAAAGGCTTCGAAAAACTCCCGCATGTTGACGTGCGGTCCAATGGCCCGGAACTGCGCGGGACTGTGCGGATCCACCGTGATCCTGCGGCGCAGCTCGGCCTCACGCCAGTTGACCCGCCAGAGTTGCGCCAGCGAAACAAAGAACCGCTGCTCGGGTGTCAGACCATCGATGCTTTTACGTTTTGAGGGATCCTTTGTCAGCGCCCGCTGCAACGCTTCATACGCAATGCTCGTGCCGCCCAGATCGGCAATGTTTTCCCCAAGGGTCAACTCCCCGTTGACGTGCAGTCCGGGCAGGGCTTCGTACCCGTTGTATTGATCCACCACCTTCTTCGCCCGCGCCTCGAACGCCTGGGCATCCTCCTCGGTCCACCATTCGTTCAGGTTGCCATCGGCATCATACTTCCGCCCCTGATCGTCGTATCCGTGCGTAATTTCGTGGCCAATCACCACGCCGATCGCTCCGTAGTTCACCGCATCATCCATTTCGACATCGAAAAACGGCGGCTGCAGAATGCCCGCCGGAAAAACGATCTCATTCTGCATCGGATTAAAATAGGCGTTCACGGTCTGCGGTGTCATGTGCCATTCCGTCGGGTCCACGGCTTCGCCGATCCGCGCCAGCTGCCGCTTCACTTCGAAGAGCGTTGCACGCTGCACATTGCCCAGATAATCGTCCGGCCGGATCCGGATCTTCGAATAATCGAGGAACGTGTCGGGATGCCCGATCTTCTGGGTAAACCGGTCAAACTTGGCCAGCGCCTTCTGCCGGGTCGTGTCGGTCATCCAGGCCAGGTTCTGCAGCCGGTCGCGAAACACCGCCCGCAGGTTGCCGATCAGCTCGTCCATGCGCTGTTTGGCCGCAGGCGGGAAATACCGTCCCACATAAATCTGCCCCAGAGCCTCCCCGATCGTGCCATCCACGACCTTGGCCGCCCGCTGCCATCGCGGTTCCTGCGATGGCTGGCCGCGAAGCACGGTTCCGTAAAACCGGAACGATTCGGCCTCCACCTCCGAGTGAAGAAACGAAGCACAGTCCGAAAGCACATGCCACCGCAGATACGTTTTCCACTCGTCCAGGGGACGCTCCCGAAGAAGGGTCGCGACCGCCGCAAAATACTCAGGCTGGCGCACGATGAGTTCCGGGAGCCGCTTCAACCCAAGCCCGGCGAGATAGGACGGCCAGGACAGTCCTCCGGTCTCTTCCACCAGTGCGGCCACGGTCATTTTGTGGTAGTTGGCGATCGGATCCCGCAGCTCGACCCGGGTCTTGCTCACCCGCGCCAGTTCCGTTTCCAAGGCCAGGATGGTTGCGGCCTGCGTCGCGGCGGCCTCCGCATCGTCCCCGAGCAGCACCAGCATTTTCGAGATGTGTTCGACATACGCCGCGCGCTGTTCGGCAAACGCGTCGCCAAAATAATAATCCCGGTCCGGCAATCCCAGGCCTCCCTGGTTGATGTAGAAGGTGTAAACCGAACTGTCCTTCTGATCCGGCATCGCGAAGGCACCAAACACCGCGTTCACATCGTTCAAGTGCAGCCCCGCCAGGTAGGAAAACAGGGACTCCGCCGATCGCAGCCGGCTGATCTTCTTCAGCTCCGCCTGGATGGGCTTAAATCCCAGCTTCTCCAACCGGTTGGTGTCCATGGCCGAAGTGTACATCGCCCCCACCTGGGCGGCCGGTTTGCCTTTCCCGGCGCGGCCTTCCGCGCAATCCTCCAGAATGCCCTGGATCAACTGCCAGTTCCGCTCCTGCAACTCTTCAAACCCGCTCCAGCGCGATTTGTCATCCGGCACGGGATTGTTCCTGAGCCAGGTGCCGGCTGCATAACGAAAAAAATCCGCCCCTGGCAACACTGCCCGATCCATGTTTTCGACCGAGAACCGTGGAATCTTTTGCGTAGGCTCCGCGCCGAAACCGGGAACAGCCCAGCCAAGGCTCAATAGAAGGAACAGCGATCGCGACATGGACAAAATCCTGAATGACATGCCGGAAACGCTACACAATGCGACTGAACCTTGTCACGGGCGAAGTGACAGACAACGCCGCCGCCGCCGGACGGCACGCCCGGATTCGCTTGCGGAAACGCCCCACCTTATGGATCATGATTCCTTCTCATATGAAGATGCAACGCGCACTCCTCCGGGTTTCCTCCCTCGTGTTGACATCCAGTCCCATGCCCAAAACAAACCCACTCGAATGAAACCAGAAAAACGCACCCCACCGACGAGCCCCGGGCACCGCATCACCGGCTTCACTCTGATCGAATTGTTGGTCGTGATTGCGATCATCGCAATTCTGGCGGGCATGTTGCTCCCGGCCTTGGGTAAAGCAAAAGCAAAAGCACACGGCATCGCCTGCCTGAACAACGGACGCCAGATGACCCTTGCCTGGAAGTTGTATGTGGACGACAGTGACGATTTCCTGCCGCAATCCTACGGCCCCAACGAGTGGGTGCATGGTTCTCTCAACTTCAATGGAGCAAATCGAAGCAACTGGGACATCGAACGTGGAGGTGAGGCGCAGCCCGTCAACGCGTTTTGAAATCGGAAGGAGCGTGGGGTCTTCCGACAGCGCCAAACACGCGGCGGGCGGGCTGTTGCCTCTACCGATTGGTTCGGTGATTGCCTCGCTGAGCGTA
>JAIPJX010000173.1 GCA_021733945.1 Verrucomicrobiota bacterium | reverse complement strand
ACATGGGACAGCGAAAAAATCTCCCGCAGAGGCGCGGAGACGCAGAGAGGAGAGGGATTCCATTTGATCGGTTTTCTCAGCGTCCCTGCGTCTCTGCGGGATAAAGTCCCCGCTGGCGAATCGGTAGGGCGAAGCGTCCCGCTGAGCCGGGGGTGTCGCGAGTGGCGGGTTGGAGGGGGGCAAAGCGGCGTCGACGCTACGCTCTGCCGCGCGCACTCCAAAACACCGTCGTTCTTCTGACACCATGCGTTGGAGAAGGTCCCGGTGAGCCGACAAGCGGTTGAGCGGCTCAGCGAGGACGCTTCGCCCTACCATTTCAGTTCTTAAACCAATGGCAGTGGGGCGAATCCGTCCCGCTGAGCCGCCCCCCCTGCAAGGTCCAAATCCTGGAAACGCTCACGGTTCGCGCCACCTTTCCCCCGCGGCCAACGGCGGTAGGGCGAAGCGTCCCGGCTGAGCCGGGGGTGTCGCGAGTGGCGGGTTGGAGGGGACCAAAGCGGCGTCGGCGCTGCGCTCTATCCCGCACTCCAAAATTTTTGGGTGCTTTGGAAGCGCAATTGCATTGCGCTGTGATTGGCGTATGGTTCCGGCTTCAGCATATTCAGCATATGGAAGAAGCATTCAAGTTCAACGGACCGGGCGCGAGGCGCGATTCGATGTGGCGACGTTTGATGGTGACTGGTGTTCTGCTGGGGGGATTGGCGGGCTCCGGGTTCGCCCAGAAACCGGCTGATGATCTCCTGAAAAACGCCCAGGCGGCCTTCGAGAGGGGGCAGTCGCAGGAAGCCCTGAAACTCGTAAGGCAAGCCGTGGAGGTCGATCCTGCCAATACGCAGGCGCTCTATTTCAGCGGTCGGTTGAGGGAGTCGCTGCATGATTACGAGGGGGCAATCGAAGATTTTGGAGCGATGCTGAAGCTTCAACCGGGGGCGGCCACTGTTTACCAACTGCGCGGCGGAGCGCATTTCAAGGCCGGTCAGATTCGCGAATCGATTGTTGATTTCGACAAGGAGATTGAGCTGGTGCCCGGTCGTGCGCCGCATCACTGGCAGCGCGGCATCTCGTATTATTATGCGAAGGAGTTTGAGAAGGGTCGTCGCCAGTTCGAGGAGCATCGTGCGGTGAACCCGAACGATGTGGAGAACGCCGTCTGGCATTTCCTGTGCGTGGTGCCGATTTCAGGAGTTGCCAAGGCCAGGGAAGTCCTGATTCCGGTGAGCGGAGACACCCGGGTGCCGATGCGGCAGATCCATGATCTGTTTGCAGGCAAAGGCTCTGCGGAGGCGGTGCTTGAGGCGGCCGGGGAGGGAGCCCCTGGGGGGCGGGTTGATCGGATGTTTTACGCCCACCTCTACCTGGGTTTATACGAGGAAGCTCTGGGCAACGCCGAGAAATGCCGGGAACACCTGCTGAAGTCGGTTCGGGATTTTCCCACCGCCCATTACATGGGGGATGTGGCCAGGGTGCACTCCAAACTCCGGGGCTACGCGGTTACCGAATCGCCTTGAGGCTTTTTTTCAGGGCCGCCTTCGTGCGATGCTGTATTTCGTCCAGTTCGGGTTTCAGCTCCTGTTTCTTGGTTGGACTCATCCGGTCGATGAACAAAATGCCCGAGAGGTGATCGGCTTCATGCTGGATTGCCCGGGCAAGCAGACCGCCACATTGGAAAACCAGTTGGTCCCCTTTTTCATTTTGCGTCTTCACCTCGACCGATTCGGGGCGGGTGATGTCCGCGTAGACCTCCGGAAAACTAAGGCAGCCTTCGGGGCCGGCCTCCGGTTCGTTGAGCGGGGTGATCACGGGATTGATCAGGGTCAGCGGCATGAATTTGGCAACGTCGGCCGGTTTCCCATTGATGGTGAGGGTGGAAGGCCGGTCGGTGACCTCGCGCACATCGATGAGTGCCAGTTGCAGGGCGTGACCGACCTGCTGAGCGGCCAGACCGATGCCGTTGGCGGCATACATGGTCTCCCGCATATCCTCGATCAGTTTCTGGATCTCAGGGGTGATGGCATCAATGGGGGCTCCCTTCTTACGAAGGATCGGGTGCCCGTAATAGAGAACGGATAATGTCATGAACGTTGAGCGGAGTCAGAAGGCGGGCCAACCAATGGCCTGAGTCCTGCCCCGTGTCGGGATGGTTTGTTTCAATAGGGTCCGACTCATTTTAAATCAGGTCGGCGGTGCTCCCAGTCGGAGTGCCTCATCTCGAGGGCCAGTCATGAAGCATGTCGATCAAATCCTGAATGGTTGGGCTTTTGCCGGATCGTACGTAAAATCCACTGGTGGTCACGCCGGTGAGCACACTCATTGAATTATCCAAACCGAGCAATTTGCCAAGGCAAAAACCGGAGTTGAAATGGTCTCCGGCACCGGTGGTGATCAGGGGTTCGGCGACGTAGGGGCCTTCGACCACGGACACGGAGCTCTGATCGGCAGCCAGGGCGTACCGGACCGGGTGGATGACCAGGGTGCCGATTTTCAGTGTCCTGATAATGTCGCGGGCCAGATCCGAGAGTCCCTCGGGGGTGGTCTCGCGTTTTTCGAGTCCCAGGACTTCGACCAGGGCCAGGGCTTCCTTTTCGTTGAGGCCGAGGATGACGTCAAAATACTTCTGGAAGCGGCCAATGAAGTCGAGTGCTGTGGAGATGTCCGTGAGCAGCCGTTTCTCAGGGTCGGCCAGGTCGAAGAACATGGTGCGGCGGGGACCGGAAAGTCCGGGGCAGAGCTCACGGTGGCAGGCTTCCCAGATTTCGGTCATGTAGGGCATCATGGTCCAGTTGACGAAAGCCACGAGGTTGGCGCTTGAGAACTGGGAGCTGAATTTCTCCAGTCCGAAGCGTTCCTGAATGCTCTTCCAGTTTACATCCCTGAGCTGGGCGGTCTTGCCGAGCATCAGTTTGCCGTCTTCGAACTCCAAGGCGTCCGTGTAGCCCGGTTCGGCTATGGAATGGACTTCGGCGAGCGTGGTGAAATCGGTGAAGACCGGGTGTACGTTCGGGTATCCGAGAGCGCCGAGGTAGACGACTTTCATGCCTAAGCTGCAGAGGGCGTTGGCGAGGATCGGGCCGTTGCCTCCGAGTTTGGTTCTCTGGACCACCAGTTCGATGTTCGTGCTCTTGCCCGCCGCGGCCTTGATGCGGTCGCCGAGCCTGAGGATGCTGGGGACACGCTGGAAAACCTCGGCACTGTCGCGTTTGTCCACCACGTGGATGATTTCGTCGACAAAGCCGTCCAGTCCGGCAAACACGGTGAGTTGGCTGGCGCGTTCCGTGGCTGCGGCGAGCTGTTGGGCGCACTGTGTGCGCATTTCCTGAGTATTCATCGGATTGTATTGATATCTCGTGTGAGCGCCCGAGGGCGGCGATCAATCGGCCTGGATCCCGAGCAGATCGAGAATTCGTTCGAAATCTCCATCGCTGAAAAAACGGATTTCGACCGAGCCTTTCCCCTGTCTGTAGCGCAGTTGGACCTTGGTGCCAAACTTTTCCTGCAGCTGTTGCTGGATCCGGTTCGCGTTGGCGTCCGTGGCGGCGTCTCCGGATTTCCGCGCCGTCTTGGGGTTCCCGGTGCCCGGGGTTTGGCGCCACTGAGCGATCAGATCCTCTGTCTGGCGTACGCTCAGGCTGGCCTTGATCACCCGCTGGGCGGCGAGCTTCTGGTCCTCCGGTCCGCTCAAACCGAGGATGACCTTGGCGTGACCGACCGAAATCCGGTTGTCACGAATGTACAGGCGGACTTCGTCGGGCAGCTTGAGCAGTCGCAAGGCGTTGGCTACCAGGGCGCGGCTCTTGCCGACCTTGGTGGAGACCTCCTCCTGAGTGAGTCCAAACTGGCCGATGAGCTGTTCGTAACCCAGCGCTTCTTCGATTGGATTCAGATTCTCCCTCTGGAGATTCTCGATCAGCGCCAATTCCAGCACCGTTCGGTCATCCGCCACCCGGACAATCACCGGGATCAGGTCCATCCTGACCATTTGAGCGGCCCGCCAGCGGCGTTCACCGGCAATCAGCTCAAAGCGGTCCTCCACGGCTCGGACGATCAGGGGTTGCACGATGCCCTGTTCGCGGATTGAATTGGCCAGATCCAGCAACGATTCTTCTGGGAACGTTTTTCGCGGCTGAAGCGGGCAGGGGACGACCTGGGCGATGGGGATGCGACGCACCTGATCGCCCTCTGCGACAGGGGGAACCTCGGGAACCGCAGGGGGCGCGGGCGGGTCGGCAGGTGGAACCGGCGCTTTGGAAGGCGTCGGCGCCCCTCCGAGGAGGGCGCTGAGCCCACGTCCTAATGCTGGTTTCGCCATGGACTCAGAGTGTCTGAGGGGGGGGCGGTTGTCAATTTCAAGGAGGGCATCTGGGCGAGGATTCAAAAGTGAAGAGAAAGTCAAAGAGTAAAAGCTGCGAAAACATCAGGGAAAACGGGAGGGGGCGAGAAAACGGAAAGCTCTGCGGGTTCGAGCAGATTCAAGAAAATCATTTTTGAATTGAATCACGGGTGGGTGCTGCAGGCGGTGGCACTCCGCGCAACCCTTCCGGTTCACCCGAACTTCGTTTTCAACGGCCGTGTCTGGTGGGAGCAGGGATACCCACAGCCCGGGACCCCGCAACGAAGAGTCCGAGGCGACACTTCGGACATCGCATGCTGGCAGGGCCCTTCCGATGGTCCGCCGGGCGGACGCCTCCTGCTTCGCTCGGGAGGTTCGCATCCTTTTTCCAAAGAAACCCATGGGAAAGACGTCCGTTCGTCC
Source organism: Verrucomicrobiota bacterium (assembly GCA_021733945.1). Lineage (GTDB taxonomy): Bacteria > Verrucomicrobiota > Verrucomicrobiia > Limisphaerales > SIBE01 > JAIPJX01. The sequence continues at coordinate 7,349 of JAIPJX010000173.1, read as the reverse complement.
TGCCCCCGTCCCGCCTGATCTGGATTTCAGCTTTTATTTGAATTGGGAAACTGCTAACAGAAGGGAGAGGGTGGCGTTGACGACCTCTGTGACTTTGTGAAGATCAAGCGTTTTCTAGATGTATTCCGTAGATTCCTCGGAATTCTCGGGTTGTGTTCAGCGTTGCTGGGAATGGCGGCGGGTGCGGCCGTAAAGGTTGAACACGAGTTTGTTATGGATTCCTGGGAGACCGAACAGGGACTCCCGGAGAATTCGGCGACGTGTTTTGTTCAGACTCCGGACGGGTATCTCTGGTTTGGCACCTTCAACGGCCTGGTCCGGTTCGACGGGATGAAGTTCCGGGTGTTCAACCGATCCAATACGCCGGATCTGGTTGACAATGCCGTTGTCAATTTGCACCTCGATCAGGCGGGACGCCTTTGGATCAGCACGGTGAGTGGTTTGGCTTTTGTGCGCGATGGGCAGTGGACCCAGCTTGGCGCGGAGCAGGGGTGGACCGGAAATTTTGTGCGTTGCTTTGCGGAGAGCCCCGATGGCGATCTGTATCTGTCCTCCTTCGACGGGTTGGTGGCGAAGTTCCAGAACGGGGCATTCGAATCCCTGAATCCACCCGATGCGGGCAGCGGGGGGTATGTGGCGTATCTGGATGGGGAGAACGTTCTTTGGGCAATGAATGAGGGATTCCTGGGGCGTTGGGTGGGGGGGCGTTGGGATCCATTGTTACAGGGAGCGGAAATTCCGGACGTTTTTGGCGTGGGACGGGCGCGGGATGGCGGGATGTGGATTGCCAACAACGGCGAGCTTTTGAAATTCCGGGGTCGCGAGGTGGAGTCCCGGGACCGGATTCCGTTCCCGATTCGGGGTGTTTGGAATGTGTTCGAAGATTCACGGGGGGTGGTGTGGATTTGTTCGTTTGTCGACGGGTTGTACCAGTTTTCCAGGGAGGGCGGTTGGCGTCACTGGTCGGTTGAGAACGGACTGACCGACAACTCGCTCCGGTCGGCGTTTGAAGACCGTGAAGGCTCGGTGTGGGTGGGATCAAGTGGTGGGGGGATGATGCGGTTCAAGCGGAAAATGGTCCGGTCGATCGGTGTGGAGGAAGGGTTGCCGGTGCGAGTTGTCAAAACGGTGGCGAAGGGTGTTGGGGAAACCATGTTTTTGGGCACGCATGGGGGTGGGTTGATTCAGTGGAACGGGCGGGATTTGAATCCGATTAAAAATCCGTTCTTAAAACCAACGGGCGAGCTTGATTATGTGACCGCGACCATCACCGACCGGCGCGGTTGGGTGTGGGTCGGGCGTCTGAAGGAGGGATTGGACTGCCTGGATTCTTCGGACAATTACCGGGTGCGGGAACGGTTCCTGGAACACGAAGCCGTGTCGGCATTGTTTGAAGATTCAGCGGGGAGGGTCTGGGTTGGTTCGTCGGCGGGGGTGTTGGTTTATGATCAGGGATCCTTGAAACCGGTGCCGGTTCGATCGATTGACCAGGCGATTGAGGCCCGGTGTTTTGTGGAAAATCCGATGAACCGTGAGATCTGGATCGGAGCCCGCAACGGCGGTTTGTTTCGATTTGAGAACGGTGCTCTGGAGAAATTGCCACAGACGTCCGAGCTTGAACAAAGCACCCTGCTGAGCCTTCGATTTGGCGACCGGGGTGAGCTGTGGATTGGCACGGAGGAACGTGGCCTGGCCTGTTTGATGGATGGCAAGGTGACCTGGGTGAATCCCTGGGCAGTCCTTGGAATCCGCTCCATCGGTTGCATTCTGGAGGACGGCTCGGGCAATTTGTGGATGAGCAGCCAGGGAGGGATTGTGCGGGTGCCGAAGGCCGGCTTGGAACATGCGGTCTTCGAAGGCGCTCCGCACGATTCGATTCCCTTTGAGATCCTGACCACGGCGGATGGCTTGATCTCGAGGGAGTGCGCCGTGGGGCAGCAGCCATCCGGGGGGATTGGCAGGGACGGAAAATTGTGGTTTGCCACGTATCGGGGCGCGGTTCAGGTGGATCCATATCGGCTGGAGCCTGTCTCCGCAGCTCCCTCGGTCTGGGTGGAGGAATTGGTGGCGGACGGCAGACAGTTGATCTCGCCGGTCGAAGCGGGAGGCATTCATGCCCCGGACCAGGCACCGGTACTGGTCCCCGCAGGCACGCGACGACTGGAACTTCGTTTGGCGGCCGTCAGCCTGGCCAATCCGGAGAAGGAGCGTGTCCGTTACCGGGTTGAGGGTTTGGACGCCGATTGGACAGAGGTTGGGCTGCGCCGGGAGGTCTATCTCCAAAACCTGGCACCGGGATCGCATCGGGTCTGGATTCAGGTGACCGACAGGGAAAACCGATGGCATGGTGCAGCGCCGGCACTTGTCATGACGGTGCAGCCGTTTGTGTGGCAGACGCTCTGGTTTCGGACTGTCACCCCCTTGGTCCTGATCGGACTGGTCTCCGGGGTCTCGTGGCGGGTGACGCGGCACCGATGGCGGCGGAGATTGGAGGAGCTTCATCATCTCCGTGCGCTTCAGTGGGAGAAGATGCATCGCGCCGCCGTCCTGGATTCCACCAGTGACTTCGTCTGTTTTCTGGATCGAGGCGGCCGTGCCTTAAACCTCAATCCTGCGGGTCGGCGACTGATCGGATTGCGGGAGGATGAGCCGTTGGAGGGAGGGAAATCGCAATCCATGCACCCGGAGTGGGCCGCCACGCTGATCCGGGATCACGGCATTCCCGAGGCGTGCCGTTCCGGGGTCTGGGAGGGGGAGAGTGCCCTGCTCACGCGCGACGGACGGGAGATACCAGTCTCCCAGGTGATCGTTCATTATCGGGAACCCGACGGTGTTGGTGAGCTTTTGGCGACGATTTGCAGGGACATCACGGCTCAGAAACGGCACGAGGTTGAGCTGGCAGCGGCGCGCGATGCGGCAATTGAAGTTGCCCGGTTGAAATCCGAGTTTGTGGCGACCATGAGCCACGAGATTCGCACCCCGATGAACGGGGTGATCGGGATGACCGAGCTGCTCCTGGAAACCAATTTGGATCCGGAACAGCGGTCGTATGCCGAAACGGTTCAATTCAGTGCGGATTCGCTGCTGGTCATCATCAACGACATTCTCGATTTCTCAAAGATTGAGGCGGGAAAACTGGACATAGAAATGCGGGATCTGGATCTGAATGAGGTTTTGGAGGATGTACTGGGAGCGAGTGCCGAACCGGCCGGTCGAAAAAAGCTGGAACTGGCGGGGTGCATTGGTCCGGGAACCCCAACGCTCCTGCGCGGCGATTCGGGGCGATTGCGTCAAATCCTGACCAACCTGCTGGGCAACGCGATCAAGTTTACCTCCACGGGGGAGGTGGTGGTTCGGATCCATGGAGTCAGCGAATCGGAGCACCATGCCGTGATACGCTGTGAAGTTCGGGACACGGGAATCGGAATCGCCGCGGATAAAAAGAAACTTCTGTTCGAGCCGTTTTCGCAGGTGGACGGCTCGATGACCCGCCGGTACGGGGGCAGTGGTCTGGGACTTTCGATCAGCAAGCGACTGGTCGAACTGATGCAGGGCGAGGTGGGGGTGGACAGCACACCGGGCCGGGGATCGACCTTTTGGTTCACCGCCCACCTTGAGAAACAGCCGGGGGAGGCGGATCGGCGCGGCACCCTTTTGGAAGTGCCGTTTTCGGGAAGCATCCTGGTTGTCGATGACAACGCCAGCAGTCGCGCGATTCTGCATACGCGCCTGCAGGGCATGGGGCTTGAGGTCACCGAGGCGAGCAGTGTGGCCGAGGCGTATTCCTGCCTGGGTCGTGGAGCGAGCCGATCGGAGCCCGTCTCTCTGGTATTGCTGGATTATGGAATGGCCGGTTCGGATGACCTGGAACTGGTCCGGAGGGTGCGGGCCACGCCGAATCTGGCCAACCTTCCGATCGTCTTGATGGCGCGTTTCGGAGAGCGTGTCGCCAGGGAAGTGCTCGAGAAGGAAAAGATTGTTGCGTGTCTGTACAAGCCGATCCGAGATTCGGCACTTCGGGACATCCTGGGGCGTTTGGGTGGCGGGGATCGGGCTCGGACGGGGATCCAGCGGGAAACGAATCCTCTGGTCGCGCGATAAACCAGTGGCGGCGGAAAAAGCGGTGGAGGGCCATCGCGCTTCACAACGGTTTCACGATCTTTCAATCGCGATTGTCCTCCGCGCTTGCATCGTTCTAGACATCCGACCGGTCACACTGTACCACTTGATGGATTCGGGGGATCCTGCGGGTTCTTCCCGATGGGTCTGATCAGCGTTGAGGACTTCAGAAAGCGATCGAGGCGCACTGTGCCGCCCCCTGTCTTTTCGCAGTTCTCAGATGTGTCCCTGAGATTTATGGCGAGAAAAAGACGGAAGCAAGGCCGGCGCAAACAGCGCGGAAGTGGGTGGCCGTATGTGTTGATCCTGGTTGCGGTGGTCGCCGTCGCAATCGCGTACTGGCGCAGTCCCGTCGATCGGCGGGAGGAGATTTCCAAAGCATGGTCGGGGTGGGTGGACCAGGCCAGGAAACGGGTTGTGGATCTGACGGGAACGACGGATTCCCTTTCGCCCCCCGGTGAACCTGCCGGGCGATTCTACTCGTTTGCGGGCATTCCACGACCGGACGGGTTTCCGCATTCCATCCTGGTGCTGACCAACCGGGGATATCTCTCCGGCTATTGCGAAGAAATAAAATCTCCTGTTTGGGTGTCTTATCGTGTGTTCCAACTTGCCGCCGCCAAATCGATGGAGCGACCCGGCCGGTTCCTCGTGGATGAACGCACGCGAACCAGGATTGCGCACGGGGATTACACCCATTCGGGATATGATCGGGGGCATCTTGCGCCCAACTACGCCATCGGGACCCGCTACGGCAGGGAGGCGCAGATCGAATCGTTTCTGATGTCGAACATCGTGCCGCAAAAGCCGAAGCTCAACCGAACCCTGTGGCGTTTTCTTGAGGAACGCGAGGCCAACGAATATGCGCTGAACTTCGAGGAGGTATGGGTGTTGACCGGTCCGATCTTCGACGGGAATGGGACCAGGCTTTCGTCGGGTGTGGAGATTCCCGATGCGTTTTACAAGATCCTGTTGGATGACGAAGGGTCGGGGCAGCTGCGGGTCATCGCGTTCCGGATTGATCAGGATGTGACCGGAACCGAGCGCCTGTCCCAGTTCCTCACCACGGTGGATGCGATCGAAGCGGAGACCGGCCTTGATTTTCTCAGCGATCTGGAGGACGGACTGGAGGACGAGGTTGAATCCCTTCGGGTCGACCGGGTTTGGTAGGGGGCGTTGTCTTCTTCGGGGGGGGCAAAGCGGGGTCGCCGCTGCGCTCTGCGACCTCCACAACGTTGCGGCTTGGGTTGTGCCTGGAGATGCAACCCTCCCAGTCACTCGGGGGGATCATCCCACTGCCTCTCAATCAGAATGCGCGTACAGGGTCCGCACCGCGGTTTCAGGGCCAGATCGGATTGGGGCGGTAGAGTGGTCCGGCCCACGGGGTCTGTTTGCCGGCGTCCAGTCCCTTGTCCTCGACCCTCTGGGCCTGTTCCAGGTAATCGAGAATGCGCTCCCGGATTTCGGCCGGCACGGGCCACATGCCGTTGACCTTCTGCATGGTGTTGATGGTCTTGTCCCATTGCTCGCGACTCATGTGGTTTGCGGCCACCAGTGCTGTGGAATGACACGGGATGCAGTTGGCCTGGACCAGGGCGAGACCGGGGCCGGCCTTCAGGCTGCTGATCGGGGATGCGGGTTTGGTGCCGGAGATTGTGGCTGTTTGCGAGATGCCCCGTTGGCTCAAGGCCAGCAGAGCCGTGAGGATGCATGCGACACTGGTGAGAGTCTTCATGCGACCTTGACTGCAATCCGGTGCATCGCGTTGTTGAGGTAGCCCTTGGGGTTCCAGCCCGGCACGAGCATGGGTTGCATGACCCCCGTCTGATCGGTCGCGCGAGCCCAGACCTCGTAGTAACCCGGTTTTGGAAACTGAACCGCCACGTTCCAGCGTTGCCAGGCGTATCGGTTTTGAGGGGCACTCAGGCTGGCTGGAACCCAGTGTGCTCCGAAATCGATGCTCACGTCCATCGAGGCGACATCCCCAAATCCAGACCAGGCGTGGCCGCGAAGGGCCAGTTGTGTGCCAAAGGCGTGTTCGATTCCCGAGCCGGGTGAGGTGATGATCGATTTGACCGGCATCTCCTCGATGATTTCCATGTCCGCATCGGCAACCTCGGTTCCGGGCGCAACCGGTTCTTTTGGCATCCGGTAGGAGCTCCCGGTCATTTTGGCGCCGTCGTGTTCCTTGTCCCGGACCCAGATTCGATTGAGCCACTTGCCGGAGGTGGATCCCGGCCAACCCGGGCAGACCAGGCGCAGGGGGAATCCGTGGTGCGCGGGAAGAGGTTCGCCGTTCATCGACCACGCGAGCATGGTATGTTCGTCGAGTGCCTTGCCGATGGGGAACCCGCGGGAAATGGCCACTTTCTTCGGATCCCCACTCAGGTGTGCGTCCTCTCCATAATAGCCGATGTAAAGCGCGGAGGGTTTGACACCGGCGGCATTGAGCACGTCCCGGAGGAGAACCCCTTCGTAGAGGGAGCAGCCGACAGCCCCCAGGGTCCATTGATTGCCGGTGGCCGGCGGGAAAAAACCGGCGCGACCGTTGCCTCCGCATTCGATGACCAGGGCGGCCTTGTGTTTTGGAAAACCGCGAAGTTGTTCGAGATTGAGGTTGAGCTCCCTGTCAACCTCGCCGTGCACACGCAGGGACCATCCTGCGAGGCTGCGGGTCGTGGCACGTTCCGGCACGAGTCCGTTGTTGCGGACGAAGTGTCGTTCGGTTGGTGTCACCAGATCGTCCAGAAGAGTGGCCGGAGTTTCCGCATTGAGCGGGCGGTCATTCAGAATTCGCAGACCTTGTTTGCCTGGAATGGTCACGGCGAGCCCGGCGTCCTGGGCCAGCAGGCGCAGGCTTCCCGGGAGATTCTCCAGAAAGGGCACGGCGAGAACTCCCAGAGCGGCGCGTTTGAGGAATGTGCGTCTCCGTTGGGGACGCCCTGTTTTTTGATGGGAGGGATTTGATCCTGACATAATGTCAGGCCGAAAGGTATCAGGTGGTGTGGTGTTTGGGAACTGCGATTTTGGCGCGGCGCTTGGGTGCAGGCTCTGCCATCTCCAGAATTGCGTGGAAGGAAGAGCGGATCATCGGGTGCAAGACAGAATTCTTCGAACCGTTGCTTCCATTGGCTTGTTTGGAAAAAGTATCTGACCTCCAAGCACCACGTCGGTTGAAGATCTGAAAAGGTGGCACGAACCGCACTGCCATTCGCGCGAACCGTCCCGGT
>JAIPJX010000172.1 GCA_021733945.1 Verrucomicrobiota bacterium | reverse complement strand
GGGGGATTTGGATCTCGGGTGGCCAAGCGGCTCAGCGGGGGCGCTTCGCCCTACCGACATTCGAATGGGAGAGGGGGAAAGGTGGCGCGAACCGTCCCGGTGAGCGAGGGGGGATTTGGATCTCGGGTGGCCAAGCGGCTCAGCGAGGACGCTTCGCCCTACCGACATTGGAATGGGAGAGGGGGAAAGGTGGCGCGAACCGTCCCGGTGAGCGGTCCCAGCGTTTCGCCTTACGAGGACCCGCGGCTCACCGGGGACGGTTCGCCCCACCTCCAAACATGCTCGCTTCAATCGCGGTTCTACCTGGCACTCTTCTCCACCCGATGGAAGAGCGGACGAAATACTGCCATCGCCGAAGCATTCTGGCATGCGCCGCTCCTGCCCCTGGTCGCACGGAATTTCCCTCTTGAATCTTGAAGGCAATCCTTTAAAGCCTTTGACATGCTGAACACACGTTTTCTCCAGGGGACAACCCGCGGTTTCATCTCCCTGCTGGCGGGCCTGCTGATCCCGACCGGCGCGACCACCGGCATGGCCGCCGAAACTCCGGGAGCGGAGGGCGATGGAAACCACACGATCGGCCCCGACTACGAGCTGGCGATGGATCTCACCGATCAGGGCAATCCGAAAGGGCGGACCTTTGAATTCTCCATGCGCCTGGCGGACAGCAAAATCTTTCGCGGAGACGATCCAACCCTGGAACCGGAGAAAAAGGAGGTGCGCAAAGCACGCAGGATCCATGTCTACATCCCCGCCGCCTACGACGACGGAACCAAGGCCCCGATTCTGGTGATCCACGACGGCCCCGGCCAACTCACCCTGGTGCGGCACGCGCTGGACAATCTCACCATCACGGACAACCCCGAGCGCCGACTGCCCGCCTTCATCGCGATCGCGGTGGAAAACGGCGGCAACGACGGCAAGAACAGCCAGCGCGGACTGGAGTATGACACCATGTCCGATCGCCTGGCCCGATTCATCAACGAGGAAGTCCTGCCGGCGGTGTTGAACAACCCGGAGATCAAGGCGGCTTACCCCGGCATTGCATTCACGGAGGATCCCTGGGGTCGCGGGGTCATGGGCTGCAGTTCCGGCGGCGCAGCCGCGTTGACCATGGGCTGGTTCCGTCCCGATCTCTTTCGCCGCCTGATCACCTACTCGGGCACCTTCGTCGATCAACAGGACGACGATGCGCCGGAGGAGGCGATCTACCCCCTGGGTGCCTGGGAGTATCACTCTGGATTGAAGCTGATCGAGAACAGCGAAAAGAAACCGCTCCGCATCTTCACGCATGTGTCCGAGAACGACAACCGCGCCAAGGACCCCGAAGAAACGTATCACAACTGGGTGATGGCCAACGAACGAACGGCCGCCGCACTCAAGGCCAGGGGTTATCACTACCGGTTTGTATTCAGCAGGAACACCCGGCATTGCGACCGCCGCGTCTTCGAACACACGCTGGCGGACACCCTGGTATGGATGTGGCGCGGCTACCGCGCTGAGTGACGAACATCAACCCTCAGGCCGCTTCGGGCCTGCCCATTCGACGCAGCCAATTGAAGTGTGAAGCAACGCCCGCGGAAAAGGTCTGGTGCACCCGGTACTGGATACCAAATTCGCCACAGGTCCGCTCAACGATCTTCGAGATCTCGGGATAATGGATGTGACAGATCTTGGGGAACAGGTGGTGCTCCACCTGAAAGTTCAGCCCCCCCACGTACCAGGCCACCACCTTGTTCTCCCGCGCAAAATCGACCGTCGTCTCGACCTGATGCACCGCCCAATCGTTTTCGATCACGTCCGAACCCGGCTGCGGTTGAGGGAACTCGGCGTTCTCCACGCAATGAGCCAGCTGGAACACCACGCTCAGGACCACGCCCTGCACGAAGGTCGCCACCGAATAAAAGACGATGACCGGAAGCAACCCACACAGGGCAATCGGGATGACAAACGCAAACGAGAGAAAAAACAGTTTCCCCACAACAAACACGAACAAATCCCAGCCCTTGGGACGCACGAGATGGTGACGGCCGATGCGCCCGACGAACACATTAAAAAAATCATCGAACACCTGCCATTTGAACGCAGTGAATCCGTAGAGCGCCCAGAGGTAGAAATGCTGCAGGCGATGAAACCCGAAATGCTTCTGTCCCGGTGCCAACCGCGCCAGATGCCCCAGATCAATGTCATCATCGTGCCCGGGAATATTCGTATACGTGTGATGGATCGAATTGTGTTTGCGGCTCCACACGTACGAACTCCCTCCCAACATATCCAATGTCAGGGCCATCATCCGGTTCACCCAGGTGCGATCCGAATACGCCCGGTGATTGCCATCATGCTGGATGTTGAACCCAACCGCCGCCATTGCCAACCCCAGCGAGATTGCCAGAAGCACCGCCAACCACGGCGTGGATACGGCCAGGATCAGGGAAACATACGACGCGGCAAGCCATACGAGAATAACGCCCGTCTTCACGTACATGCTCGGGCAATCCCGTGCGTGACGCCCGGACTTGACGAAATACTCCTCCACACGCCGATGCAGCACTTTTAGGAATTCACTGCGTGCGCTGAACTGCAGGGGGCGTTCCGGTCCGCCCGATCGGGAGGTCCCTGCCGGATGTTCTCCCGTGCCCGCGCCGAGATTCGAAGGTTCCTCACCGGCTCCGACCGAAATCGAATCCATTGGCTCGCGATCCGCAGCAGAGCTCCCCCGCTTTCCGGCCGGGGAGTTTTTTTGTGCCGCCACTCTACGTTTCATATTCTGCTTCTGTTTGTTTGTTGTGATCGACATCGTCAATTCGGATATTCACCGTTTCGAATCCCGCAGGCTAGCAGAGAGTTTTTCGGTAAACAGGCTTTTTCTTGTCCAGAATCGCCCACCGGACTAACTTCAAGGCACCTTGAAAACACAACTGCTTCCCCACCGGTGGACCTGGTCCGTGCTTCGCAAGCCTCTTCACCCCGGACTTTCAATGGGGCTTTTCGCACTGATCTGCCTGATCCCAGCGCCCTCCCGAGCGGATTTCCCGGCCATCCTGACCGCTTCGGGCGTCAAGGCACTCCATCTGCCCGATGTCCGCATCGACACCGCGGACCATCACGACGGATCAAAACCCAACGATGGGGTCCGGGTCGCGTACCTGGATGTACAAGGGGTGATCGCCGGATCGATTCGTTTCCAACTGCTCCTTCCGGATACATGGAACGGTCGCTTCGCGATGGGTGGCGGCGGTGGACTGGTGGGATCCATCCAGAACGCCGCCCGGGGTTCGATCAATCAGGGCTACGCCACGGCGGGCACGGACACCGGCCATCAGGCCGAAGGCACCGACGGCAGTTGGGCTCTGAACAACCTGGAAGCATTGGTCAACTTCGGGCATTTGGCGGTCCACCGCACTGCCGAGGTCTCCAAGGCTCTCATCCGGGAGTATTACCGCATGGAACCGGTCCGGTCCTATTTCGTCGGATGCTCCCGTGGGGGCGGTCAGGCGATGATGGAAGCCCAGCGCTACCCGGACGACTTCGACGGCATCGTTGCGGGTGCACCGGCTTTCGACTGGGCCGGAATCGCCGCCTTGTTCACCCACATTGCTCAAACCATGTACCCTGATCCCGGACACCTTTCCGGCACGATCCTCACCCAGGACGACCTGGACCATCTGTATGCGGAAATCATGAAACAGGTCGACGAACAGGATGGTCTCAGGGACGGGATCATCGATGACCCGACAGCCGTTCGTTTCGATCTGTCGCAGATACCCGGGCTCAACGACAGGCAACGGAGCGCGGTCCGGGCCGTCTACGAAGGGGTCCGCAATGCCTCAGGCCCCATTTACCCGGGATTCCCCATCGGCGCCGAGGCGGGCCCCGGAGGATGGTTTGCATGGCTGGTCGGCCCCCTTTCACCCGGCGCGGTGAACCTGAGTTTTGCATTTGGCACGAACATTTACAAATATTTCGTATTCAACAATCCCGAGTGGGACTATTCCACCTACGATTTTTCGAATTGGGAACGCGATACCCGACTCGCCGGATCCACGCTCAATGCCAAGGACCCGGACCTGGCGAAATTCGCTTCCCACGGTGGAAAACTCATCCTCTGGCACGGCTGGGCCGACGCGGCGCTCCCCGCTTCCGCCACTGTCGCGTACTACGAGGAGGTCCTGCAGCGCGATCCCAAAGCGATGGATTATGCGCGCCTGTTCATGGTTCCGGGCTGCTACCACTGCGGCGGCGGCCCCGGGATCTCGCGGGTCGACTGGCTGCAGGTGATTGTCGACTGGGTCGAAACCGGGAACGCACCCGAACGAATCGTTGCTTCAAAATCCGGACAGAACGGAGCGCCGGACATCACCCGTCCCCTGGTCCCCTACCCCCGGCGGGTGAAGTATCAAGGCAGCGGTGACACAAAGGACGCCGAAAACTTTGTTCTGCGAGCCCCGTAGAGCGTGTCTGAAAAGTAGGAACCGACGTAAGAAGGTCCACTTCTTCACCTGCCAAACCGGGCGATTTCCCGGGCAATTGGAGCCTCGTCACCTCGGCGCCTGCGATGGAATTGGACTTTTGAGACAGCCCCTCAGGGCAGCGTTGTCCGGCCATTATCCCGGTCATATCCCGGGCACAACGGGGCGGGGTCACTCGCCTTAGAGAAAATAATTCCGCTGTTTCTCCGTGATCGGGAGCCCCAGTTTCTCGAGCACCTGAAGCATGTCCTCCCAAAGCTCCCGTTTGAGCGCCATGGTCTGGTTGCGCATCAGGTAGGAAGGGTGGTAGGTCGGCATGACGGGCACCCCGCGAAACTCCTGATAGTTTCCCCGGAGCTTTGTGATCCCGACCGTCTTTCCCAACAAGCCCTCCACGGCGGTGGCCCCCAGGGCAACAATGACCCTGGGCCGGATGATCTCGATCTGCTCGAGCAGATACGGCAGGCAGGTCTGCATTTCCGCAGCCGTCGGTTTTCGGTTTCCAGCGGTTTGCCCGGGGGTGTCCGGACGACATTTCAGAATGTTCGCGATGTAAACCGTCTCCCGCGACAGCCCCATCGTCTGGATGATGCGCGTGAGCAGCTGACCGGCTTTTCCAACAAACGGCTCCCCCTGTCGATCTTCGTCCGCCCCGGGTGCTTCGCCTACAAACATCAGCTCCGCATGCACACTTCCCACACCAAACACAACCCCCGTCCGGGATGCCGCCAAGTGCGGGCACTTTTCACAAACCAACGTCCGCTCCCGCAGTCCTGCCATCGCAGTCTCCCGATCGACCTCAACGACGGGGGGCGGCGGGACCCCGGCAGCAGGCTGGTTCTCCCGGGACGGAACGGTTTGGGGAGCGTCTGGAGCAGCCTTGGCAGCCTCCTCCACAGGGGCAGGCACGGGTTCGGGCGCAGGCACTGTTTCTGGAACGGAGACCTCGGAAAAGCGCCGCGGCAACGGCTGATCGACTTTGGACAGCAGATCCTGGGAGACGGTGACATAGCGAATCCCCTGGCGCTTGAGATCCTCCAGATCATTCACCAGCGCTCCCAGAAGTTCTCCATAGCCGTCTTCCATTTCCAAGCACGTTAACAATGAAAGCACGGCTTGCACGCATTTTTTCCCGGGATCACGAAGCGACCGCCGGATCTTCGCAGCTTCTCCGAGGCGCATCGCCATCAGTTTAAGACCGGCAAGGGCAGCGTCCCGCCGCACCGCTCCCATCGCTGTCGCCCCGGGCAGCCCCGGCGGGCCGAGACGGACTCAGCCACCTTCCCTGCGTCCGACTTCACCCTAAAGTCAAAGGTTGCCTGCCGAAGCCGGGGCTGGTTCAATCAGCGCGCGTGTTGAGTCTAAGAAAAGGAAATCTTCGATGCTCTGGTGGACACTGAAGCAGATTAAGGCCGAGGACTGGAAATCGCGCGAGACCGCGGCCATGAAGCTGGGGGAACTCAACGACCCTCGATACGCCGATCACCTGGTTCAAGCCCTGGCCGACAGCCATCCCTCCGTCCGCAGAGCTGCAGAACAGGCACTCGTCCAGATGGGAGCCCCGGTGGTCCCCGGACTGGCCACCCAACTGCGTAACCGAAATCCCGACGTGCGCCAGGCCACGGCCCGTGCCCTCTCGCAGATCCGTGAACCTGCCGTGCCGGCGCTCGGCATGGCCCTCAGCGACCCCGAACTTCCCGTGCGCGAACTGGCTGCCGCTGTTCTGGGCCGGATCGGCTCCAGCAGCGCGATTGAGCAATTGACCTCCGCTCTGCGCTACGGTCCGATCCCCGCCAAGGAGGCTGCGGCCTTTGGACTTGCTCAACTCGGCACCAAAGCCCTTGAACCACTGATTTCGGCGCTCCGGGACACAACGCCCGGCACCAATTCCACCGCCGCCGCCGCCCTGATTCGGATCGGCAAACAGGCCATCCCCCACCTCATCGCCACCCTGGGCAACAGCGATGCCTGGGAACCCGCCACGGAAGCCCTGTCACGAATCGACCCGGATTGGTCGAAGTCAGAGGCCGCCAAAGGCGCTCTCTCCGCCTTTCTGGCTGCCATCCATAACAAGGATCCTCGCAAACGCCGGGCTGCCGCCGTGGTTCTCGGCCATATCGGGACCTCCGAGGCGGTCGAGCAACTGATCGCTGCCCTCCAAGACCCTGACGACCAGGTCCGCACAAATGCCGCCATCGCGCTTGGAGAAGTGGGCGATCCACGAGCCGTGGTTCCCCTGATCTCCTCACTGACCAACACCCCATCAGACGCCGCCGTGCCCACCGCCCTGGTGCAATTGGCCACCGGAATGGTCGGCCCGCTGGTGGACGCGCTCAAAAGCCCGGACAAACAGGTCCGCCAATTGGCCGCTTCCGTGCTGGTCCAGGTGGGGAATTCTGCGATCGGCCCCTTGGCGGAGGTGCTTTGGAAAATTGCCCCCGAACTCGCCGCGCCCGAAACTCCGGAGGGCCCGGGCCCGAGGTTTGTAGCCACAAATCAAGGCAATGCAGACGCCCCGGATCGAAAACCGGAACCCCGCCCGAGCGCCCCACGCCCGATCTCGCCCGTCAACGTCATTTCGGCTCAAAAAGAACCGAAACGCGGATTGATCAAAGCTTCCCAAACAAACTTTCCCGCAACCGACGCCCGCGACGTTCAAGTCCTGGCCCAGGGGCTGGAGGCACCGGACACCGAAACACGTGCGGCCGCCATCCGCGATCTGGTGACGATCGGGACCGGCCCCACCGATCCCCTGCATGCCGCCTTGAGGGACCGCAACCAGGCCGTGCGACGGACCGCCGCGCACGCCCTGATCGCAACCGGGGATGCCCGGGCGCGCGAGGTGCTCCGCGCCGATCTCGACTCTGTCTGCGACCTCACCGCTCTTGACGCCGCCGAGTCCCTCATGAAACTGGTTGACCCGCGTGTCACCCGTCCCATGGCCAAAATGCTTGCCAATCTGGATGATTTGGACTGCGAAGCCGACCCCTCGATCCATTACAAAGCAGTGCGCGCCCTCCAGATCCTTCGCCGCATCTTGACCGAGCAACTGCAGGATGTGGTGATCGAGGATCTGAACCAGATCACCGAGCTCAGGACACGCCGCGCCCCGCGATTTCTTTCGGCAATCCAGGCCGTTGCATCCGGGGCCAAGGACACGATCGGGGCCCTGCCAACCGGCATTCTGGAGCAACTCAAAGCAACGGAAGACTTTCAGACGGTGATGGAACTTGCCAACCGGGAACAAACCCGCCGAAAACGCGCCTGAGAATCTCCTGCGGGACAGGCTTGACGGTTTCGCGTTGGCCCACTATTTTTTCAACCGACTGAGTGGTGGCCATAGCTCAATGGTAGAGTCCCAGATTGTGGTTCTGGTTGTTGCGGGTTCGAATCCCGTTGGTCACCCCATCCTTCCCTCCCCCCCCCTCGATTCAAAAAGGTAGCGCGAACCGTCCCGGTGAGCTTCCAATGCAACCCACCCTCCCGATCAGCCCCGGCTCAGCGAGACGCTTCGCCCTGCCGCCGCTGGCGGTGGGGGAAAGTTGGCGCGAACCGTCCCCGTGAGCGTTTCCTGCGTTTGCCGCCCCCAAGGGCCCCCATCCGCAATCCCGAGGTTCAACCCGGATTAACCTTGGGTGAAAATGGAACGAAGCATCGATCGAAATGCACAATTGGAAAAACTCAGAAACCGGTATCAAAACCGAGGCAAGGAGGGCAAGACTCGCCTGCTGGATGAGCTTTGCGAGCAATACGGTTACGAACGGAAGTATGCGATCAAGCTTTTGAGCGGCGCGATCGGCTGCGAACAACAGAGTTCGCCGCCAGGACCCGAACCGAAGTATGAGCCGGTCCTGGAGATTGTGGAGAACGTTTGGGGTGCAGCTGAGCAACTCTGCGGCAAGCGGTTGGAACCGGCGCTGCCCTTGTGGTTGCCGCATTACGAAAGGCGTAATATTCCAAAACTCGATTACTTGAGTGGTTGCCTGGTAATGAGCAGCTTACACGAGTGATCGGTGCCGACGTGGCCACGGTGGTTCGAGGTTGCGCCGGACGTCGGATTTCGCCAGCGATAAGAGTTGAATTGCCCTCAGAAATTGTCTAAAATAGACGAAATAGTTGAAATGTTGGATCTGGGTTTTGACCTATGCAGTCAGTCACAGCTAACAAAGCCAAACAAAATTTCGGGCAAGTAATCGATCAAGCACTTCAGGGGCCAGTATCAGTCACCAAGCACGGAAGGCCGTCAGTCGTCATCACCTCCGATGCCGATTACCAGGAGCTTATGGAAATGAAGCGCAAGCTGCTCCAAGCCGAGGTTCGAAAAGGATTTGAAAGCCTCGACCGCGGAGAGGCTTCTTCGAGGAAAGCCGAGCAAATCGCTGAGGACGTACTTAAACGCCACGAAACCAGGTAGAAACTCTCCGATTGAGTGAACTACGTTCTTTCGTCTCAGGCTGACGCCGACCTTGAAGGTATCTACGAATACACGCTGACGACCTGGGGGCGGGACCAGTTCCTCATTTACCGAAGGGCCATTGAAGAGGCTCTCAATGCCGTGGCGGCGAATCCGATGCTTCCTGGGAGCAAAGCTCGTGATGATCTCCTCGAAAACGTTCGACTCTACCGAGTAGAGCACCACTACATCGCATACAGGGTTCGAAGGAGAAGGGTCGAGGTCGGTCGGATTCTGCACGAGTGCATGCATTTTGAGGCCCTCGTATCCGAAGAGCAATTCGAGTCTCTGTGAAGCCTCCAGACACGTAAATTCGGAAAGTCAACAATCCTCGAAGGGAAAGAACTCCTTCCTGACAAACGGAGAGTGGTTCGTTTTTCCGTCCTGCTCGGGACCCCATTCTTCCCAACCACAGGCAAGAAACCCAATTGCCAGGGGATTCACACGGGTTTCGCAACGCAGACCGGTAGCCGTCCCATCGGCATTCGCGGTGGATGCCGAAATCCATGCCTCGTGGAGCTTCTGACGCGAGGGCCAACAGCGCATCTTCAACGGTGGCGGATTCAGGCGCGACCTCGGTCTGGGGCTGCTGCCCCCACGATTGCTCCATGCATTCGTGTCCGGTGAGGGCTTGGTTCTTGTCCAACTGAAGCCACGGGGTGTCGTGACACTTGGCGAATGGCATCACGTTGCCTCGGTGAGCGGACCAGGCGGAATGAAGCTCTACTTGGACGGCTTGCTGGTGGCCTCCACCAACTACACCGGCAGCTTCTCGAACGTTCCTGGCGGAGGAATCGTCAACCGAATTGGGACCGATGCCAGAGACGAGTCCGGGTTGATCGGCCAGATTGACGAAGTGCGGGTCTGGTCGATGGCGCTCAGCCCGGAGCAAATCCAAGCCGGCATGACCTCCACCTTGACGGGCCACGAGGCGGGATTGACAGGCTTGTGGACCTTCGACGACCCGGCCCGGCCCGGAATGGACCTGACGACCAATGGCCATCACGGCCGCTTGATCGGGCAGGCTCACACCGAAGCCGTGGTTCTGCCGCGTTCCGGGGGTGCTTGAATCTGAGGACGGTTTACGTGGCCCCTGATGGCGTGGTCTGGATGGGAGGTAACAGCGGAGTGACCCGCTACGATCCCCGGCAGGCCGACGACGGACGAGCGGCGTTCCGGCATCTGACGGTCAAGGACGGGCTGGCGCCGGGCGCGGTGACATCGATAGAACCGGGGCCAGGCGGTGTTCTGTGGATCGGGACCACCACCGGCATCACGCGTTACACACTTTCGGCCGGCAGCCTGGGCCAGCCGAACATGCTCACGTTCACCAACGCTTCCGGACTCAACTGGGGCGGATTGGCTGGCCTTCGGGTCGCTCCGGATGGGGCGGTCTGGTTTGCCACGGACGGAGGCGTCTCGCGGTATGACCCTCGGAGTTTTGCCCACTTCACTCAGGCGGACGGATTGCGTGAGGTGGAAGTCGAGGAGTTGTGCCCGAATCCCAACGGGGGCATCTGGATCGCCGCCTCCAGCTCGACCGAAGCGGTCTCGAAATGGGCTCAAGGGCGACCGATCGAGACGGGAATGCTAACCCGGTTCGACGGAACGAACTTCGTCAACTTTCCCGAGCAAGGTCACTTGGGCGCCTGGTTGGGCGGCCTGCAGTTGAGCCGGGACGGGGCGCTTTGGGTGGGGGGGCACCCCGGAGGACTCTGGCGATTCGATGGAAATGGTTTCGAGAGCTTTGTAGGCCGACCAGGATTCCCCCAAGGGGCCCAACGGATCTCGCTGGCGCCAGACGGGAGCCTCTGGGTGGCCGGTTGGGATGGCGACCTGGGGCACATCGATCCAGTCACCCGTAAATCGTTGGAGCCGGGGGTGAATTCCAGAGCCGGACTTGAGGCCGCGGGTGCCGAGTTTGCGGCATGGAAGGGGATCCGAGCCATTCATTGTGACGCTCACGGGACGGTCTGGGCGGGTCAGGTAGGGGTTCGTTTCGGCGTCTTCCGTTACAAAGGCCGTTCTTTTCAGAAGGTCCCGGCCAGCGAGGACACCACGGGCGGAGGCGTCTGGGACATTGAGACCGGCCCCGGCAACACGATCTGGTTTGCTACTGGCGCTGGCCTGCTGACGTGTCCCCGGGAGGGTCCTCTCATGCTCTAGCCCCACTCCGAGCCGATGACTGCTGTGGCCATGCTCTCGATCGCCCACGATGCCGATGGTCGGTTCTGGATCGGGACCCAGGACTTCGGGGTATTGTGTTTTGACGGGCAGACCTGGTCCCGGATAACAACGCGCGACGGCCAGCTCTCCGACGATGTTTGGGCGATCTGCCAGGATACAAGCGGCGACTACTGGTTCGGCGGCAGCAAAGGTCTGACACGCTACCACCCGGGCCGTACGCCTCCTTCAGCCCCACGGTTGACCGTGCTCGCCAAGGAACGTTACCGCGACCTGTCTCAAATCCCCGAAGTCACCCAGGGCGACTTGGTCAGCTTTCAGTTCGAGGCCAACGACCTGAAGACCCGGTCCGATGCGGTGCGCTACCGCCACCGCATCGTCTCCGGGCCGCGCGACAAGGTGACGACGGACGGTGAGTGGTCCAAACCGGCGGACGCGGGCCGGTTCGAATGGAATCCGCCTCGTGCCGGGGAGTGGACCTTCGCCGTGCAATCGATCGACCGGGACCGGAATGTCTCGGCGCCGGCGATGGTGACGATCCGGGCCCTGCCACTCTGGTATCTGAACGCGCGGATCATGGCCCCGGGCGGGATCGGGGTGAGCGGCTTGGCGTTGGTGGCCGTGGTGGCCACCTGGCGGGCGAGGCACCGGAAGTTGGAGGCGGAACGGTTGCGCGAGCAGATGCTCAGGGTCGAACACGAGGCGCGCGAGGCGGCCGAACATGCCGCCGAGACCTTGGCGGTCAAGAACACCCAACTGGAGGAGGCCCGGATCCCCGCCGAATCCGCCAACCAGCCCAAGAGCCGCTTGGTGGCCAGCATGAGCCACGAACTGCGGACGCCCCTGACCGCCATCATCGGCTTCAGCGAACTGCTCCTCTCCGAGGCCCAGGCCGACGGCAAGGTCGAACAGTCCGAGGACCTGGCCCGGATCCACGGCTCCGCCACCCATCTGCTGGGCCTCATCAACGACATCCTCGACCTCTCCAAGATCGAGGCCCG
>JAIPJX010000171.1 GCA_021733945.1 Verrucomicrobiota bacterium | reverse complement strand
GAGCGTAGGGCCGCAGATGTCCTTGCTGAGGATTCCGAGGTTCCTCACGGCTTGCAGTGGACCGGATTGGGATGCTGAATGGGAGCGAGTGGTTTTGCCTCATCGGGCGTGTCCAAAGCGGCGTCGACGCTGCGCTCTGGCGCGCGTACTCCAAAAGACCGTTGTTCTTCCGACGCCATGCGTTGGAGGAGGGTGGAGTCTGTCGCGCTGCGACAGACAGGCGCCGCGTCCAGCGGTGCAACGCCCCCACGCAGAGCATCCGTACCGTCAGTTCTGGCAGGCGGTCAGTCCGCCTGGGATTCCGCCAGGATTCTCCGGTAGGCTTCGCGGGCGTGGGCGTAATCCTTTCTGGCCTGGTCGAGTTCATCCGCCTTGATGAACCGTTCCTTCTGGGACCAACACTGATCGACACCCTTGAGACACCATTCGGCGCTGCGTTTGGAGGCGCGAATCGGTTTGTTGTCCGCGATCACAAAAACAGGATTGGTATGCGAGGAAGCGAGAATCCGCAACGCCACCCAGCTGCTGCGTTCGATGGGAACCTCGAAACTCAGATCCCGGATGGTTCCGTCGGCGGGAATGTTCCGTGTGGCGACGGGGTAGCCGTTGACAATTACTTCCACAGGCACCTCGCGCGTTCCCTTGATGCGCGCGCGTTCGATGTGCCAGTACGGTTTCTGGCTGTAGGGCCGGGAGGACAGATCCGGGTTGGGAGTTTCATCGAGGCGCGCCGCCACACGGGCGGAGACATGAACCATGCCGGGCTTGGAGATTCTGAGTTCGCTTCCGTTCTGGCCCATGGCGACATCATTGACTTTAAAATCAAGCAGGTGACTTTTGCCGTCCCCGACGTAGTTCTTCCCTTCGCGCAGGCCTTCGCACCACGCATCGTAATCGAGTTTGTCATCCAGTTTGACATAGGAGCGGCCCAGTCCGACACGCTCTCCGTAGATGCACGGGAAATCCGTTTCACCGCTGATCCGGGTGCGATACCCGACGTTCAAGGTGTGGTACCACATGTTGAGTTCCCAGACATACGGGGTGTCCACCGTCGACATAAAATCCACCGCGCGCACGAGTTTGCCGTCTGGACCCGGGACCTCGTGGGTGACATCCACGATGTATTCGTTGGCACCGATGCCGCTGTATGGGGGAACCACGTAATTCGGCAGTTTGTCCGTTTCCACTTCCAGGCCCCAGCCCGAATGCGCGGGACCGGAAATGCCTCCCTGGCGTTTGGCCCAGCGCAGTGTGTTCAGGCAGAGCGTGGGCCAGTGATGTTTGGAGTCGCCGCCCGGATAAATCTCCTCCGTGAGGCGGAGCAGACAGAGATGCCCGGATTGATGGGACCCGAACCCGGAGACTTCCACATCGTAGTGCAGAAGGTAGGGGTGTTTGGAAACCACATCGTCCTTGCCTGTGAAGAACTGTTTCTGAAAGTCGAAGCACGGCCCCCAGGTCAGATTGCATCCCACCTTGAGGTCCTCACCCAGGATATGCCGCATCATGTCCTGCGCGAGCACCCCCTCGGTGGGGTCGGTGTAATGGGCGCACCCGGCCGCGTGAATGTGATGATCCCCCGACCACCATCCGAACACGGAGGGATCGATCCATCGCTCGAGGTTGATTTCAAGAGTGGGCGAGTTGTCACTGACCTGGAGCGTGCGGGTGCCTTCCAGATACTCGGGCCCCCGGCCGTATTCGATCGTGTAAGCGCCGGCCGGCAGTCGGAGCGATTCGCCGTCGGCGCGGTAAACCTGGGGATGAAACGCGAAGTCGGGTGCCAGTCGTTTTGCCTGGGAAGGGTAGACGCGGCCCTGGGCGTCGCGGATGATCAGCATGCCCGTGGTTGGTTTGCCGAATTCGTCCTTCACGCTGAGTCGCACTTCGTTTGCCGCCCGGCAGTTGAACATCACATCCGCTTCATTGCGGAATCCGATGTCCTGGGAGCCCTGGCCGACGTTGAAGGAAATCTTGGCCTCCCGGTTACCGGCGTCGCGGCTGTAGAGTTGAACGATTCGGTATTCGAGGCGCAGGCCGCTCAAGTCCCTGCGAAGGGGTTGCTGGTTGAACAGCTGCATGTCCAGCCAAAGATCCTCCGGCGTGGCTGCCTTGGGAACATCGGACTGTTTCTTGAAGAATTGGTCCGACGCCGTGTGGCTGGAACCGCTTTCGAACATCGACCGCGCGTTGGGACTCACGGCGCGCAGTTCGGCTGTGACCCCGGCTTCGTTCTGGACCTTGACGAGGAACTGTCGCCAGCCTTTTTCGACGAGTTCGGGTTTGGCGGGGCCGGAGGCCACCTTGACACGGGATTCCGGGTTGATGTTCACGAGCAGGAGGCAGTAGGGGTCGAGAATGGTTTGAACGGATTCGATCGCGCGTTCGCCGCCGGGCCCGGCCAGCAGGTCCTGGAGAGATTTGCGATCGCCCGGACTGAACGGGGCTCCCAGATAGTCGGTGGCTTCGATCAGTCGGCGGATCTGGGCGGCCAACGGCTGCCATTCCACCTCGGTGACGGCGGCCGGCACGGGGGTCGGACTGAGCGGGCTGGCGGGGAGTGCAAACAGGAGAAGGGCGGGGATCCAGAAGGAGATTCGTTTCATAAGCATGACAGGGCTTGGAATCATTGAGACAGACCTCTTGATAGCAGGTTTTGTGGGAATGCCCAGCCTGAACATATGGAAATCGCAAACGAACCGTCCGTTCTTGTGTGCCTCTTCTTTTTGACCGGCCAGCTTTGCCTGGCCCAGGACGATCGGTCAAAACTTTCTGAGGATGAATGGAAACCAGCTCCCACCAACCAGACTACGAGTCCCCGAATACCGGCCATGAATCGCAGAGCTGGTGGCTGACAGCGACGGAACGAAAGTCAAAGCCGCGATTCCTGTGGGTTTTAAAACAAGGTCGGCGACATCGGACCTGATGGAATGATACTCGCCGATAAGGCCGGCTGGATGAGAAAAATCCCCCTTGAAAAGTCTCGACGAAAAACCTAAAAGCCCGGAGATGCACACAGCGATTACGCATCGAAAAACCAGGCTGAGCGGAAAACAACTCGTCGTAGGACTAAGTTTCCTGTTGCCCCTTTTTTCGCATGGAGCCGAGCGGGTTTTGGCCACCTACCCTGGTGACGTCGATCATCTGGCGTTCCGGGCCGTTGAACGGCGCGAGAACGACAGGTTGAAGGTAATGCTTCGGGACGGTTTGTCGCCTCATCTCCGAGCGCCCGACGGCTCAACCCTGCTGATGTATGCCGCGTTGCATGGGGATGCCGAAGGGGTGCGTATCTTGTTGGATGCCGGAGCGGATCCGAACGCAGCGAATGACGACGGTGTGACCGCGTTGATATGGGGGGCTGGTGATTTGGAGAAAACCCGCCGGTTGGTCGAAGCCGGCGCGGACGTCAATGCCACCTCGCAGGAAAAAATGACACCGCTGCTCGCGACTGCCTGTCGGGTCGACTCCGCCGATTGCATCCGTTATCTGGTCACGCACGGGGCGGCCATGAATTCGGCGGAGAACGGAAAGAACCTGCTTGTAGCGGCAGCACGTGCGGGAGATGTGGAATCTGTCCGGTTCCTGCTGGAGAACCTGCAATCGCTCGATCGAGGCGAGGAAGAAATCGCGGCGCTGGTGGGCAACTCAGCGCGGTGGGGCCAGCACGGCATCATCGAGGCGATTTTCGAGCAGGCCAAAGCGGGCCGGTTCACCGTGACGGATCGTGGGTTGGGTCTGGGTTTGAAACAGGCACTTCAGGTTTCAGACGTGGAGCTGATCTCTTTCTTCCTGAAGAAGGGCGACTTCGCGATGACGGATCGCCATTCGTTTCTCAAGGGCGGGTGGGGCAGGCTACCCGTCGTCCCGGGACGAGGGGCGGACAGCCAATTGATCCGGCACGTCACCGATCAGATTGAAGACATGGAAATGCCGCCATTGAGCAAACGCAAATCCTATCCCAAACTGACCCAGGCCGACGTTCAAAAGCTCGTGACCTGGATTGATGAAGGGGTGGAATGGCCCTCCAACCTCACGCTTGAATGAGGCGTGGGTATTGTGGCAGCTGGTTTGCCCGGTTTGGCGGTTGGGCAAGTGAGCCTCCTTACGTCGTCTCCTACTTTTCAGACACGCTGCCTGATTTCTTCTGTTTGGTGGATTCCCGCTTGCAAGCGGCCCGCGCTTGTGAAAAGTTTCACAAACGATTTATGGAACATGTCAAATTGCACATCCCGGGGCCGGTTGAAGTCAGTGAAAAAACCTTTCGCGCGTTTTGTTCGCCGATGATTGGCCACCGGGGGCAGGGGTTTAAGGATCTTTACGCCAAAATCCAGCCTCAGCTCCAGGCGTTGCTGAGTACCAAGCGGCTGGTTTTCCTGGGCACGTCCTCGGCCTGGGGCGTGATGGAGGGGGCGATCCGGAATCTCACGACCAGGAAGGTGCTGTGCTGCATGTGCGGTGCGTTCTCCGACAAATGGCTTGATGTGAGCCAACGCTGCGGCAAGGAAGCGGAAGGATTGCAGGTCGACTGGGGGTCGCCGATCCGGGCGGAGGCCGTGGACGCCAAACTGGCGACCGGGCAGTTCGATGCGCTCACGCTCATTCACAACGAGACCTCCACCGGGGTGATGAGTCCGCTGGCCGAGATCGCTGCCCTGAAGAAGAAATACCCCGATGTCATGTTCATTGTCGATGCGGTCAGCTCGATGAGCGCCGTGCCGCTCGAGTTTGACAGCCTGGGCATCGACCTGCTCCTGGCCGGGACCCAGAAGGCATTTGCGCTTCCGCCGGGACTCACGGTGTTTGTCTGTTCGGAGGCCGCGCTGGCCAAAGCCGGGACCGTGAATGACCGGGGCTATTATTTCGATCTGGTCGAGTTCCAGAAGAACGCCGAGGGGAGCATGACTCCGAGCACGCCGAGCATCGGTCACATCTACGCGCTCTCGTCGAAGCTGGACGACATCTTCGCCGAGGGACTCGAGGCCCGGTACAAGAGGCACGCGGATCTGTCGCAGCTCACCCGGGACTGGGCCGCGGGTCACGGGTTTACCCTCTTTCCCGAACCCGGGTACGAATCGCGCACGCTCACCTGCATCAACAACGGTGCCAGGGAAGGGGGACGCATCGTTGACGTGGCCAGGCTGCAGAAACTCGTCAAGGATCAGGGCATCCTGATCGATGGCGGTTACGGCAAGATCAAGGGCAAGACGTTCCGTCTTTCCAACATGGGTGACGAAACCGAAGCCACGATGAAACAGTTGTACGCCGCGCTGGATGCCGGGCTCAAGCAGCTCTGAGCCCGGCACCGGGCATCCGGCGGACGAAGGCCTTCAACGCACGGGCCGTGGAACAAACGGCGCGTGCGGGTAGACGTCCGGGATCACCTTCACCTGGGTGGTGAACTTGAGGGGATAGTTCCCGGGACCCGGATACGTCAGCTCCATGAAAAAGGCGGTGAAGCCCTTGACGGGTTTGGCGACGCGGGCTTCGTAGTGCCCGTTGGACCCGCGAGGGATGGGCTGGCTTTTCCACACCGGCCCCAGGGTTTCCATGCGGAAATCGCGCGCCTCCGGATTGTTGGCCTGCCACAGGAGGACCTCCCTGGGGGCGTCGGTCGCCGTCACCTCGATGCCTCCGTCGTTTCCGATGCGCCAGTCGAACCTGGGACGGGGATGGTCCGTCAGGATCGAATGGTAGTAGGCGACCAGGCTTTCCACGGCGTCGGAGTTCTTCAGGCTGTGGTCGGCGTTGGGCACATAACGCACATGTTTTTCCCCGGACAGTTCAGACCAGTAAAACTGGCCGGAATCCGGCACGAAAAACTCATCGCCGCTGGCATTGATCAGGAACTTGGGTTTTGAAAGCCGGCTGCGGTACTCGAATGGTTCGACAACTTCGATCAACCGGCGGTATTCCGGTGTTCGCTGCCAGTTCATGATCCCCATGGATTCGTAGTCGCCCACCGCCGGAGCAAAGAAACCGTAGGTGCGGAAATGATGCTCAAACGACGGGACCATGTTCAGCATGTCAATCACGATGGGAACGATGGCCACCACCCGATCATCCACCGCGCCGGTGGTCCATGTGGTCCAGCCGCGTTTGGAACCGCCGGCCACGACGTATTTTCCGACGGCGACCCCGCCTTGTTCCGCCCTGCCGAGGAAATCCGTGACGGTGTCCATGGCTCGGACGGCGCTCTTGGTCATGGGCAACCGCGCGAGCCACTCCGCCCGGCCACCATGCAGAAACTTGTCCCATCCAAACGCGATGAGCGCGTCCTCCTTGCGATCCTCGCTGGCCCCGGCAAACCGGAGCGGCTGGTTCGGCACCATTCCGACCTCGGCGATGACGGAGCGCGTCTCAAGCGCCATCCCCACCGCACGCTTGTCGATTTCAGAAGGCGCTTTCCCTCCGTTCGAACCGCCTCCGATGATCAGCAGCCCCGTATCGTGCTCGACGCGGTCCGGTTTGACAATGCGCAGCCAGTGCTTCCAGACGGTGCGGTCGACCTCATCGGGCTTGAGCCAGGTTTGCGAAGTCATTTCGAGGACATACTGGGTGAACCCCTCGCCGCGCATTGTTTTTGCCAGCTCGTAGCGGTAGGCCGGGTCGGGTTTTTTGACGTAATCCTCCAGGGCCGTCGCCGCCCCCGCCTCGGTGCCCGCACCCAGAAGGATGCTGATGAACGGGATGACGAGACTGGTTTGAAGCGTGCGGTGGGTCAGATTCATGAAAGTCATGAGGTTTAAGGATAAGACAAACCCCGAAATAATCCAGCTCGAAACCCGGGGCGGGACGCCGCCGGGTATGAGACAGAATTCTTCGAACCGTTGCTTCCATTGGCTTATTTGGAAAAAGTATCTGACCTCCAAGCACCACGTCGGTTGAAGATCTGAAAAGGTGGCACGAACCGCACTGCCATTTGCGCGAACCGTCCCGGTGAGCGGTCAGGGACCTGGACCTCGGGTGGCCCACGGCTCAGCGAGACGCTTCGCCCTACCGCCGAGGGGACGGGGAAAGGTAGCGCGAACCGTCCCGGTGAGCTTCCCCTGCATCTTAATCCGTGGTCCTCCGTGAAATCTGTGATTATTTCTGAGTTCAAGGCCAGGTGCATTGGAATGTTGAAGGAAATCAACCGGTCTGGGGAATCGCTGACCGTGACGTTGCGAGGGAAACCCCTGGCTGTGATTGAACCCGCCCGATCCGGGCACCGAATGCTTGGCGCTCAACAGGAGGAAACGAGAGTGTGCGGCGATATCGTCCAAACCGATTTTGATCAGGAGTGGGAGATGTCGAAATGAACATCCTGCTGGACACCCACGTCCTGGTTTGGGCTCAGGTTGATTCCCCGAGGCTTGGCAAAAAGGCCCGGGCGGCCCTTTTGAAGGATTCCAACACCCCAAGGGGTTTCATCGATGAACGCATTTCGTTGACGCGCTTGGGACTCCGGTTCCCCTGGATCACACCGATAGCTAGTTGCGGCTGTAGATCTGCTCATCTTCCAAACATCTTTTTGACGCCACAAAAAGCAGGGTGATACAGATCCCGTTGACCACCTGGATGAGGTTCCCCCAACCCCAATCGTTGCTGCCGGAAATGATCATGTTCCTCCAAACCGAGAGATTGAGAACAGGAACCAAGGAGAGCCACTTTTCAATACCAGGCACACCAAGAGGGTGACCTTCGACGTTCGGAACAAAGAATTGACTCGTGTTGCACTTGTGCTACGTTTTCGACGTGAACAAGACAGCCACAGTCCACGCCCGCCTCGACAGCACTACGAAAAAGAGGTCCGAAGACATTCTCAAGCAGATCGGAATGACCCCTACCGAAGCCGTGAGGTTGCTATACCGCCAGATCGCACTCAGAGGAGAGTTTCCAGTCGAACTCCGAGTTCCTAACGCTGTAACCGCTAAGACCTTGGACAGAAGCGACAGAAACAAGGAGATAGAAGAATTCGACTCATTGGAGGATCTGACAGCCAGCTGGACGGAAGAATGAAACTCTCTCAAACGACCCAATTTAAGAAAGACATAAAGAAGCAGATCAAGAGAGGCAAAGATCCGAAAAAGCTGACGCACCTAGTTAAGCTTCTACTTGACGGTAAGCCTTTGTCCGAGTCAGCGAAGAACCATCCCCTGATCGGGAATTGGAAAGGTAGATGGGACTGTCACGTAGAACCCGACTGGGTTTTGATCTACAAAAAGACTGACGAAGAGATTCGCCTCGAAAGAACCGGCACTCACAGTGATCTGTTTTAAGAGAAGAGAATCCGAGACTGGTATACATGCGAATCGACTTCAATCTCGGCGAGACGCTTGAGCTGTTTTAACCCAGCAATCGAGACTTACGCGACTGGAACCGAAATGATTTTGAGAGCGATCGCGCTTCTATCATTTTGCGTGCTCAGATTCAGACAGGGCATGACTTCAGCGCCTTGCGCGATGGTTGCGGGGGCAAAGCGGCGTCGCCGCTTGGTTTCGCCGCGCAGCTCGATGGGGGCGGGTTTGCTGGTAAATGCCTTGTTCGGAGCGGATGCTACTTCCGGAGTGGAAGCCATCGCGGATGGTCGGCTCCGTGTTCGGCGAAGGAAGGGGTAAGAAGGTGGGCTTCGGATCCATTGGGTTTCATGGACCAGATGCCCGGCATGTGACCGGTCCCGGCCCGGCAGAAGACGATTTGGTTGGCATCCGGCGACTCAGTGGCCCGGCAATCCCAGACCCCGGGGCCGCCCGCACTGAGTTGGGTAATTTTGCCGGTGGCCGGGTTGAGGCGACAAATCTCGGTGCCGCCCACCGCCAGCTCCGGTTTGTAATCGCGGTTAAAATGATCGGTGTCGGGCCGGTTTGCCTGGTACTCCCAGGGGACTTTGGAGCCGGGCAGTTTTCTGGAAAAGAGAATCGATCCGTCCAGTGTCCATGAGAGCATGTTGGAACCGCCGCCGCGTTGCTCGGGGCCGCCATAGGTCGCGCCGAACCAGTGGGCCTGACCCTGGGTCAGGAACCGTGGATCGGACCCGTCGGCGCGATTGACACATACATCTGCCCAATCATGGCCTGGATCTTCGCGGTATCGACAGGCCTGGTAGGTGAGCCACTGACTGTCGGGCGACCATACCGGACCGAAATAGAGCTGATCCGGATCGCCGGCGATCAGGGTGCGACTCCCGCCTTCCAGATCGCTGGTCCAGATCTGGTATCCGGATGGACTCGCCAGGTGAAACGCGATCCGTTGTCCGTCCGGCGCCAGGTTGCAGCCGTAGGGAAGGCCCTCGCCCGGCTGGGTGAACGGCCGTGCTTCGGTGCCATCCAGATTCATGGTGAACAGTTGGCCGACGCCGTCCCGGACGACCTGGACCAGGAGCCTTCCTTCGTTCAGGATGAGGGCCGGGGTGTAGAACACGGACATGCGATCGCGGTTGGCGACCTCCCAGAGGCTCTCGGTCTCGAGGTCGTAAACCCAGAGATGGGTCGGTGTCTGTGTGTAAAACGTCTCGAACGGGCGCCCCGGACCGTCGCGGCGTTCTTCCATGCTGAGAAACAGAATGCGCCGTCCGTCCGGAAAGAAGGCGGAGGGCTGCCAGGTGACCTGATTGGGCATGTCGAAATCGAAACGTCCCGGGCCGGATCCGTCGCTGTTCATGATGTAACTGCGACCGTTGCTCACAAACAGGAGTCGCTGGATTGGCGCGCCACTTTGGTATTCCTCCGGCTCGGGCAGGTGACGGCACGAGATCGCCGCGGAGGACGCCGCTCCGCACAAGAGCGATTGGATGAAGCGACGGCGATCGAGTTCGGGAAGTTTGCCATGCACGTTCATGGGTCAATGGCATCAGACTCAGGCACAGGTTGTCAATCCTTGGAATAAAGCGGGACATCCGAAGCGCGTATTGGATAATGGCACGATGATGAATGTTCCTGAGCCCGGGGAGAAACCTGCCTCGGGTGCGGGGTTTCGGGGCGGAATCCGGCGTGACGCTGCGCACCGGAGGCCCCGGTTGATTTGGATGATCCTGGGGGTCGGCATCCTTGTGGTTGCCTGGGCGTTTCGTGAGCCGTTGCGCGACCGGATCCGGCAAAGCGCAACCTTGTCAAACGATTCACCCCCGCCGGAGGTTGTGGCGGACATGATTGAACAGGCGGCCGATCCCGTGGCCGCGTTGCATGCGGCATGGAACCTGGGTGGAATCGTGCATCGGCAGGTGGCAATCCGATCCTTTTCGCGGGTGTATCCGACCGGGGAACCGTTGAGCGAAGACGCTGAGGCGTTCCTGCTTTCTGCTGCGCTGGACTCCGACCTGAACGTGCGCGAAGCGGCGCTGGGAGTGCTGAAGGAACGGAATCATCCCGCGAGGTCCGCACTCGTCATCGAGCAACTCCGGGATGCCGATCTGCAGGTGCGTTTGCTGGGATTGAAGCACCTGAAGGATCTCGAGGGCAACGAGGCCATTTGGGCGGCCGTTCCGATGCTCGAAGATCCGGATCCACTCATTGTCACCATGGCCTTGAAGGTGCTCGAGAAATGGTCCGGTGAAAACTTCGGTGTCCGGATCAAAGACACCACTTCCGTTCTGAATCCCGAGACGGGGCTGAAGGAATACCGCGCCGGGAGCGATGAGGTGGCGCGTGCCGGTGCCGCGCGGGCCGGCGAGTGGTGGGGCCGGCACCGGGACGAATTTCCCGAGGTGCGGGTTGATGTGCCTTCCCTGGCGTATCAGGCGCGACGTCCGGTGGCTGCGGGAGACTTCGAGCTTCCGATGCTGGATGGGCGGGTGGTTCGCTTGTCGGATTTTCGGGGCAGGGTGGTATTGATCAATTTCTGGACCACGTGGTGCACGGCGTGTGTGAGCGAAATTCCGGCGTTGATTTCGTTGCAGGCGCAGCATCGGGACCGATTGGTCATCCTGGGTGTTTCGCTCGATTACGTGCCCGATCAGCACGGTCACATCGGGAGGCACGCGGCGGTCGAGGAACAGTCCGGGGATCACGGGGCTCAGGACGATCATGAAACCGGTGCGGCAGCACTGGGCCGGGTGCGGGTGAAGGTGGCGCGCACGGTCAAGGCGCGGGGGATCAACTATCCCATCCTGCTGGACGAGCACAACGAAGTGGGTGGGCGTTTCAACGGGGGTGAATTGCCGACGACCGTGATCATCGACGCCGAAGGCTTTGTGCGCCGGAGGTTCGTTGGTGCCCGGAGTCTGGCCGTGTTTGAGGCGATGGTGCGGGAAGCTTCGGTGCCGCATGCCGGGCGTTGAGCTGTTGGAAAACGAATGCTACGGGGTTGCACCCGCCCCGGAAACAAGGGCCGGCGTTGCGTTGATACGGCGTGGAGTGCCTCCTCCGGAGGTGGCACCCGGGCCGTTGTTGGTGATGACCTGCAGGTGGGGCACGATCCGGGATAGAATGCGGTCGATGTCCGGGGGCATGGCTTTGTCGGCGACAATCATTTTGAAACCCGGAATCGCCGATTCGGTGACGTACGCTCCGTAGTCCACCACCTCTTGCCAATCAGTAACCAGTCCTTCGCCGTCGAGCGTGCCCTGAGCGACGCGCATGGTCTGCAGTTTGTTCCCCGCGATTCGCCGCAGAGGTTTCATCTCGGTGATTTGGTTTCGCTGCGGGTCGATCACCACCACCGTGGTCGGATCGGATGCGGGAGGAATGATCCAGGCGTCCGGGAACGGCACGCGTTCGGCGGATTTGCCGTCTATGACGATCTCGCGCTCGGGCAGTCCCGGAGTGGTTGCACATGCCGGTCCAGCTACGGTTCAAACGCGTCCAGGTCACCCTGCTGCACCGCCTGGACCAGGGCACTGTCGTCCCGGTCAACGGCCGGATGGATGTCTCGATTCATCGCCACTTCCTCTTTCATAGCGCTGCAGCGGAGTTTTGTCAGAAAAATCCGAATCTCTTTTCCTGAACACGGAAGGAGGAAGGTCTCGCGCGTTCGTCGGAGGGGTTCTGTGGCGGAAGAAGGGAACGGCGGTCGGCCATTTGGTCATCGATGGGGAAGGAAGCGCAACCCGAACACCTGGAGGATTCGTGGTAGTCCCGGAACAACCCAAAGCGGCGTCGGCGCTGCGCTCTGGCGCGCGTACTCCAAAACACCGTGGTTCTTCGGAACTCATGCGTTGGAGCAGGGTGGAGTCTGTCGCGCTGCGACCGACAGGCGCCGCGTCCAGCGGTGCAACGAACGCACGTTCGTACCCCTCTGCGGTCACGCCAGAATTTTTCGGAGTACATCGCAGGCCACATCGGTGAGGCGATAGCTGCCTCCGTTGTGGAGGCGGGTCAGTCGTTGGTGATCCACGCCGAGCAGATGGAACACGGTGGAGATCGTGTACACTCACACGATTCGTTTCGGGTTTGTAGCCGAGGTTACGAGGCTTCCAATGCCTTGGAAAATGCCTGGTTTGGCAGTTGAAGAAGTGGACCTTCTGACGTGGGCTCCTGCTTTTCAGATACGCTCTGAGCCCGGAGTTCCTCACCGATATCGCCGATGAGAACTGAAAGCTGATCTTTGCGAACGATTGGATC
>JAIPJX010000170.1 GCA_021733945.1 Verrucomicrobiota bacterium | reverse complement strand
CGCTGCCCACAGGCCTGCATCTCACTGGAAGAACCATGATCATACCCCCCCCTTCCAGTTTGTAAAGCCCGGGTGCAGGGACCGATTCAGCCTGATTGCGACTTGATGGGAACTATTAGGCACGCCCCTGAGCCCGGTTCCGGGCGCAGCGGACGGAGCGGATGGGCTTCCGGAATATCGGGAAGGTCATGCCGAAGCGTTCTGCCGCACACGGCGTGCCCTCTTCAGACCGGGAACGTGGGGCCAACCCACCTGCCGGAATCAGGAGATCCTCCTCCCCCTGGGACAGCCGGGCGATGGTGCGTCGGGGACAGTTCCCGGATTGGCCGCCCGCGTGATTGGGGCGCCCCGTTTTGACGCCCGCCCCCTCTGAAGCCCACAGAGACCGGACCAGGACTCGCGATTCCCCCAACGCAGCTCCGGCACGGAGAGCGGTTCCACGTCGTCCGGCTGCGCATCGTCCGTCCGCCTTCGAAATCAGGCCGATCTCCGCTCCAACCCCGGCCGGTTCCGTCCGTCGCCGCAACCCGAAACCGTGACCGGGCGGCGGCCGGCAGACAGGTCAGGCGAACAACTTGCTCAAAGCCTGCGCTTTGACCAGTTCGCGCGGTTGGTTGAGGTGATTGTACACGATCGTTTCCGGGCTGATCCCGAACGAATGGTAAATCGTGGCCAACACCTCCATCGGATGCACAGGTTCCTCCAGCGGGCTCGACGCCGTCTTGTCGGACTTGCCGTGCACATACCCCCGCTTGATCCCAGCGCCGCCGATCACGGACGTGTAACAGTAGGGCCAGTGATCGCGACCGTCGGCGCTGTTGCTGTTGCCGGACGTGCTCAATCCCTTCTCAGGGCTCCGTCCGAACTCCCCGATGGCCACCACGAGCGTGTCATCAAGCAAACCGCGTTGATCGAGATCCTGGAAAAGCGCAGCCAGACCCTGGTCCAGCATCGGGCCGGACTGGTCTTTCATCCGGTGTGTCAATCCGGAGTGAACATCCCAGGAGTGATTGTCGGAGTTGGCAACCTTCGGCCACACCACCTCCACGACCCGCGTACCGGCCTCGACCAATCGACGAGCCAGCAGGCAGCTCTGGCCAAACGTATTCCGGCCGTAAAGATCCCGCATCGCCTCCGATTCCTGATCCAGCTCAAATGCATTTCTCGCCCGTCCCGACACCACGAGGCTCAACGCGCGCTGGTAGTATTCGTCCAGATTGTAGTTCTCGACCGCTTTTTCAACCTCGGGCATGGCTTCGGTCAGCACACTGCGCAGATGCGCGCGCCTCTTGAGCCGCATGGCAAACACTTCCGACGGAAGTTTCAGATCGTCGATCCGTACATTCTCCATCTTGTCCATGTTCATGTCATCCCCGTCCGGATACAGATAATACGGATCGAACGCCTTGCCCAGGAATCCCGCAGTGCCGCCCTTGCCCACCACGTTGCTTTCCTGCAGCGGCCGGGGGAGCATCACGAACGGAAGCATCGGATCCTTCACCGGTTTCAGACGGATGATGTTCGCACCGAAGTTCGGAAAATCCTTCGGGCTCGGCGGTTCCAACTGTCCGGAGGGACTCACCTTGTCGGTGGTATACCCCGTCATGATCTGGTAGATCGCAGCCGTGTGATTAAACAGACCGTTGGGCTCGTAGCTCATCGACCGAATCATCGAGAACTTGTCGTTCACCTTGGCGAGTTTGGGGAGAATCTCCGTGAAATGAACTCCCGGGAGCTTCGTCGGAATCGCACTGAACGGACTGCGGATCTTATCCGGAACATTCTCCTTGGGATCCCACAGGTCCAGGTGACTCGGCCCCCCCTGCAGGTAGACCATGATCACGCTCTTGGCTTTACCCCACCCGGGGCCGCCCGGGCTTTTAACTTCCTTGGCGCGGGCATTGAGCTGAAACATCGATCCGAGCGACATCCCAAGAATGCTGGATCCGCCAATGCGAAGGAGATCGCGACGGGTCATCTTGAGGTTCGTGTCGCAAAGGTCGGTACAAAAGTCTCCTGGGATTCGAAACATAATTCTATGGGGTTTGAGGGGTCACATCGCTTCGCGTCAATCGATCCGAGCAGCAACCATGGTAATCGGAACTCATCGGTTGAACAAAAATGAAGGCATGTTGATCAGGGCCCATGCCAAATCCTGCGCCACCGTCAGACGCGGGTGCTTCAACTGACCCGCGCTCGCCTGAACATCCTGTCGAAGCTGAACCAGTGCCGCATCCGTGGGCACCGGCCTGGCCGCCTTGGCGAGCAGCGTTTCAAGCTCCTTCCGCTTCGCATCCTCGGGAACCGGCGCTCCCGCCAGAAAAACCGCCTGTTCGCGTTTCCGCAATTCCGCGTCCACCGTCCGGTAATGCGCCATCAGGGTGTCGACCTGCGCCGGGGTCCGAAGCGGCCCCGCGGTGTTCAACGCACCGGCTACATCCGCTGGAAGTCCCTCTCCGGTCACCCGCCCACTCCCGGTCACCCAGAGTCGGAACCTGCCAATGCTCTTCCCGCCCTGGAAATGATGCTGCAACCTGATCCTCAGGGCGGTGCCGGCTTCCTGCCGGATCGGCGTCTCAAACGTGAACGCCACCCAGTGCGGCCTTCCGGTCTCGGCTCCAATGCTCCACCCTTCGGCTTTGCCATTCTCCGCCTTGCCGTCAAACAACTGTTTCAATTCGTACTTCTCGGCGATGAAATCGGCAACCCCTTCCCGGATCACGGCTTTCGCCAGTTCGGAAGCATTGGTCTTCGAACCCGCATCAACCACGAATTCGCTCAGCACAAACCCGCCATCCTTCCACCCGGGTCCAAAGGAGGGAAGACTGTCGTCCGTCAACACTTCCAGCTTGATCCCGGTAATGGTGCGCATCGACGTTTCCGCCTCAATGATGTAATCCGGCAACCCGCCCGAGATCTCCGAGGCGCGCACCGAACCGTCAGCGAGTTTTTCCAGGCGCGCGGAACCGGTTCCCTGAACCTCCTTGATCGCCAGTGGCTGCCAGCGGGTCGCATGGTGCTCGTCTCCGAGGGCCTTCTCCCATTCGTCCATCTTTGCCGGGAGCAACGGCTGCAACTGCATGAGCTCACGCTGCGCATCGGCAATCCGCTCCTGCCGTTTGCGCTCCAAAGAGGCCATTTGCGGTGCCTGTTCGGCCAGGTATTCCCCCAACGCCCGTTCGGCCTTTCCGATCGCCGCCTGCCGAGCCGCCTCGCGTTTCTCAAGCGTGATGTTCCACTCAGCTTCCGCCTTTTCCAACTCCGCACTCAAGGCCTCGTGCCCGGCCCGCATCCCCGAAAGAACGCTCTGCGCCGCCTCAATTTCCTCCTCCTTCGCGCTCCGGCTCAGAACCCGCAAAAACACCTCCTGAATCAGCTCCCGGTCTCCGAGCTCGCTGGACGCCAACCGCGCCAGTTCGTTCGCCGGATCATTCACCGCACCGGACACGGCGGGACCGCTCAGGAGCGACATCACCGAACCCAACTGCATGTCGTTGCTCCGTTCACACTCACAGGCACTCTCCCGTGGCGGACGCCCCAGATTCGCAAGAAACCCGCTCGGCAGATCAATCGCCGAATCCATGAGCTGCGCCGCCCGCGTGCCCGCCGGCACTCCCGGAAAATTCGGAGTCGATCCCGTCGCCCGGTACACCGCGTCCAACAACACTTCCGCCGGCAGGCGTCGGGCTGTCGCGTGGGAATAATTGATCGTATCATCCTCGTTCCAGCGATGCGTGCCCACAGACAACTGGTAGGCGCGCGATTGACAGATGAGACGCAGAATCGCCCGGGTGTCGAATCCGGTCTCAATAAATTCCTGAGTCAGGTAGTTCAGCAGATCGGGATTGCTCGGCGGATTGCCGGCCCGAATGTCGTCCAGAGGCTCGATCAACCCAACCCCCATCAGATAGCCCCACAGCCGGTTCATGTAACTCAGCGCAAAATACCCGTTGTCCGGCGAGGTCATCCACTCCACCAGCTCCTCGCGCCGCGTTTCCCCCTCCGTCCGGCTCGACTTCCCGGCGGCATACGGAAACTCCGGAGATGCCACCTTTCCCGTCCTTAAATGGGTGACTTCACCCTCTCCCCGGTCCACCACCCTCTCGAAGAGCGGCTTGGCATTCTCCACGGCCGTCCCGCCAATCCGACGGTCCCCGCTCTCCGGATCCTTCTCGAAGTCAACCCGCGCAAAAAACGCGGACATGCTGTAGTACTGGTCCTGGGTCCAGCGTTCAAACGGGTGATCATGGCATTTGTTGCAATTAAACCGCGTGCCCAGGAAAAGGTGCGTCGTGTTCTCCATCGTTTCTTCCGGCTGACGAAGGACCTTGAAATAGGACGCGGCGGGATTCTCCCGGTTCGACCCGGTCGCCGTCAGGATTTTGCGCACAAACTGGTCATAGGGGGTGTTGTCCCGAATCTCCATCCGGATCCAATCGCGGAACAGCCGGGCACCCTCCACCCCGAGGAACTTCCGGTTCACCTGCAGCAGGTCCGCCCACTTGCTGGACCAATGATCCACGAAGTCCGGACTCGCCATCAGTTGCTCGATCAGCAGGTCCCGCTTGATCTGGGAGTCCCGCGGATCATCCAGAAACTCCCGAAGATCGGAAGGCGAGGGCGGCAGCCCTACCAGATCCAGATAGACCCGGCGGATGAAATCGGAGTCGGTACACAGGCCACTCGGGAGAATCTTCATTCGTTTCCACTTCGCGGCAACCAGTTCGTCGATCCGGTTGTTGGCAGGCTGATCTTCCCACACAAAACCGCTGCGATCGCCCATGACCGTGAGTGTCGTCGCCGTGTACGCCCCTTCAAACCGGGCCAGAACCGGCGCCTCCCCCCTCCGCAAGGTCGTGATCAGTCCCCAATCATCCACGGCCGCCACATCCCCGTTCCCACTGCTGATAAACGCTTCCGACGTCACATCCCGCGAATACCCGTTGCTATAGGTCGCCACAACACGCATCTGCTGGCGGGATCCCGTCGCCTGAACCACCGGGTTTTCCGGATAAATCCTGATGCCGCTCACTCGCGCGGACTCGGTGTTTAATCGTGTTCCATCCGCAATCCACCGCCTCAGAATGGCGTAATATTCCGAATCCCGCGTCATCCTCTGACCGCCTTCGTGCGGCACCTCACCCACCGCCTTGAGCAGCATCAGACTGTCGTCCGGCGACGCCAGGTTGACCCTGCGCGCCGCGTGATCGTCAGCAAACCCACGCACGTCGTAAATCGGATCATACCCGCGGAGCGAGAGCTTAAATCCATTCTTGCCGTTCCGGGCTCCGTGACAGGTCCCCGCCGTGCACCCCGCCTTCGAAAGGACAGGGCTCAGGTCCCGGACAAAATCCGCGTCGAACTTTGGAAGCACCCCTTCAATCACCACCGGAAGCTCGGCGGATGCACCCCGGAAACGAATGGTCAGGACGCCGGTTCCATTTGACGTGGCCGTGAACCGGCCGCGACTCGAGACTTCGCCCAGGGGCTGGTCCACACCATACGATGCCATTCGCGTGACATCCGCGACACCACCCGAACCAAGCGTGGCCATCACCATCAACTGAGCATATTCGTTGCGCCGATGGATCCGAATCTCCCCGGGTTCCACCTTCAACCCGACCACCTGCACGCCCTCGGGCAGTGTCTCCCCCGCAGCCGCATCGATCTCGGCCTGCGCCGTGCCACTTCGTCCATCCGCCGGCTTCACGTCTGTCAACCGCCCGCCCGCCGAAGAATCCTCTGCACCGGCCCCGCCTGCCTTTTCCGCCAACGGCGCTGAGGCGAACTCGGTAACAATCTCCCCCGTATCCGGGTCGATCAACCGGATCCGCCCATCACTGCCGGCAGCGGCAACCCGTTTGCCATCCGGGCTGAACCCGACTGTGTAGATGGATACATCGGAGAACGTCACCGATTTCTCGAGCTTTACATCGGCCGTCACATATTTCTCCACCTCCGCCTTTTCTTCGGCGGACTGCGAGTCCACCGTTTTTTCGAGGATCCTGGCCAGGTTCGTCGAGATGGTTGAATCAAACGCCGCACTATAAATATTCACCGCTCCGCGTGCGTCCAGACTGGCACCGGCCACGATCCGGTTCCCATCGGCACTATAATCAACCCCAAAAACTCGCCCTTCCATCCCTGGAAACCGCCGGATCAAATTCGCATTGTCACCAATTTTTCGGTCGGTCTCGCGAAACACCCGGTAAATCTGTGGAACCCCGTCCGCTCCTCCCACCAGGATTTCATCCCGGGTGGGGTGACGCGCCACGGACTGAAGCCCGCCACGCAACGCCCCCGGTGTGATCGAGGTAATGTTGTCGACAAACCTCTGGGTCGCCGTTTCGGTCAGCTTCGCCGACATGTCGCGTCCCACCGAGATGATATGGGAACCGTTGGTCGAAAAGACCGTGTCCAGAACCCAGTCGTTGTGGGAACCCTGCTGCAATACCTGCTTCCCAGTTTTCGCCTCAATGGCTCGGACGGTGTTGTCCGGGCAACCAAATGATACCAGCGTGCCGTCCGGCGACCAGTCAACGCCGTAAACCGTGTCGTAACCCACAGGCACCGAAACCGAGAGCTTCCGTTTCTCCACATCCCAGATCTGCACTTCACCCATGCGCGCAGGCTGCCCCCCCGCCACCGCGAGCATCGAGCCGTCCGGAGAAAATCGCAGCGACTGCAGCCGATCGGACATGCCGACCAGCCGCCCGACGATTCCCGAGCCATCGGAATGATGCAGGATCACCTCGTTGAACCCGGCCACCGCGATGAGTTTGCCGTCCGGCGAATATTCAAGCGCCGTCACCACCGGCAACCGCAAATAAACCGGCGGGTGCTCCATGTCATACTGCATCCGGGTGCCCGCCGGCGTGTCGTTCACGGCCCCCTGCGCAATCCAACGCCGAACCAGATCAATCTCAACCTCAGGCAGCGGCGCCTTGCCCCGCGGCATCTCCGCTTCTCCGTTCACCGGCACAATCTGCGTCAGTAGAAAACTGGCCTCCGGCTTTCCTGCCACCACCGGTTTCTCCCCGCTCTCACCCGGAAGCAGCAGGCGCTCGAAATCCGTCATCACATAACCGCCCTTGGCCTTGGCGGGTTGATGACAGCCCTGACAGTTGGCCTGAAAAATGGGTCGAATCTGACTGTAAAAGCTGACCTTGCCCGAAGCCTCCGACGCCGCCCCCGCGACGTCCGCAGCAGAGGTGGTGAGGATCAGGGCAAAGCTGGTGATTAGAAATAAAACGGCAGATTGCATCGCGATTGGTCGGTCCTGCATGGTTTCGGGGTTCGTGAATCTTCTTTCTACAGTCAAAGGTCTCGTTTGCCAAGACTATACAAGAACAGTCATTTCAAGGTCACTTCGGCCGGAAAAGCGTAATCTTGCCACAGCTGATCCAGAAACACCTTGTCCGGCTTGCCGTCCAACACCACAAACCGGTATTTGGAAACATACTCCTCACCCGGTCGTATCTCCCAATCGCCAGCCTGAGAGGGCGCAAAATTGAAAAACGGCTCCGTGGGATGTATCCGCATCGGCTGCGGTGCCCGGAAGTTGTCCGGGTGACACAAAATCGCAATCCCGGTCCATTCTCCGTCCACCTTCCCCCCAATGTGACACCAACGCCCTCGGGTGGCGTGCCCCTTGACCCGGTCTGTCTCCCCCTCGGAAGTCAGAAAAAACGCGTTCTCGGCACCGTCCCAACTTCCGTTCCCCCGGAACCCAAGCCCCCCGTACCGGTACTCGGGAAGGATCAAGGGACTGTCCGTCGCACAGGTCTGCGTCGAAACCAGGTCAAACACCCGGTAAGGGCGAAGTCGGTGCCCCGCATCATACAAGGTAACCCGCCAGGTTTCGTTGAGCGCCACCTTCGGCTCCGGTGCCCTCAGGTCCACAAACCGATGGTGCGCCACAAACCCACCATGCACAGGTCCACTCCAACTCCTCTCCAGCGACTCGAACTCCACCTTCCCCGTCCCGTCCCCCATGTTCCAGAAGTCCGGGTGCCGCCCCTCGAATTCGGTTTTGGTCCACGGAAACCAGATGCCATGATGATGAATGTGATTGGTCGGAAAATCATCGGTCACCTGACGACCGGCAGGGCTCAGCACCGGGTGGAGATAACCACCCCGGGTGAACAGTTGCTTGATGTCGGGCCTCGGCAATTCCCCCGGCTCCGCCTGGTATTCGAAAACCCGCTTCCCCCCCTGATCGAACAACAGCTTGTTGCCGGACCGCGCCACAAGGATGGAATTCCCGCGCTGCTTTCCCTCTTCATCCCCCACCACCTTCAGGGCTCGTGTAATCCCCGCCCGGAGGTTCCTCATCACAAACACAGCCCGTCCCTGGTCGTCCACCTGGAACGGAATGGTGTCGCCACCCAACCCGGTGAGGTGTCCGGACCTGGGGAATTCCGCAGGGACCGCCACCTGGACCACCGTCTCCGGACGATCCAATTTGCCGGCGGAGACACTGATGATCCGAGGCCGTTCGGCGGCGTGAATCCCGGTGAGACCGGCAAGAATGAGAATTAAGGATAAAATCGATCCGAAGGTTGCGGAACGGGTATGCATACCGCGTGTTGTAGGCTCCAGCGCTCGATCGTCAAGCCGTCATTTCACTGCGTCCCGAAAAAAAGAAAGCGCCCTCCGCCAAAGACGAAGGACGCTTCTGGAAAACGAAGCCGCTTAGCTTCCGCTGTCGGTCTTTTGTCCGGCTTTCAGCCATCCGGAGATTCCCGCCGAAAGATGCCGCACGTTCTTGTAACCCAGCTCTTTCGCCGCCTTGGCCGCAGCCTGATAGGCACTGCACTGGGGTCCACCGCAATAGGCCACCACAAGGGCCTTCTTGTCCTTCGGAAGAATCTTCGCAAATTCTTCCTTGGTGGCTTCGAAGTTGATCGCTCCGGGAATCCGGTTCTTCTCCCAGGTGTCGGTACCGTTCACATCAATGACCGTCACCTTCTTGGCGCTGATCGCTTCATTGAGATCCTTGATGCTGATATCCGGGAATTCCCCGGCCCAAACGCTCGCTGCAAGGATGGCAGCCGCAAAAAAAGTAAAAAGTTTCTTCATGGTATTCGTTGATTCTCCGATGTTTCTATTCTCTGCGGGCCACCCGAACCCCGGGCAAACGCCGCTTATTTCAAACCAAACGATAGACCAAGATTCCAAAAGTTCAACTTTTTTTGGTGTCGGAACCACAAACTCCGCGCACCCGCCGGCCCGGGAACGGGGTACCTCACCGAAACGAGTTATTTGTCGGCTGTCTTTTTTGCGGGAGATTTCGCGCCACCCGGACCCGATGCTTTCGCCCGCTCTTCGCGCCTCGCCGCATTGTAGAGCGATCGCAACTCGAGCATCAACGCTTCGGAATCCCGATCGGTTTCCTGGAAATCAAACTGATGCCAGGACTTGGCGATTTCGCCATACAGTTTGTCGGTCGGTTTCATCACTTCGGGCTGACCCGCCGCTTCGTAGTGCAGGGTGGTCCATTTGCGATACATCCCCGCCACGTTCATCCGGTGAAGAATCCGCTCGGCCAACTCCACGATCTCGGGATGATTCCCGCTCTCCGCATTGTGACACTCCGAACAAGTCTTCACCACGGGTTTGGAAAGGAAGACTTCGCTGTTGAGCGACCCATGGCACGTCACGCAATTGGGGCCGCCCTCCTTGTCCATGAGGACCTGATAATGTCGGCTCTGGACAAAATTCCCATACACCTCGGCGTGACACTCCCCACAGGTCTTCGGAATATTCTGGAAAAAGACACGGCTTTTTTCGTCCGTAGGCCGAAGAACCCCTTCATGTGCCTTCCCTTTCTCCGGAGCAGAGGGATCGCCACCGTGACAATCATCGCAGGAAACTCCAGCTTCATCGTGCACTGATCCTTTCCACTGCAGGAAATAATCGAATAACTTTTTGTTTTGAACCCGGAAGGCCGGATCCTGATGGCATTGCACACACTGGTCCACCTCCGCAGCCCGACTGGACGCCAGGCACACCGCCATTAGAAGACCGGCTGAACACACACTCGTAACATGCTTGAACAAACCCATGATTCTCCCTTTCGTTAGAATTCCATGGGCATACCGTAGCCCAGCGAAACGAAGGCAGCCTCTCATATCTTGGCATTTGCACCCCCATCCCGGACCTGAAATCCCCGCCCCCCCGGAGACCAGTCCTCGCCCCGGGCCGGACTGGGA
The DNA here is from genome assembly GCA_021733945.1 of Verrucomicrobiota bacterium. Taxonomy (GTDB): domain Bacteria; phylum Verrucomicrobiota; class Verrucomicrobiia; order Limisphaerales; family SIBE01; genus JAIPJX01. The sequence goes on along the minus strand of JAIPJX010000170.1, from coordinate 2,368 downwards.
ACCCTCAGGGTTTGACCCCGCCGATCAACGCCAGCTCCAACCATTTCCAGTGGCAGTCAACGTCCACGAATCCGATCTCCCGCAACCATTGCAGCTGGGGGCGCACCTCCATCAACTGATTGGACGGATCTTCATCGGCTTCGGTAATTCCAAGCGCTTTCAAGAATCGGGCGTGCAAACCGGGTGAACCCGGGCATACGTGCTCCAGATTGCAGAACACGCCCCCGGGGACCAGGCGGGCGTAAATCTCCTCGTACAACTCCCGCTTGCGCGGGTCCGGACAGTGATGAATCGCGAAACTCGACACAACCGCGTCCATGGGTCCCAGGTCCGGCAGTCGCTCCTCCAGATTATGCTCCACCACCCGCACTCTTGAATCCCCGCGAAACCGTTCACGAGCCGCCGCTAGCATCGTGGGCGAGAAATCGACCGCGAAGCCATCCGAATCCGGGCGCTCGACCCGAAGCAACGCCAGCAACCGACCGTCCCCGGTTCCAAGGTCAAGGATCCGCCGAACGTCCCTCGGAACGAACTCCAGCAACACCGCCTCGCCTTCGGTTCGGTGCGGGATGCCGTCCGCCAGGGCCAGGTACTTCAGCGCGTGCGCGGCTGTCGTGTATTCATTGAGTTTGCTCTGTTTTTCCATGATTTCTCCTCGGGTTAACTGAGGAACTCCTTGTAGAAAGCGACCGCAGACAAAACAAATCCGATGACCGTGATGATCGTCCGCACATACTTCTGCGGGATGCGCTGCGCATAATGTGAACCCAGATAGTACCCGGCCAACGCTCCCACCGTCATCACGCAGGCCTTCGGCCAGTGAATCAAGCCGGCCACAATGAACCACCCCGCCGCCACCAGATTGATCGCGCTTCCAAGCACCGTCTTCAGCGTGTTCATCTCGTGGATGTCGTGCAACCCGATGATCCCAAGCGAAGCAAGCATCAGGATCCCGATCCCCGCCCCGAAATACCCTCCGTAAATCGCAACTCCCAGCTGAAACAAAATCGTCCCGAACAGCCGCACCCTCCCATCGGAGCCTTCCGGATTCGCTTCAAACCGGACCTGACGCCGCACGAACCCCTGCGCGAGGAATAACACGGTGGCGAACAGGATCAGAAACGGGATCATCCGCGAGAATGTTTTGTCGCTGGTCTGCGTGAGAAGCACACTCCCGATGAACCCGCCCAGAATGCTCACCGGCAGGAACGTGCTCAATCGGGGTTTTACGGATTCCAAATGCCGCCGATAACCGAACATGCTTCCCGCAGTCCCGATCACCAGCGCCACCGTGCTGGTTGCATTCGCAACGACCGGCGGCGTCCCAAACAGGAGCAGCATCGGAAAGGTCACCAGCGTGCCGCCACCCGCTATCGCATTGATGACACCCGCCGCAACTCCCGCCCCGCCCAAACTCAAAATCTCGATCGTCGACATACCCGGTGACCGGAGCCTACCCGCCAGCGCCCGCAACTCAAGCGCAACAACACGCCCCGGAGTTCCGGCGAGATTTGCATCTCCACGCATCACCAAAGCGGCGTCGGCTCCGCCCCCGGCCGCAGCACTCTCCAGAATCTCGTCGCGACAACACCGCCACACGCGTCGGCTATCCCTTTTGACAAGACAGCCGACTTTCAGTATTCGAGAAGCATGAGATTCTCCTCCTTGAGCTCCGCCCGGATCATCCCTTTCCTGGCCGTCGCCCTGTGTTTCTCGGCTTTAACCCCCTCATCGCCTGGAGAAGAACCGCTCCCGGCAGCGGAACGACTGCAGACCAGCCCGGTGCTGCGTCACCTCAAAAAGAATCCCATCCCCCGGGCACCGGTTACCCCGGCCGAACTGACCGTCGCCCGGATGTATGTACCCGAGGGCTTCCGCGCCGAACTCATCCTGGCTGAACCCGACGTCCATCAACCCATCGCCTTTGCCTTCGACGAACGAGGCCGCATCTGGGTGGCTGAAGCCTACAGCTACCCCCAAAAACGCCCGGCGGACCAGGGACTCGACCGGATCGTGATCTTCACCGACACCACCGGCAACGGTCAGTTTGATTCCCGAAAAATCTTCGCCCAAGGCCTCAACCTCGTGAGCGGCTTCGAAGTCGGGTTCGGCGGCGTCTGGGTCGGGGCAGCCCCGGAACTGCTGTTCATTCCTGATCGCAATCACGATGACGTCCCCGACGGTCCCCCTGAGGTTCTCCTCGACGGGTTCGGGTATCAGGACACTCATGAATGCCTCAACAGTTTTCTCTGGGGTCCGGACGGATGGTTGTACGGCAACCAGGGCGTTTTCAACTTTGCGCGCATCGGCAAACCCGGGGCACCCGACAGCGACCGTGTCGAACTGCGTGCCGGTGTGTGGCGCTACC
>JAIPJX010000169.1 GCA_021733945.1 Verrucomicrobiota bacterium | reverse complement strand
CGCCCCGGGGTACAACCAGAAAACCAAAAAAAAAGGGGGCGTGCGCTCTCCAGCGCACGCCGCCATGTTCCCACTCCTGTGATTCCCTCGCTTGGCGTTCCCCGGTCGGGAAGTCTACCTCGTGTGGTATCCTTCCTCCCCGTGCTCGGCAAGATCCAGACCAATGGTTTGGACCTCTTCACTGGCCCGAAGTCCGACGATCTGCTTGATGATGAACAACGACACCACCGAGACGACGGTGCTCCAAACAATGGTGACAACGACACTCTTGAATTGAATGATGATTTGCCCAATCATCGTTACCCCATCAGCCAGTCCGGAACCGCCAAGCGCCGAGCTGGCGCAGGCTCCGGTCAGCAGGGCTCCGACAATCCCACCCACGCCGTGAACACCGAACACATCCAGACTGTCGTCGTATCCGAACATCGCCTTGACCTTGGTGGCGGCGATGAAACAGACCAAGCTTGAAGCAAACCCGATCAAAATGGCGCCCAGGGGACCGGCGGTACCGGAAGCGGGCGTGATGGCCACCAGGCCCGCCACAGCGCCGGTGGCGATGCCAACGGCAGTGGGTTTGCCCCGGACAATCCATTCGATGAACATCCACGTGGCGGCGGCGGCGGCGGCGGCAACCTGGGTCACCAACATCGCCATTCCAGCGGTACCATCGGCGGCCAGCTCGCTGCCCGCGTTGAAACCGAACCATCCAATCCAGAGCATCGAGGCACCAATGACCGTCATCGGCACATTGTGAGGCGGCATCGGCTCCGAACCATGGCCAAGGCGTTTACCCACCATGATGCAGGCGACCAGACCGGCGATTCCGGCATTGATATGAACGACCGTCCCACCGGCGAAATCGAGCACTCCCCAATCGGCAAACAGAGCGCCCCCACCCGACCACGCCATATGGCAGATCGGCAGATAGGAGAACGTGAACCAGGCGACGGAGAACAGCATCATCGCGCTGAATTTCATCCGTTCGGCAAATGCACCCACGATGAGGGCGGGCGTGATGATCGCGAACGTCATCTGAAACATCACGAAGACCACCTCCGGAATTGATCCCGAAACCGAATCCGGGGTGATCCCTTTGAGGAACATCGTGCCCAATCCACCGATGAACGAATTCATGTTCGTGGTCCCCTCCGTCATGCCATCGGTGTTGAATGCCATGCTGTAGCCGTAAACGACCCAGAGCACCGTCACCACTCCGGTGATCCCAAAACACTGCATCAACACGGAGAGGATGTTCTTGGCGCGGACCAACCCACCATAGAACAAAGCCAGCCCGGGAAGGGTCATGAAAAGCACCAGGGCCGAAGCCGTGATCATCCAGGCGGTGTTCCCCGTGTCGATCTTCGGAACCTCGGCAACTGCGGCTGCCGGCGCAGCTTCAGTCTGCGCAAAAGCGCTTTCGGCGAAGTGGAGGGAACAAAACAGGGAAATGAGAAGCAGGAACGTTTTCATAAAATTATTGGATGGTGTTGATTTGCGGGTTGCACGCGACCAACGATCAGACGGCTTGTTCTCCTTTCTCTTCGGTTCGAATTCGAACTGCCTCGAGAACCGGCAGCACGAAAATCTTGCCGTCCCCGATCTTGCCGGTCTTGGCGCTCTTGACGATCGCGCCAACTGCCGCTTCAACCTGGCTGTCCGCCAACACCAGTTCGATTTTGATTTTTGGCAGAAAATCCACCGTGTATTCACTGCCGCGATAAATCTCGGTATGTCCCTTTTGCCGGCCAAACCCTTTGACCTCCGAGACAGTCATGCCTTCGATGCCTATCTCCCCGAGGCTGTCTTTGACCTCCTCCAGCTTGAAGGGCTTGATGATCGCTTCAACTTTCTTCATACGGATTCACTGCGTGATTCGGTTTTATTCATTGGTATGGGGGACTTCCGCCGTAACCGGATCAAAAACGCGGACACCCAGGTTGCTTGTCAGTTGGACCAGACCTTAAGCAGCAGGGATGCCAACCTTTACAAACCTCTTCGAAAGAACCAAACACAGCTACCCCCCAACAGTTTACGAAAGTTACAAAAACACAGCACCCTCGGCCCACTCATCCAAATTGATCAGTGTGGTCTTTTTTCAACAGCGCCCGGCCTCCCTCCGGGATATCGCCCTCCCATCACCCGGGATCCCGCGGAGGCATTCGCCACACTCCGCCGGTGAGACGCCGATCGACCCCGCGACGCTGATTTCCCCGGCTTTTTTGAGTGGACAAAACATCCGCGAATCCATTCAAGTAACAGTTCTTTTTTGTCATGAAGACCAACAGTCGAATCCGCTAGCCGAGAATGAACACAGACAAACCGAAGCCCGCAATGGATTCAGACCAACCCACTCCCCCTTCACCGCCGACAGGTTCCTGGCGGAATCGGTTCCGCAGATCTCACACGGACTCTGTGTTCGGGGGCCTTTGTGCCGGGTTGGGTGCCAGCACATCCATTCCCTGTCTGGTGTGGCGGCTGGCTTTTGTCCTGCTGGGACTCTGCTATGGCCTGGGGGTCCTGGTCTAACTGGTGGGCTTTTTTGTATTCCCGAGCTCCAGACCGCCGGAACCCGCCTCCGCCCCGTTTTTCAGGAAGACCGACTGGCGCACCTTCTGGGGTGTCACCCTGTTTGTATTCATCGGTTATTGGTGGACCCTCGCACCGAATCTGACCCTGGAGGATTCCGGGGAACTGGCTGTGGGTTCCTTCTACGCCGGGGTCCCGCACCCGCCGGGGTATCCGGTCTGGACGCTTTACACCTGGTTGTTCACCCTGATTCCGTTCTCGAACATCGCATGGCGGGTCGCTCTTTCCTCAGCCGTGGCGGGTGCGTTTGCCAGCGGCATTCTCGCACTGATGGTCTCGCGCGGCAGCAGTTTGATTCTGGAGGGGATCAACGAGTTGAAACAGATCGACCGGCGCCTGGAGGACGCCTTGTGCGTGATTGCCGGGTTCATCTCGGGCACTCTGCTCGCCTTCAACGGCTTCATGTGGAGCCAATCGGTCATTGTCGAGGTCTACACCCTGAGTGTGCTCTCGTTCATGGGGGTGCTCTGCCATCTCTTCCGCTGGATGTACTCCCCAAAGCAGCTTCGGCATCTTTACTGGGCATTCTTCTGGTTCGGCATCTGTTTCACCAACCATCAAACACTGATCGTGGCGGCGATGGGGATTGAAGTAGCCGTCCTGGTCGTGAACCCCAAGCTGGGGCGCGACATGTTTCTGGGCAACAGCCTGGTCTACCTCATCGGTCTGGTCCTCAAAGCCAAGGGCATCCTCACGGCATTCGATACCAATGTGCCCCTCTTTCTGATCTACAACACGGTGGGCATCGGCTCGATCATCACCAGCGTCATGGTCACGCTCAAGGTCGGCAAACCGCTGAGCGACTGGAAACCCATCCTGCACATGGCGCTGCTCTGGGTGCTGGGCAGTTCGTTCTATTTTTACATGCCCCTGGCTTCCATGACCAATCCCCCTCTCAACTGGGGTTATCCCAGGACCGAGGAGGGATTCATCCACGCACTCACCCGCGGCCAGTACGAGCAGACCAATCCCACCGACAGTGTCGGCAAGTTCATGGATCAGGTGGGCATGTATGCCGAGGGCGCGATCGATGAAATGGGCCTGGTCAACCTGCTGGTGGGGCTCCTGCCGTTTCTTTTTTTCCAGCGCCTCCAGAAACGGGAACGCAACTGGATGGTGGGGTTGACGGCCATCTACCTCTGTCTGGCGTTTCTGCTTCTGATCCTGCTGAACCCAAACACCGACATGCAGAGCCGCAACCAGGCCAGGGTGTTCTTCACGGCATCCCACATCATGCTCGCCATGTCGATCGGCTACGGGTTCACGATCCTGGGCGGCCTTCTGGCGACCCAGTACCAGGAGCACCGCTCCATGGCACTCTGGGGCGGGTCGGTGGCCGCCGGAATCGAGCTGTTCTATGTGCTCCGGGTCTTCGAAGCCAGCCAGTTCCTGATCCTTCGTTCCGCGGCCATTTTCGGTCTTCTGGCGGCGGTGGCTTTTACGCTCCTGATCCTCTTCGGACGTCGACGCGCCGCCACAGCCGCGTTGCTGGCCGTCTTCGCCATTGTCCCGGCCCGTTCGATCCTGTCGAACTGGTCGGACGCCGAACAACGGGGGCACCTGTTCGGTTACTGGTTCGGACACGACATGTTCAGCCCGCCGCTCGAGCTTTACCCCGAGATGGCGCGCGACGCCGTGCTGTTTGGCGGCACCGACCCGGGACGGTTCAATCCCACCTACATGATCTTTTGCGAAAGTTTCATCCCGCCCCGGTGCAAACCCGAGGATCCGGAGTTTGACCGGCGCGACGTCTACCTGATCACCCAGAACGCCCTGGCGGACAAGACCTATCTGGAATACATCCGCGCCCACTACAACCGGAGCACCCAGAAGGATCCCTATTTCTTCTCCGAACTGTTCCGTTCGGACAGGCCGGAGGCCCGGGGCCGCACCAACCTGCTGGCCAAAGCCATGCTCCCGCTGGACCACTATTTCACCGGACTGGGGGAACGGATCGAGAAGAGCCGGCGCGCGCACGGAGTCTACCCGCCAAAGGAAATTCACACCCCGACACCCGAGGAATCCGAAGAGGCGTTTACAGCCTACATCAACGACGCGGCACGGCGGCTTCAGCACGACGCCCAGTTTCCAAACGAACCGCGCCAGGTCAAACCCGGCGAAGGCGTGCAGTTCACCAAGGACGGACGGGTTCAGGTGAGCGGCCAGGTGGCGGTCATGGCCATCAACGCCATTCTGGCCAAGGCAATCTTCGACAACAACCCGGACCACGAGTTTTACGTCGAGGAAAGCTTCCCCCTGGACTGGATGTATCCCCACCTGACGCCGTTCGGCATCATCATGAAGATCAACCGGGAACCCGTGCCCACGATCACCGAGGAAATGATGCAGAAGGACCATCAGTTCTGGAGTCAGTATTCCGAGAAATTCATCGGCAACTGGATCACCTACGACACGCCGGTCAAGGAGATCTGCGACTTCGCCGTGAGAACCTACCTGCACCGGGATTTCCAGGGGTTTACCGGGGACCGGGCGTTTGTCCGGGATTCCGTGGCCCAGAAATCGTTCTCAAAACTCCGGAGCGCCATCGGCTGGATCTACGGCTGGAGGCTCAGCCCCGAATGCCCGCCCGAGTACCAGCTCAAGCCCGGATCCCCCGAGGAACAACGCATGTTCAAGGAAGCGGACTTCGCGCTGAGGCAATCGTATGCCCTGTGCCCCTACAGCCCGGAGGCCCTGCACAAATACGTGACGCTCCTGCTGAGTGCCAACCGCTACGAAGACGCCCTGCTGGTTGCGGAAACGAGCCTGCTGTTTGATCCGATCAACCCCGTGTTCCTCACCTACGCCGAACAGCTTCGCCGGATGTCCGGAACGCAGGGTCAGCTGAAGGAGACCAACGGGAAGCTTGCGCAGCTCGACGCCCAATACCGGGCCAATCCCACGAACTTCGACCTCGGCCTCCAACTGGCCGAAGCCTACATCCAGATCCAGCGCCCGGCATCGGCCATCCCGTTGCTGAGGGAAATCAGCTCCAACCCCGCGGCGGACATCGCCACGGTGCTCTCCGTGGCGCAGTCCTTCGCATCGCTCGGCATGCGGGCCGAGGTGGATGCCACCGTCGAGAAACTGGGCAAACTCCTCAAGCCCATGGCTGAGAGATATCAGGCCGACACAAACGATGTCATAGCCGCCTTTCAGCTGGTGTCCGCCTATCTCGTGACCCAGGACACCGAGGGCGCTACCGCGCTGGTGGATGAACTCGTCAACCGCCCCACGGCGGACGCGAGCACGCTGCTCTCTGCGGCCCAAGTGTACCATCAGCTTCAGGCACCCGTGAAACTGGAATCAACACTGCAACGGCTGGTGACTCAAATCCCCACAAACCCCGAAGCCTGGTATGATCTGGCTGGCGTACAGGTGGCGCTCGCAAAAACGAACGATGCGATCGCATCGCTTCAAAGAGCACTGCAGCTCAGTGACGGCCGACGCGCCGTGCAGGCTGGGGCAAAGGATCTGACCTCGGAGGCGGCAGCCGACCCCCGGTTCGAAACCGTCCGGCAAATGCCCGAGTTTCAGCGATTGATCACCCGCTGAGGCCTTGATGCCCCCGGTCAACTTCCCCCGGCGCGCAATTGGAATTCGTACGCGAGCACGGAAAGACAATACAGAGCCGCCGTCTCAGCCCTGAGCACCAGGGGGCCGAGGCTGATGGCATGACCACCCCGCCCGATCACCGCTTCGATTTCAGCCGGTGTAAAATCCCCCTCCGGTCCAACCCACACTTCTACCGACCGGGGGATGCCCCCCTGCCGGGCGGCATACGCTTCGATGATCGGCCTGGGATGCCGAGCGCCCTCGTGCAGGCTTGCCAGCAGAACGAGATCCGGAGTAGGGTTTCGCTGCGCAAGATAGGTTTCGAGACCCGTCGGCGGTTCGATCCGCGGCAACCAGGTCTGACCACACTGCTTGATCGCTTCCACGGCCGTCAGACTCCACTTCCGGGCTTTCGAATCCTCTCCCTCGATCTGGGAAACCGACCGGTCACACTGGATCGGCACAATGGCTTCGGCTCCCAACTCGGTGGCCTTCTGCACGACGATCTCCATGGTGCGGTTCTTGAGAATGCCCTGAACCAGGGTGATGCGGACAGGCCCCCGATCAAGGGCGATTCGCTGAACCACCCTGAGCCGGGCGACCCGCCGGTCGTGCTCCGTGAGTTCGCAGTGCAATTCGTGACCGCGACCGTCCAGCACAATGACAGAGGCACCCTTGCGAAGCCGCAGCACGCTGAGAGCATGGCGCGCCTCGCTGCCCGAAAGAACCAGTTCAGGACCCTGATTGTCCGCTTCGGGCAGGTAAAACCGATGCACGCAATCTCTCCTGTCAGGCACCTCGTCCGGCCGGTGATCTACCGGAAGAGACTTTTGGCGCGTTCAAAGAAACCTTTGCTGATCGGGTTCACGGTGGAATCACACAGCTCGGAAAACTCCTGAAGCTTGGCCTTCTGGGCGGCGTTGAGTCGCGTCGGCACTTCGACCGCCACCCGCACATGCAGATCCCCGAATCCATAGCCCTGCACGTTTTTTACACCCTTCCCCTTCAGGCGGAACACAGTCCCACCCTGGGTGCCGGCCGGAATCCGGATATGCGAGTGTCCGGTCAGGGTGGGCACTTCGATCTCCGCACCCAGAGCGGCATCGACAAACCGAACCGGGACATCGCAGATGAGATCATCCCCGTCCCTGCGGAACATCTCGTCCTCCTTGACATGCAGCACGACATAAAGATCGCCGGCCGGTCCGCCGCGCGATCCCGCCTCACCGTTGCCTCCGGATCGCAGACGCGACCCCGTGTCGACGCCGGCCGGAATCTTGATCTTGATGCGTGAAGTACGCTCCCGGCGGCCCACTCCCCCACACGTCTTGCAGGGTCGCTCGATCACCTTCCCAGCCCCCGAGCAACGGGGACAGGTCTGGGCAATGCTGAAAATTCCACGGGATGAAACCACCTGCCCGCGCCCGCCGCAGGTTTTGCAGACCCGGGTCTCGGATTTCGGTTCGGCACCCGTGCCCTGACATTCCTCGCACCCATCCATCTTGGTGAGCGTGATCTCTTTTTCGCATCCGAGAACCGCCTCCTGAAACGTGATCTCAACATCGTATCGAAGATCCGCCCCACGCTGTGCCCCACCGGAGGAGTCGCGTTGTCCGCCACCGCCAAACAGATCGTCAAAGATGCTGCCACCTCCGCCTCCACCACTGAACACCTCACGGAAAATATCGAACGGATCATGGAATCCACCGCCTCCACGAGCGCCGCCACCAGCCCGCATGCGGGGATCGAAAGCCGCGTGACCGTACTGATCGTAGGCGGCCCTTTTCTGAGGATCACTCAGAGCCTCATAGGCCTCGCCAATCTCCTTAAACTTATCCTCCGCACTCTTGTCTCCGGGGTTCTTGTCCGGATGAAACTTCAGCGCCAGTTTCCGGTAGGCCTTTTTGAGTTCATCGGCACTCGATCCCTTCTCAACGCCCAGGATCTCGTAATAGTCTCGCTTTGCCATAACCTTATTGGGCGGGTTTCTTGGCAACGACCACGCTGGCGGGCCGGATCAGGCGTTCCTTGAGCTTGTATCCTTTTCGGATCTGTTGAAGCACCTGCCCCTCCTCCACGTCGGTCGATTCCTGCTGCGATACCGCTTCGTGCCAGACCGGGTCAAACACCTTGCCGGTCGCATCCACCTCCTCGATGCCCGACTCGACCAGCACGGACTTCAACTGGCCCAGAATCATCTGTACCCCCGTCTTGATCGATTCCATGTTGTCGGCCTGCTGCCCGGTGGCCGCACTGGCTGCCATCTCGAAATTGTCCATCACCGGGATCAGCTTCGCCAAGAGCCCTTCGTTGGCGAACTTGATGGCTTCCAAACGCTCCCGGGCGGCTCGTTTCTTGAAATTCTCAAAATCCGCGGTCTGCCGGAGGAACTTCTCCCAATTTTCATCCGCCTTGGCCGCCTTGGCTTTCAAAGCTTCCACCTCTTCGGGGGTCAGCGGCTCCGGTTCCGCAGGGCTCACGCCTCCCTGCTCCACCACCACGGTTTCGGTTTCCAGGGAGGATTCCCCGACGGATTCATTCTCAGTGCCCATGCTGTCTTGCTCTTCGTTGCTCATTTCTATTCTTATCGTAAACGGCGGCAACATACACAAAGGGTCGCCAGAGGGCAACAAGGTTGACACATGCCCTCGAAATGCCCCAGCCCCCAATAGCACCGGTTGCATCCTGCGGGAAATCCGCTAGAATCCCCTCACCTGACTGTTTTTCTATGAAACACCACGCACCACGGATAGAGGATTCTTTTCTGACCCGGCGCGATTTTCTTTCGCGATGCGGCATGGGCATGGGGGCTCTCGGCCTGGCCCCGCTCCTGGCCGGGGCCAACGAACAGACCACCCCGTTGTCTCCGCTCAGCCCCAAGCCAACCCACTTCCACGGCAAGGCCAAACGGGTGATTCACCTGTTCATGAACGGAGGTCCCTCCCACGTCGACACCTTCGATCCCAAACCCAAGCTGCAGACCTACGCTGGCAAGCTGCTGCCGGTGGAAAACCCGAAGACGGAGCGAAAAACCGGTGCCGCGTTCCCCTCCCCCTTCAAATTCCAGCCCCGAGGCCAGAGCGGCATCGAGGTGAGCGACCTTTTCCCGCATGTGGCCGAAAGCATCGACGAGATCGCTGTCATCCGCTCCATGCATGCCGATGTCCCCAATCACGAGCCCTCCCTGCTTCTGATGAACTGCGGTGACGCGCGATCGATCCGGCCGAGCCTGGGTTCGTGGCTGACCTACGGATTGGGCAGCGACAACCAGAATCTTCCGGGGTTCATCGCCATGTGTCCGGGCGGTTATCCCATTCAGGAATCGCAAAACTGGCAATCGGGTTTCCTTCCCGGAGTGTACCAGGGCACCTACATCAATACCAACCACACAGAGATCGACAAACTCATCGAACACATCCGCAGCAAGACCACCGCGCTCTCCGAACAACGTTCCCAGCTCGACCTGCTCCAGCAACTCAACCAGCGTCATCTCGAGCGCCGTCAGCACGACGCACAACTGGAGGCCCGGATTCAATCCTTCGAACTGGCCTACCGCATGCAGATCGACGCCACCGATGCGTTCGACGTAAGCCGGGAACCCGCCCATATCCGCGAGATGTACGGGAAAGGCACCCAGGCACGCCAGATCCTGATTGCCCGGCGACTCCTGGAACGAGGGGTTCGATTTGTTCAAGTCTGGCATGGTGCCGGTCAACCGTGGGACAACCACGACGACATCGAAGTAAACCACCGCAAGCTGGCGCTTCAATGCGATCAGGCCATCGGGGCGCTTCTCAAAGACCTCAAACAGCGCGGAATGCTTGAGGACACCCTGGTCATCTGGGGCGGCGAATTCGGGCGCACGCCCACGGTAGAACTCCCCACTCCCGGATCCAATGCCGGCAAAATCAATGGCCGGGACCACAACCACCACGGGTTCAGCATGTGGATGGCCGGCGGCGGCGTGCGCGGCGGCTACGTGCACGGAGCCACCGATGAGTTCGGGTTCCAGGCTGTCGAGAACAAGGTCCACGTTCATGATCTGCACGCAACCATCCTGGCCCTGTTCGGTTTCGATCACGAGAAACTGACTTTCCGCAGCGCCGGCCGGGATTTCCGTCTCACCGATGTTGAGGGGAACATCATCCGCGATCTGATCGCCTGATCACCGCCCCCCCTCGAAATCTCCCGGACAGAAAGGGATCCGGGCTTGTGTTCCCTCCATGTTTCCCACAACACTGGGGCCGATAAACTATGGCAAAGAAAGCTCTGATCACCGGCATCACCGGACAGGACGGATCCTATCTCGCAGATCTGCTCCTGGAAAAGGGCTACGAGGTGCACGGCATCGTGCGCCGGACCAGCACCCTCGGACGCTCCCGCATCGATCACCTCTACCGGGATGAATCCATCTACGGTCACCGGCTCTTCCTGCACTACGCCGAACTCGACGATCCCACAACCCTGCGCCGCGTGCTGCTCCGGGTCGCTCCGGACGAAATCTACCACCTGGCAGGACAGAGCCACGTCGGTTTGAGCTTCGAAATTCCGGAGTCCACCTGCGAAATGACCGCCATGGGAACGCTCCGTCTCCTGGAAATGATCCGTGACATGCCCAGGACCCCACGCCTCTTCCATGCCTCTTCCAGCGAGGTGTTCGGAGAACCAGCCACGGTGCCTCAGGATGAAACCACCCCCTTCGCCCCAATCAATCCCTACGGCTGCGCCAAAGCGTTCGCAACCCAGATGGTCACCGTTTACCGGCGCGCCTTCGGTTTGTTCGGCTGCAACGGCATCATGTTTAATCATGAATCCCCACGCCGCGGCGAAAATTTTGTGACCCGCAAAATCTGCCAGGCTGCCGCAGCCATCAAGCTCGGCCGCCAGTCCGAACTCCGACTCGGTGACACCACGGCCCAGCGGGACTGGGGAGACGCCCGCGATTATGTCAAAGGGATGTGGCTGACGCTTCAGGGGGATCACCCGGATGACTACGTATTTGCAACCGGACAGCTGCATTCGGTCGGGGACATCGTCCAGCATGCCTTCTCCACCCTGGGCCTCGATCCCGCCCAGCATGTAAAACAGGACCCGCGTTTCCTGCGCAAAGTGGAGCCCCAGCGACTGGTCGGCAATGCCGCGAAAGCCATAAAAAACCTCCACTGGCACCCGGAAACAAAATTTGAAGATCTGATCGGTGAGATGACACGGCACGAACTGGACGTTCTCGCCGGCAAACCCGAATCGACCCCGTAGGCCCTTTCAACAAAGATCTGGCAAAAAGCCCCCTCTCGCCGATAAACTAGCCCCTTGATTATGAAGAACATCGACGAACAGAAACTCGAATCGGATCTCGGCTACCGCTTCAACTACCTGACGGAGTTCATCGGCTTCGGTGCGCCAGATATCAATGTCATCCTCGCAAGCGCGCCTCTGCTCGCTCCGCTGGTTCCCACGCTCGTGGACGCGATCTACGCCAAACTCCATGGCTATGACTGCACCTGGCGCCATTTTGTCCCCAGACAATCGGGTTACGACGGCCAGACACCCACCTCCGTCGCTGATCTCAGCCTGGATCACCCTCAGATCCAGTTCCGCAAGCAACATCTGGCCCGCTACCTCGAACGACTGGTAACGGGTCCGTATGATGAAAAAATGGTCCAATACCTGGATGCCGTCGGCAAAATGCATACCAGCAAGCTCGGAAGCAACGAGATCCAGGTGCCTCTGGTCCAGATCAACGCGCTGATGGGCTTTGTGGCCGACGCGGTCAACACGGTATTGCTTGCCACCCAACTTCCCGACGAAACCAAAACGGCCGCGATTCGTGCGTTCAACAAGCTTCTCTGGATTCAGAACGACCTGATCAGCCGCCATTACACCGTCTGAGCCCCGGCACACCCACGGACCGGACCGGGACCGGCAAATCCGCACTGCATCCAAGAAAAAGCGACTGGAAACCCATAAGACTGGAAATCTGGCACGATAGTTTCTTTGCAACTCGTGCTGGCGGTTTTTCTCATTTCTGCTAGCATCAATGACAGTCGAAGCCTCAACCGAGCGTTTCTAATGCATAGAATCAGACAAAACCAGAACCGGTGGAGCCGTGCCTGCTTCGCAGATCAGGGGAAATCGGCGTTCTCGCTGATCGAACTCCTGGTCGTCATTGTCGTCGTTTCGATCCTCGCAGCGTTTCTCTCAACCGCACTGAACCAGACCAGGCAGCGGGCTCATCAGATCACCTGCCTGAACAATCTCCGGGAATTGAGTCGGGCATGGTATTTTTACGCTGATGACAACCAGGAGTGGCTCGCTCTGAACCGCTCCCTGCCCGGGAGCCAGCAGACCGAATTTTCCGCCAGACGACACACCGCGGAATCCTGGGTTGCGGGCAATCCAATGGAAGACACGTCGACCGACCCCATCACGAGCGGTTCCCTGTTTCCCTACACCAAATCGGTGTCGCTTTACCGGTGTCCCTCGGACGAATCAACGGTGGTGGACCAGCCCGTTCTCAGGAACCGGAGCTATGCGATGAGCACCTACATGAACGGAGACGGGGCCGGCATGGATCCGAGGGTC
>JAIPJX010000168.1 GCA_021733945.1 Verrucomicrobiota bacterium | reverse complement strand
GCCACCCCCACCACCAACCCGACCAAGGCCGGCCACGCATATCCCAGCACAACGGCGGGCGTCGGCTCAAGAGACAGGGTCTCCACCTGAACGCTGAGACTGCTCTCCGCCGCCTGGATCGGCACGGTGAACTTCAAGTCCACGGGTGTTTCGGGTCGATGCGCCGCTCCGTGACCCGCCACACCGCCCAGCGCCACCAACCCCATCCCGCAGGCAACCACGCCGACAATCACTCCGGAAACCCCCTTGCGGTTCCACGCAAACGGCCCGTTTCGCAGCACCCATCCCCACATCGTGGCAGCCACACCCAGAAGCGCCAGCGCGATGACCAGCCTCGCCTGCATTCGCCGACCGTAGTTGCCGGCAAGCAATCGTTCCAGCCAACCAAAACCCGAGACATCCGCCGAACGTTGTTCCGGTGCCAGGTTACCGCCCCGGAACCGGAGGCGTTCTCCGTCGTCCGGTTCAATCTTCCATTCCAACAAAACCACCGGAGCCGAAAGCACGGGAGCGTCGACCTGGATCAAACCGCGAGCGGCGGATTTGGAGGCCAGGTTCAACGTGAGCGGAATCAGGGCATTCGGATCGTTGCTTTGTGGCAGCGGGATCAGATGCGCCTTTTCCTCCATGACAGGAACCACTTTGACGCCGTTGATTTCCGCCGACCACAGCCGGACTCCGGTCTGCGGAAGCACGCGCAGGTAGGAATGCCCCTTGCTCTTCAAGTAATACCGGGCCTCGGTCAACACCTCCCCATCCCGTGACACATGAGTGTTCAAAACCGCCCGATCGACGATCTGAGGCACCGTCTCACCCTGTTCCCGGGGTGTCAGCGCAAGGGAGAGTTCAAACGGACGTCCCGTATACTGATACGCAGCCAACACCGGCGCGTCATACAACAAGCGGTACTCGGCAGGTATCTCCTGCGGTTGCAACGGGATCAACCCCGCCGACAGAGCCTCCGGCTCGATGCGAAACGGATCCGTGCTGATCACCACCGCATACCCGCGTTCAGACTGAACCTCCAGCGGTTGCACTCCGGCAAACGACAAGGTCTGTCCACGACCCGCAAACAACTGTTCGTAAGTCACCAGCAGGGTGTAAGCACCCGACACAGGAGCCTGAAGATCCACTTCGTAACCATCTGCGGTTCGTTTCCAGTTTCGCACTTCACGACCGACGAACTCGGCGTTGCTCAACGATTCGGGTGCCCGGAATTTCAGCGTCGCCAACGGCGCGCCTGCGATGAAATAATTGAGCAGCGTGCTCCCGTAGCTCACGCCCTGCCCCACCGAAAAGAGATGAAAGGCATCCACCTGAACCGACATCGCCACACGCTCGACACCCAGGTTGATCTGCCAGACCGGTTCCTGAATCCGATACGCCGACTGAATGGAATCAACCCGCTTCGGGAAAAACGCCGGGGCCATCTCCGCAACCCCCCGGATCACACCGGGATTGAGCCGGAGCGTGGGCGTCGCCAACACGGCAATGTGACCCCGCACCGATTTTACGTTCTCGGGCTCAATCCGTCCCAGTGTCCAGATCTCCGGAATCGTCGCATTGGTTCGTTCAAGTCGCACCTGCACCACCTGATGCCCGGTCAACGGCTGCGAAAAGACCAGACGCAGGAGCGGGTTCTGCCCCGCCCCACCCGGTTGCACAAAGGAATCTCCCAGAAACGGTGCCTGCAATCGTGAAACGGAAAATCCTTCCGGGATCCGGAGCCCCAGTTCACGGAGGGGTGCCTCCCGAATCTCCAGTTCCAGATCGCTCTCGATGGATTCGTCGGTTTCTCCCAAATGATGAACGAGCAGCTGTGAGACAGACACCTCCGGCCGCACCGCTTCGGCCTGGATTGCCAGTGCAAAGGCCGCATCGGAAAACCGGAACGTGAACGCCGCCGGGAGCGATCCAGGCGCAACGGTTCCCGGGCTGGCACCCGGGGGAACCTGTTCGGGAGACACTTGGGACAGTCCCTGCGCCTCCACCACCTCCAGCCGGACCGCCCCGTCGCTGGACAGGCGGATGTGCCCGCCGTACCGCACTGCTCCGATCGGGCTGAGACGAAGCGGGACCACCCGGAGCGGAAATGCTCCCAATGCCATTTGGGTGTGCACCTCCAGATCCAGCTCCGCCGTTCGGGATTGATTCAAACGAACCATCAATCGTCGTTCCGGTCCGGCGCCCACCGGTTCCACACTCCAGGCCAACACTCCGTCCCCCTGCACCTGGGTCATCTCCCCGTCCCCCCCGACCCCGAACGCAACGACATCCATTTCCCCCTGCATCACCCGGAGACGCAGATGGTGGACCTGACGGATCACCCCCGAACCAACCACCATGTCAATGGTTCCCTCAACCGCATAGAACAGCTTGCCCCTGGCTTCGGGAATTCCGTCCTGCCATTCTAATCGAACCCCGCCCGCGGCAGGCAGGAAACTGACAAACCGGTCCTCCAAACGTTCCGGACGGGCGGCACTGGCGAACCGCAGTTCGGTATCCGGCAATAATCCGGTCAATTCAATCGGGCGCAGGGTGCTTCCGACAACCCCGAATTCAACCCGGCGAACCCCCTGACTCTCCGCCACGACCGCATCAAACCCGACCGCGACCGGGTAATCTCCGGATTTCTGGAATACCAGCTCATACTTCCCATCCACCCACTCGACGGAGTAGCCCCCGGGATTGCCCAGGTCGGTCATCGCCACCGCACCCGAGAGCAACTCCAACCTCCCGCCTTTCAAAGGGCTCACATGCACCGTACCGCTCAACCGGAACGACGCACGCCCCTCCTCCAATCCACCCGAAAGATGAAAATCATTAAAACGGATCCGGCTCGCCTCCGGATCGGACTCCCGGACACGAAACGAAAGCGCATACAATTCTCCGGTTCCCTGAAACGTCAGCACATCCAAATCCGCGGGCCCGGAATCCGGCGTCCCGGAGACAGCCACCGGGCGCAACCCTGTGAATTCAAGCATTTCCAATTGGACATCGGACCCGGAAGTAACGCGCACTGAACTGGCCAACAGCGAAGCTTCCGTGGCACTCAACCGAAGAGGAGCGACCTCCGAGGGAAGTGTGTCAATCTCGGACCGAGTCACGATGACCGCGTTGATCACGTCGACCGGGCGTTCCGCACTCTGCAACCGGATCAGCAACTGCCGCTTCCCGAGTGCATCGTAAAACACACCCCAGTCCCGAATCCCCAATCCGGCCACCCCATCGATCGTGCCCACGCCTTCAACTCCGAACACCAGCTGTTCCGGCTGGCCATGAATCACGCGCACCTGAAGGTCGATGGTTTGGTCTACCCGCTTCCGCGAAACCTCAAGAGCCGCCTCCAGACGGGTCGCAAGGATGACCTCCTCCCCGTGCTTGCCTCCCGACTCGAGAACGAAGTCCCCTTCAAAAACGACCTGCGCCCGCTCCGGCCGAAGTTCGCCGCCTATCCGAAGCGGACCCGGCTGCCTCCCTTGCGCCTCCGCTGCCAACACCGCTTCACCACGGACTTGGTCGCGCTCAAGAATCCCGGGACGAATCAGGAACAAAATCACCGCCGTCGCCCAAATCAATTTCGTTTTCATATTATCCAGTCGTGTTTCGCAAACCCCTGTTCCGCGCCCCCCCAGGAATCACCTGATTCCTAATTCATGTTTCGCTATTCCCCGGCAATCGCACCGGCCCGCCGGATCATCGACTCCAACAACCGCGGTTCCGGATCAAACGGAAAGGTCTCCGGAACCCCCCTCAAAAACCCCAGCACCTGGTCGGGACGAATCCCGGCTGCGTGCGGACTTCGGGAAAGCCATTCTCCAAAAGCGGACGCCGCCACAGCCAGGCGCAGGGACGGCTCGGATTCCTCCAGGGAACCCGCGGGGCTGTAGGGAACGCTCCATTCCCGCTCGACAAATTCTCCGGTTGCCGGGCGTTTAAACCGAACACGCACCGTGCAGAGGGGGCCACTTCCGTTTAACTTCGGCTCCAGGAGATACAAGGCGTTGCCCGACTCAGCGGCACCGAGCTCAGCAGCATCGACATTGGCATCCCGGAACTGTTTTTCCTGGAGTTGATGATTCGTATAACCAACCAACCGATACGAAACCACGCGGTTCGGATTAAACTCCACCTGTACCTTCACATCCGAAGCCGCCGCCTGAAGGGCTCCCGCCAAACGCCTGGCAAATCCGGTCTCCGCATCCCGGACAGCGTTTACAAACCCGTAACGGCCATCGCCGTTGCGGGACAGCTGTTCCAGAAGCGTGTCGTTGTAGCCCTCCCAGCCAATTCCAAAACAATCCAGGGCGATCCCCCGTTTTCGAAATCCTTCCACCCGGGTCCGCAGATGTTCCGGGTCCACCTCTCCCAGGTTGGCCGCTCCGTCCGTGAGAAGGACCACCCGATTATTGCCGCCCGGCACACTGTGTTTGCCTGCAGTTTCGTAAGCCAGCTCCAGCGCGGCTTCAAGGTTCGTGCCGCCCTCCGGCACCAACTCCAGCAACCGCTTCAGCAGCGCCTCCGGATCCCCCCCACGCAGTCCATCGACCCAAAGGTGCGGCACCCGCGCAAACGCCACCACACTGATCCGATCCCGCTCCCCGAGCATTCCGCAAAGCACCCGCAGAGAGGCCCTCACGATCGCCACACGATCGGCCCGTTCCATGGACCCCGAATTATCCAGCAGGATCACCAGATTCAACGGCCGCCCCGCGTCCCGTCCCTGCGCCGCCGTCCGCACCGCCACCCGCAAAACCTCCCGCTGCTGGGCCAACGAATACAGCGCGCGCTGCCAGGTCACACCCAGCTCCGCCCCGGGCGGAGGTTCGGGATCATGGTAGTTGAATGCGTTGACAAACTCCTCGACACGCACGGCACCCGGATCCGGCAACGTCCCCCTGTCCAACGAGGCCTGAGTCATCCGGAATGAAACGTCGCTGACATTCAAAGAGAACGTCGAGCTCGGGCTCTCCTCGACCAGCATTTCCGCGCTCTCCCTGGCCGCAGGCGCAACCCCTTCCGAGGGCACCCCATCCTTCAAGCTCGCTTCCAGACCGGGAAGGGGCCGCTGGGCAGACGGCTTCAGTCGTTCAGGCTGCGGCGACGGACGCGACGGCGGACGTTTGTCTGCTTCGAGTGCATATCGATCGACCCCGTGACCAATCCGTTCGAGCCCTTCGACCTGAGGCCCGTCAACGGCCTTGGCCGATTGAGCCAATGCCCCGGCGCGAATCGCCCCGAAATTGGTCGTTTGTTTGTCGTCGCTCGGCTGCGCCACAGTCGCGGGAGCGTTCCCTGGCACCCCGGTTTCCCCATCCAGGTCATTCAGCTTGACCTTGAAACCCACGGACGGAGGGCTGGCCGCACCAGGCAGCGGTTGATAGGAGAATCTCTCCACAGTCTCCTGCTCCACCACTCTTCGCCCCAATCCGAACCTCCAGGACTCGGGTTCCGCGGCGGTGGAGTCGACTTCGGAATCAACCACTCCTCCTGCAACCGACAAAGTTGCCGTCGATGTCGACACCGTGCCCGATGGGACGGTGAGAGCCGCCTCGGGACCAAGGTTGGGGCTGACCTTCCGGACCGGGACCGCTTCGGGTGAAGCAGCCAGCTGCTTCTCGAGAACCAGACCGGCTGTGTCCGGCAATTCAACCGAAGCAAGCTCAATGCCCTTCCGAAACGTTTTCCGGACCGCTGCATCCGGCTCCATGAACAGGAAAAGTGACAACACAACCACAATCCCAGCCGCGATTCCGAGCGGAATAAACCAGGGGATTTTCCACACAACCGCCTCCGTTCCACCGTCACCAGCCTCCTGAATCCCCGAGTCGGCCGGGTTACGGAATACTCCCAACAACGACTCCCGCCGATCCGCAGACAACTGGTTCGGGACCTGACCCGGCTCCATCGCAATCGAACCCTCTGCCAAGGCCTCACCGATGAGAGCACCCGTCTGCTGAACCGTCGAATACCAGGCGGCAAGTTCGGGATCCGACTCCAGACGGAGCAGCAAATCCACCGCCTCTTCCGCCGAAACCTCACCCAGCGCCAGAGCGGTCAGGCGAATCTCAATCTCTTCCCGGGACACCCCGCTTTCGTGGTCTTCACTCATGAATTCCCTCCGAATTCTTTCAGTTCCATCGCCAGATCCTTGAGCACATGATGCAATCGGTAACCGACATTTCCGGAACTGATTCCCATCCGAACGCCGATTTCCTGATACGAAAGCCCCTCGTCGAACTTTAACCGGATCAACTCCCGGCTTTCCGGATCGAGCGACGCCAGGCAGCGGCGTGCCTGGGAAACCATTTCAATCTTCTCGACCTGTTCCCACGGGCCGGGGGCGGTGTCCGGCGGTTCGATCGCTCCGTTCTGATCCTGGTCGAATGGAACAATCCGCCCAAGGGTACGGCGCTGGTTCAACGCGAGATGATGCACCGTTCGATAGAGCCATGGCTTGGGCTGGCGCACGGTGTCAAAGTGAAGATGCAGTTTCATGAACGCTTCCTGAACAATATCCTGCGCCGCCCCGGCATCCCGGGTCAGACTCGCGGCATACGCAAGCAATGGAGTCTCCTGGTCGGCAAACAGCCGCTCAAGCGACCTCTCGTCCCCTGGATTATTGTCACATTTGTCAGACATCGCACCCCATCCACTCCAAGCTACTGGAGCCACCCACCATCGCAGCCACTGGTAAGACACTTCACAAGCCGGTTTCTTAGAAGATTAGTCGGGGAATTTTCTCAATTGCTCCTCCATAAAAAAACCTGCCACGTCAGTGGCAGGTGAAACCTGTGATGATGATCGACGGCACGCAAAAGCGCGATCGCCCGGCTCAGAAGTCCGAGGTAGCCCCACGGCCAGGCACGCGGGACATCAAGCCACCGTCCCGGCGGAAGTGGTCGACTTCAGGACTTTCTGCGGGCCGAGGCCGGTTCTATCTCCCAATCAACCGGAAAAACCGCACATCGGTGTCGCGTGTCCAGTTGATCTGGAACATCCCGTTCACAAATGAATCGCACCGTCTCGCGCGCATCAACCAGAACCGTATCCTTCTTGCCGGACTCGTGAGCGGCCGGCGGCACTCCATTGCGATCCAGGATGAAAAACTGGATGTCGTGAATATGAAACGGATGCGCCGCACCCGTGGCGTTCTCGATGGTCCAAATCTCAACCGCGCCGAGAAACACCGTCTGGTCAATCCGGTCATGCGCGTATTCCCGGTTGTCCAGAGTGAACGGGGTGCCCGGAACGCCTCCCGTCATTCGGATCGTCCGGCGCGTCGTCACATCCGCCTCCGCAGGTTTCTCGAGGGTCCAAATCGACGCCGGAAGACGGGTAAGAACAGGTTCGATCGCCGCCCCCACCCGGAGCTGCACGAGCTCAAGATCAAGCCCGTTCAGGGGTTTTCGCTCACGCCGACATAATAGGCACGCTCGTTCGAGCCATTGAGCACACGGAACCGAACCAGCTGACCGGGCACCTCCAGGTAGGGATCCAGCGTTCCGTTCACCATCATCACATCACCCAGAGGAACCACGCGCAACGTGTTCCCAACCCCAAAGGATCGGTCCTGCAAAATCAGGGGAAACTCATCCACCCCGTAGGTTCGAGGCAAACCGGACGCCGCCTCCACCTCGTCCCGGATCAGGATCATGCCGGCAAGGCCCGAATTCACCTGTTCGTGGGTCTTTCCGTGCAGGTGCGGGTGATGCCACATCGTGGACGCCGAATCGAGCACGGTAAAGTCGGGCGACCAGGTGGCACCGGGTTCGATGACCGTATAGGGTCCACCGTCGTCCGAAGCCGTCACATGCCGTGCCAGTGCGTGGTGGTGCTTTCGTTCAGACCATTGCGCACATTGAGTGTGACAAAGTCCCCCGTATTCATGATCAGTGTGGGGCCGAGGATCGACCCGTTGTATCCGGCCGTCCGCGTTGGCACTCCCGTCGCCTGGAGCTGCGTCGTGCCGGCTCGCATTTCCAGATCATACACCGGCCCGTGCAGGGCATCCGGAATTCGAAGCGCGTTTTCAGCCGCTGCAACCGGCCATGCGGCCGCCACCACAACGCCCAGGAGCTCAACACCGACCCGAAGGCCACGGATTATTTCAGCAATCATAAAAAACCATAAGCAATTGCTCCACGCTTGAAAACCTCCATTTGCCACAAACGGCGCGGCTCCCGGGTTGCGTCCGCACATCTCCATCGGAAAGGCCTGGTCAACAGGCTATTCGTTTCCGGACTCAAATGCCATGCCCTCCGGCCACTCCGCACCTTCATTGATCCAGGTGATGAGCGTTCGCACCTGCCCGGGCGTGAGCGCGGGATACGTCTTCCGCTTATTGAGCGGCGGCATTTCCATATCCTCGACCTGATCGGTGACGTGGCGGATCAACTGGCTCCCGGCGCCGCGGCCCGGCGCGAATGTCGCCACACCACTTTCTCCGCCTTTCATGAGGGAAGCGCGATTTACCATCTTGAAACCACCCTTTGGCTTATCGCCACTGTGACAATCCACGCAGGAGTTTTCGAGAATCGGACGAATGTCCTTTTTGAAATCCACAGTGCGGGTGCCATGGAAAACGAATGTTTCGGAATCACCGGTGGCAGGCCGGCTCGCATCGGTCGTCTGGGATTCCTTCCACTGGGCAACCAATTGCTGCCCGGTCTGCAAAACGTCGCGCGATTTCACCGGCTCAATGGTGGCCAGCAGGGCCATGGTCGCCCACACAGTCCCGCCGATGGAAATCCACTGATCCTTGCCGTGAGGGAAGCCGCTGTCGAAGTGCGGCTGAAACGGCCAGGTGCGATTCTTGACCCACCAGGAACCGTCCTCGAACTGCGTGCGCAGCAGAAAATCAACGCCGCGTCGATACGCCGGATCGTCGGTCGCAAGCCCGCCGGCTTCGTGCAGAGCGTAGAGCGCCTGGCCGGTCGCCCAGGCATCGCTCTCCAGGGTTGGCAATTGGGCCCACCCCCCGTCGGGACGCTGCTCCTTCAGCAAGGCGTGCACCTGCTTCTGTTGTTTCTCCGGGGGCTCGCCACCCCAATGCAGGGCAAGCAGCTGAAAATTACGTTCATTGAGCGTGGCGGGCTGTTCACGGCGCAGCCAGTCCAAGGCACGTTCCACGCTCTCCGCCGTCGCTTTCTCGTCGCCGGGAACAGGGAATGCCTTGATGGCACGCACCGCCCACGCGACTTCCTGCCATGCGCTGTCCTCCAAAGGCGGCCGGCCGTAGTCAAACCAGGTGCCCTTCTCGTTTTGCTCGTTACGTACCCGTTGAGCGGCCACGGCGGTGAGCGCATCGGGCGCATAACCCAGCGCATCCAGGGCGACCAAGCCCCGACGGCCGCCCTGGATCGAGCCACCGGACAGTTGCTCGGCCAGTTGGTGTCCGAGTGCGAGAGCATCCACATGCAGCCCCCGCTGAAGCGCCATGGAATAGGCCAGGGGCGGAAGGAGCTGGTGATGACATGAAGCGCAATCCCGCCCTTTGAGAAACACCTCCGATGAGGATCGCATCAGGTCGATCGCACGCTGCGAACCGTCACGGATCATCGTGCTTCGTTCGGGACCATCCGCGGGTACCGGACGGGAAGGCAGGACCTTTTTCCGTTCGTTGTCTTCCGGCTCCTTCGCTCCGACGCTGCGCAGGTAACGCACCAACTCGGTGTCGGGTCCGGTCTTGAGCGCATAAAAGAGGGCCGTCTCACCCACCGCGTTCGTGGTGTTCACATCCAGACCTTTGGCAATCATTTTTCGGGCGAGGGTTGGATCTCCAAACTGCCCGTATCCGGCCCAGACCATGGGCGGTGTCTTGCTTCCCATGGTCGATGCCTTGTGCAGATCAGCACCCTGATCGATCAGATAGGCGGCGACTTCCTGTTGCCCGGCCCACATTGCCGAGTTCAGCGCGCTACCCGCCGGGTCGATGGCCTCATACGAATAGTCGAGGTCGGCACCGGCTTCCACCAACCGCTTGACGGTCCTCAAATCACCGTCAATCGCAGCCTCCAACAATGGCGAATAGCCGTTGTTCACAGCCTCCAAAGTCGCTCCCTCTGCGATTAACAAATCAATGGTCCGCGGGTTTCCTATGCGGATGGCGGCCATCAAAGGATTCCACATCCGGCCTTGGGCGGGCAGCTCCACCCTCGCCCCCGCTTTGATGAGCAGGCTCACGGCCTCAAACGATTGGCGCCCACGGGCCGCCGAAAACAGGGGCGTCCTTCCCTTCGTGCAAACCGCGTTGGGGTTGGCGTCGTGTTCGAGCAACGCGCGAACCACCTCCACATCGGCCGCACCCAGAATGAGAGGAGTCTCCGCGAGATGATTGGTGGCGTTGGCATCGGCGCCGTGGTCCAGCAAGGCGAGGACGCAATCGACCCCACCGCGCTGTGCGGCGAGATGAATCGGCATATTGCCACTCGCGTCGAGAGCCATGACGTCCGCTCCTTCGCGGATCAACCGCCTCCAGGCGGTTTGATCGCCCCGCTGGATCGCGCGATGCAGTTCGGTCGCGGGTCCGTGGGGGTCGGCAGGGGTGGCGCTGTCGGCCAAAAGCGCCCAGGGCAGCGCGACCAGAACCGGCAGAAGTCGGAGGTAATGAGAAACGGACGAGTTCATAGATTTTGCGATAATGATATGCTGAGTTGTGTCGATGATTGTTTCAGGGAATTGGGATGATCCGCTTTCCGGACGAGTCCGGGAGTGCAAACCGCGTTAGGGCCGAACACCTTCGACGCGCCAGATTTGGATGACTTGATCCTGGCCTCCGGAAGCAAGGATGCGACTGTCCGCACTGAAGGCCAGGGCGTTGACGATGCTTGTGTGGCCGAGATAGGTGTGAAGATGTTTCCCTGAACGCGCATCCCACAGACGCACCGTGGCATCCGCTCCGCTGGACGCCAGATACTTTCCATCCGGACTGAAATCGACACAGGTCACCATTTCACCGTGCCCCTGCAACCGCAGCAGGGTCTCCCCGGTTTCCACGTCGAGCACGGCCACACCGTTGAAACCGTCCCCGGTTGCGATTCGTTTGCCGTCCGGACTGAAGGCGATCTTTGGAAGTTCGGAACCAGCGATGCGAGGCCAGAGAACACGTCCTTCCTGCGACTGCGAGAGTTCTTTCGCATCCCAGACCTTTACTTCGCCATCTTCGCTGGCGGATGCCAGATAACGGCCGTCGGAGCTGAAATGAACATCCAAGATTCCAGCCTGATGAGTAGCCAAGACTGTTGGCTCACCGCGGTTTCGCAAATCCCAAACGAGCACAGCGCACCGACCTTCTTGAACGTGGGCATAACCGC
This sequence comes from Verrucomicrobiota bacterium, assembly GCA_021733945.1. Taxonomy (GTDB): domain Bacteria; phylum Verrucomicrobiota; class Verrucomicrobiia; order Limisphaerales; family SIBE01; genus JAIPJX01. The sequence goes on along the minus strand of JAIPJX010000168.1, from coordinate 1,458 downwards.
CGGCGACCAGGATGTTCCCGTCGGGCGACAGATCGGCGCAGAAGAGGGAGCCCTTGTTGTCGCCCCAGGATGCTCTGAATTGCTCATTAAAAGAATGCGCATCGAGAATTCGAGCCACGCTTCCCGGGTTCTCGCCGTGTACGGTCAGCACATATCGCTGGTCGGCACTCGCCCCGACGTCGAAAATCCCATTGATGGTTCGGAGCGGTTGCCCCTTCGCCAAGTCCCATACCAAGGCTCGACCATCTTCCCCGGAGGACAAAAGTCTTCCGTCCCGGAGAAATGCCAGCGACCAGATGCGGTTCGTGTGGCCGGACAAGGTTCCGAGCAGGTCGGAACCAACCGGTCGCGAGGGAGTGGTGTCCCAAATCTTGATCACCCCGTTTTCGTCGGTCGAAATCAAATGGCCTCTGGGGGCAAAACCAACACTCGCCACCGAATTGCTGTGCCCCGTCAACGACAACATTTCAAGACGGTTCGTCCAGTCCCAGATCTTGATCTGGCGATCGATCCCGCCTGAAGCAAGCCGCGTTCCGTCCGGGCTGAACGCAACGTCTGTCACCCAGGCCTTGTGCCCCTCCAGCGCCCCCAAGGAACGACCGCCGGGAATCTCCCAAAACCGGATCACGGTGTTATCCACGCTGAGGAGCCTCCGGCTGTCCGGACTGAAGACGATCTTCTGGATGGGGGTCAGATGCCCCCCCACTCGACAACGCTCCTCGCCGGTGCGCACGTCGAAAATGATCACCCGGTTCCAGGCTGATGCAGCCAGCCAGTTTCCGTCCGGACTGTAGGCAAGGTTCGCAGCGCCGATATCTTGAGGCAATGCACGAACTGCTTTGCCGCTGGCTACGTCCCAAATTCGGATCGGCTCTCCATTGGCAACAGACGCGATTCGCGGTTCCCTGGGGTGAAAAACAACCGAGTGGATTCGGTTGGTATCTCCCGTGAAGGTCTGAATCTCTCTTCCACTGGCCACGTCCATCAGCGTGATGATGAAATTTGTATTCACACCGATTAACGCTGCCTGAGTTCCATCCGGGCTGAAGATTTCTCCCCTGTGCCACTTCCCTTTTCCCTGGAAGGAACCCAGCACGGGGTTCGCCTGAAGTTCTCCAGACGGAGCGATCTCCAGGAACTGCAGCAGACCCTCTCCCACAAACGCCAGATCCCTTCCATTCGGACTGAGCTCGATATTTCGAGGATTTCCCGGAATCGTCGCATTCTGTTCCAAGATCGAGTAGCATCGGTTCAGGAGGTGATGCCATTCCCAACCGCGCAGTCTTTCCGAGCATTCGTGCAGCCGTTTCAAGGCATCGGCCGGACGGTTTGCCTGCACCTCGTGATGGGCCTGCGCGATCCGGCTCAGGTAGAGCGCCTGATCCAGGTCCGCCGCGTTTTTTTCGGCCGACCGTCGGGCACCGACCGCTTCACTCGCGCTCTGGATGGCCTGCTTCT
>JAIPJX010000167.1 GCA_021733945.1 Verrucomicrobiota bacterium | reverse complement strand
GCGAAGCGTCCTCGCTGAGCCGCTCAACCGCTTGTCGGCTCACCGGGACGGATTCGCCCTACCCTCCGAATACCTTAAACGAATGGCGGTAGGGCGAAGCGTCCCGCTAAGCCGGCCCCCCCGAAGCCTCCGTCATTCACCGCACTAATCCCTCCAGACAAACCGATTAGCCCGACTACAATCCACGCAACCCGTCGGCATTCCCGTAACCATTCCGTTTGCAGAACGTCTTTGCGATGAATGAGACCGGTCTGGCTGGATTCAGCATTGACGGAATCCCACCCGTTTACAAACATGAGCCGTCTCACCGAGAAACCCGAAAAATCCATCGTTCAAACCCTCAGGTAAAGGAACCTCCCATGCCATCGTTTTCCCGCAGCTCTCTGATCACCCTGTGCGTCCTGTCCCTGCTGGCACTGCCGGCCCGGGCGAACCACCACCTCACAGCCAGCCTGAAACAGGGCCACGCCGAACTCAAGTCCGCCGGACCGCTGGCTTTCGGCCCGGAAGGCATCTTGTTCGTTGGCGACACCGCGCAGGCATCCATTTTCGCGATCGGAACCGGGGACACACACCCTGCGGACGGTCAGGATGCGTTCAAGGTGGAAGCAGTCAACCAGAAGGTCGCGGCGGCTCTTGGAACGGATTCGCAACAGATCCAGATCAACGATCTGGCCGTGAATCCAATTTCCCGCAACACCTACCTTTCGGTCCATCGCGGACTAGGCCCCGACGCCATGCCCGTAATCGTCCGGATCGACACCTCCGGGAATGTGCATGTCGTTTCCCTGGACAACGTGAAGTTCTCGAGCGCCAGCATACCCAACGCCCCGGCGAACAAGGCCCCGGCCGGGCGTGGTGGCAATCCCCGCATGGAATCGATCACCGATCTGGCCTTCGAAGACGGGCGGATTCTGGTCGCCGGTCTTTCCAACGAAGAGTTCTCCTCAAGCCTTCGTTCGATCCCGTTTCCATTCTCCAAGGTCGACCAGGGTGCCAGCATTGAAATGTTCCACGGGGCGCATGGCCGCATCGAAACGGCCTCCCCGGTGCGGACCTTCGTCCCCTACTCGGTCGGTGGTGAATCCCACCTCCTGGCAGCCTACACATGCACTCCCCTGGTCAGTTTTCCCACCAGGGACCTCAAACCCGGCGCTCATGTCAAAGGCCGTACCATCGCAGAACTCGGAAACCGGAACCGCCCCCTGGACATGATCGTTTACCAGAAGGGCGGCAAGGATTACCTCCTCCTGGCCAACAACAACCGCGGGATCATGAAGATCACCACCGATGGCATTGCCAACATCACCCCGATCACCAATCCTGTGAAAGGCGGCGGCTCAGAAGGTTTGGCTTACGAAACGATCGGCACCTGGAAAGGCATTACCCAGCTCGATCGTTTCGACAAGAACCGTGCGCTCGTGCTGCGCACCACCGACTCGGGTGCCATGGATCTCGAAGCACTCGAACTGCCGTGATCCGATCCGGGTCATTCTTCGCGGTCGCACTCGCGATCCGTTTCGCGTGCGGCGGAGCCCCAACGAGCTCCGCCGCACCGGCGTCTCCAGAAAACCCCACCTCCGCCGAATCGAATCCGCCCATCCGCCTCATCCCGAATCCCGCACCGGGCACGTCCAGTTACTTCGAGATTTCGCACCCCGCTTTCGACTCACTGTCACCGGAATCCCGCAACACTCTCAATTCCTTCGATTGGAGCCAGGTCTTTACCGTCACGGTTGCCGGATCGGGCAGCCAAAACAATCTCCCGCCCATCAGCGGACGCTATTTACTGGAATCCAACACGCTTAGGTTGACTCCCACGTTTCCCATCGAAAAAGGAATCCGCTACCTCGCCCGGTTTCAGCCCGGCAAACTGCCTCCGACGTTGTCAGGCGCTGGTAAAACCGACTCATCCGGGGAAGCCATCACCAGGACTTTCCTGATCCCCGCCCCCCAACCCGTTGCCACCGCATCCGTCCTCCGCGTCTCTCCCACAGCGGATGTTCTGCCCGAGAACCAGTTGAAGTTTTACCTGTACTTCTCCGCCCCGATGAGCCGTGGCCAGGGATACGAACACATCCACCTCACCACCACCAACGGCACCCCGGTCGACCTTCCGTTCCTTGAAATTGACGAAGAACTTTGGAACCGCGACGGCACCCGGTTAACCCTCTTTTTCGATCCCGGCCGAATCAAGCGTGGATTGCTCCCCCGCGAGCAGGTGGGGCCTTCATTGCACGCTGGGGAGCGCTACACTCTCCTGATTGAACGACACTGGAAGGACGCATCGGGAAACCCTCTGATCCGGGATTTTCAAAAGACCTTTCAGGTATCCGAACCGGACTACACCTCTCCCGATCCGAAGGCCTGGACCATCTCTCCGCCGGGTGCCGGCACCCGCCACCCCCTTCTGTTGCGTTTCGAAGAAGCCCTCGATCGGGCGCTCATCAATCGCCTGATCTGGATCACCGACTCCACGGGCCAGGAAGTGTCCGGGACCATCGAAATCCCCGACGGTGAAACTTCCTGGCGGTTTTTGCCGAACCACGATTGGACCGCCGGAACTTATCAGCTGCATGCAGGCACGGTCATCGAGGATCTGGCTGGAAACAGCATTGCCCGCCCATTCGAAGTCGATGCGTTTCCTCCGGTGCGAAAACAACTGGAAGAACAGTTTGTTTCCCTCCGGTTTGACATCGCACCCTGACCTCCTCAAGACCACGCCGCCGACCGGCCCTCACCATCGCCCATCCACTTTGGCGGACGCCGGGATCTATTCTTCCGTCATCACCTCGAGCAACGCCAGGGTCGCCCATCCGCTCGTCGACATACGCTGCGCGTAACTCTGGTTGCCGGACGGACGGGTTGTTTCAACCCATCCGCCATCCGGTTCCTGTCGCGCCATCAAAAACCCGACAGCCCGCCAAATCCGATCCCGCAGGCCTGCATCAAGAGGAACTTTCTGCAGTGCAAGAACCACCAGCGCCGTGTCAAACACCTCGGGGGGCGCGGTCACATGGGGCCCCCAACCACCCGAACCCGCCTGTCCCTTCCGGATGATCGCAAGTGCCAGCTCCTTCCGGGAAAGGCTTTCGGAATCCGTCTGGCCGGCCAATGCCAGAAGAAGCGATGCCGCATCCAACACCGTTCGAACCGGAACCCTGCGCAGCCATTCACCAGCCCGAATCACGACCGGATTCAGTTCGTTGCCATGCCCGATTCCAACCGCCCCACGCACGGTCTCAAGCGCCATGTGAGTCATCAGGATGTCCCCGTAGGCTGTGGGAGACCCGATGGATTGACTGCCCTCCAACCGCCATTCACCACCGGCCGACTGGCACTCTGCAACCAGCTCGGCCGCCTTTTTCAAAGCTGTTTCCGCGCCCTCCCGGCCGCCCTGAAACCGAGCCAATGCCGCAGCCCCAAATTGCACCCTGGCCAGGGTGCGATCTGAAAACCCTGGATCTCCCGGGTTGTCGTCCCATCGCTCCGGATGCAACAGCCAGTCGGAAGTTTCTTCGATCCATCCGTCCACGAGCGGAATCCCCTTCAACCGGGCTGCATACAGGGCCCGGGCGGCGTCCCCATGGTTGTGGCAGGAATAACACCCATTCTCCTTTCGCCAGATTCCAACTTCAACGGAGAGAAACGAAACCGCACGCCCCGCCGCGGCCCTCAGGTTTGCGCTGTTTACCGGACCTGGTTCAGCACCCGAGACCCCGGAGAATGAAACCAGCAGACCAACCAGGAAAACCCACCCATGCCCGCCTGAACGAATCAGCGTTCGGACAATCACTCCAAAACTCTCGAATCGATCCATCATGGCGCGCACCGATCTTCACCGCGCCGGCTCATGGTTGAAAGATAAATCCTCTCGAACTCAGCCATCGTCCGCGAAGCTGGACCTTGCCGTTGGCAGATCACCGTGCGTGCACCGCCGATCTGGCAGTGCACGCACGGACTTTCGACTACTTCGATCCAAGGCTATGGCACAACGAGCAGTCGGTAGAACTGGTATGTCTTGCCCTGGGACGCCGGATCGTTGAATTGAACCTTCCCGCCACGAACCTTTGCGGTTCCGATTACCGACCATTTTCCGAAATCATCCGTGGTCTCGATTTGTACGTTCAGCCCTTCTCCGCCATCCACCTCCAGTTCGACCGCATCGCCGGCTCCACGGGTCATCTTGAGCAACCGCACAAAATGCAGCACCCGATAGAACCTCGCGTCCAGCGTTTTCGCTTCCTGGTCGATATGCGTGAAGGTCAGGCTCGGAACCGTCAGGCTCGCCAGCACGATCCATTCACTCAGATCGTTCGACACTTCCACGATCGCTTTGGCACCCACGGGCCCGGTCAGGAGCAGTTCCGCCGTCCGGTCAGCCAATCGCTTCACCGAGACAATCTGCAACACGGCCGTCAACTCTTCGGCGGGTGCAACGCCAACGACCGCGGGATCGCTTACTCCTGATCCCTCGGCGTTCTGAACCCGAACCGTATAAATTCCGGCATCCGTCTGTTTCGCCGCGGCTATCTCAAATACAACGTTCGTTGCCCCGGCGATCGCCACATCGTTGAACCGCCACTGATAGCTCAGCGGCTCAATGCCCACCGCCGCAAACCGCAGCGTCACGGTTTCCCCTTCCTTCACACTGACGCCCACGGGCTGCTGCAGGATGCTGATGGGGACCCTCACGCTGATCACGGCCACACCGCTCTCAATGGATCCGGTCGCATTGCTTACAATCACCGTGTAATCTCCAGCCTGCGCCGGGTGTACATTCACCAGATCCAAAGTGGCCGCCGTGGCTCCCGGGATATCCAACCCGTTGATCCGCCATTGATAAGTCAACGGGGCAACACCCTGCACCGCCACGCTCAATTGGGTGGTTTGTCCGGACACCAGCGCCTGCCCCTGCGGTTGCGCCCCGATCGACAATGCTTCCTGCAGGATCAGGTTCGCGGATGCGCTCGTTCGACTCACGCCATCGCTCACCTGAACCGTATACACTCCCACCTGGCTCTGCCGCACATCCGGCAGGACAACGGCTGAATTCGTTAACCCGGCAAGCATTTGCCCATCGTGACTCCATTGATACTGGAAGGGCCCGGCTCCAAAGGGCACCACCGCAAAATACGCGCCCTGCCCCAGGAGCAATGTTTGATCGTCCGGTTTGACCAGCAACAGAATTGGTTCCGCCACCCTGAACCGGCTCGGGTTGCTCTGAACGGTCCCCGCAAAGGTGCTCACTTCGACCGTGTAATCTCCCGCGTCCGATTGACCAACATTGTTCAACCGCAGTGTCGCGTTTGTGGCCCCGGAAAGATCGATTCCGTTCCGTCTCCATTGATAACCCACCGACGCCAGGGTCGGCAATCCACCGATCGCGATTTGATAATCCACACTCGCGCCGACAGCCGTCACCGGGTTTTGAACAGTCGAATCGACCTGCCCGGTTGTTCCGTCGACCGCAAACCACGTGGGCAGCGACAGCACCGGTGCCTGGATCATTTCATAGGTGAAATGCACCAAACCCCTGGCCCCATTCACTCCATCGACCACCAGGTAATACCGGGTTCCAGCTTCCACAGGGAATTCCATCACACTGGTTTTCCCATCGCTCCCTCCATTGTCGTTGCATTTCACCTCCTGCAACCTGGTGTAATCCACATCCAGCGTCGGGCTCAGATAAGCCGCCAGGACGGTGTCATAATTGCTCCCTTCGGTGCTCACCCGCAACACCCCACTCTGGGGCGGTTCGTAAACGAACCACGTCGAAGCCCCTCCCGGCACCCGGCAATGATTCGGTTCCCCGGCATCCTTCACGGAGCCCTTGCTGCTGAACAGTTTTTCGCCCCGTATGCCCTGCAGCAACGACTGCAGCCGGACAGGTCTCACACTCCGTCTTGCGAGCGTGCCCGTCGAGGATTCCTCCACGGCCACCGAAGCGGGCCCCACAATGATCTGTTCTCCGGTCAGACTGCTGGAGCCGACTTTATCCAGGGCGTTCACGCCCACTCCCTCGGTGCCCGTTGGAATCAAATTGATCTGCAGGATCGCAGGAGCACTTCTCACCGTGCCTCCGGCATTGCTCACATCCACCGAGTACGCCCCCACGTCCAGCGCCCCCGTGCTGGCCAGGGTGATCGTCGGTTCGGTCGCTCCAGCGATCGCCTCGCCATCCAGATACCACTGATACGAGAGCACACTTCCACTCGGGCTTTGTGCCACGACGGAAAACGACGCCGATTGCCCCAGCAACACCGTCCGGCTTTGCGGATCACTTCCAATCACCGGCTGCGGCTCGCTCGTCTGCACCCAGTTCCATCTCAACGCAACAGCTCCCTGGGCACCTTCAAACCCATCGACCACCACGTAATAGACCACTCCGGGTTCGGTGTTAAAGGATGTGGCACTGGTCAGATACCCACCACTGTCCTCGTCGCTGGCCACGCTCACCAGATTTCCCGGGCTGCCTTTGTACACCGCCAGGATGGTGTCAAACCCACTACCCCGAGTGCCGAACGAGGCAATGCCAAGTCCGGGCGAGTTCCATGCCATCCACACCGACCGCGAGGCGGGACGCCCCCCTGCGTGCGACGGTTCACCCGGTTCCCTGCTGGCACCTACATTATTTCCGCTACCATCCCCGCTCAGCGCACTGGTTGGCGTCGCTCCCCCGACATTATCCGCCAATCCAAGATCCGGTGTGATGACAATGACATTGGTCAGCTGGCTGGTGGTCGCTCCTCCGGCATCGGTGACGGTCACGGAATAGGTTCCGCCATCGACGGTTTGTACATTGGGTATCCGGTAGGTGTCGGTGGTCGCTCCAGCGATGTTCACACCGTTCAATTGCCACTGATACGTGTAGGGCGGTGTGCCCTCCGCGACCACGTGCAAAACCAGGTCGCTGCCAATTGCCACCCGGATCAGTTTCGGCAGGCCCTTCAACTGCGCCTGCCCCGTCACCGTCAGAGTTGCCACCTGGCTCGTCTCCGAACTGACCGCGTTCGAAACTTTCACCCGATAATCCCCGGCTGCATTCAACTGCACTCCGGGCAGGATCAACTCCGGCTTGTTGGTCTCGCGGAACACGGAACCATTAAACTCCCATTGATACCGGAACGGCCCGGTTCCCTTGACCCCCACGGTCAGCCGCACTTCGTCCCCCTGCTTGGCCTGAACACCCTGTGGTTGGGTGACAATGAGAACCGAATCAATCACGGCCACATCAAACACCGGCCCGTTGATCGGACCTACCGCATTACTCACCACCACGGTGTATTTGCCCGCATCGCTCGCCCGTGCCGAAAGCACTGAATACTCACCTGCTGTTGCCCCGGGAATTGCTTTCCCATCCAAATACCATTGGAAGGTGAACGGGGCCGTGCCCGAGGGTTTTACGGAAAGGTTCAAGGGGCTTCCGATCCCCGCGACAACATTTTCCCGACCGGATTGAACCTTGGCCGGCACATGAACCTTCAGAGCACCCATTCGACCCTCCACGGTGCCCGCCGCATTGGAAACGCGCACTGAATAGATTCCCTCGTCCGCTGTCGAGACGGATGGAAGGTTCAGCGTCGAACCTGTCGCCCCCGGAATCTCAACTCCGTCTCGCAGCCATTGATAAATCAACGGTTTGGTCCCGCTCACCGGCGCGGTTAACACTACCGTGCTCCCTTCCACAGCGGTCTTGTCCGATGGAATCTGAGTGATCACAGGTGCCACCGCAACCGCTACCACGGCCTCGGCACTGCGGATCCGGCCCACACCATTCACCACTTCCACCGAATACCGTCCCGATTGCGCCACCAGAGCGCCCTTGAGCTCCAGGCTTTGCCCGGTCTCACCCAGGATCGGGTTGCCGTTGCGGAACCACTGGTAACGGAAGGGACCAGTGCCACCCGCCTGAACGCTGATTGTTCCAGACTGCCCCTCCACAATCGTTTGGTCCGAGGGTTGACTGACGATCGCAACCGGTTCGCTCACCGTCAATAAAGCCGCACGGCTCAGTGTCTCACCAGCGGGGTTCGTGATGACAACCTGATAGGATCCAGACTGCCCTGTCTGCACATTGTCGAGAACCAGGTTGGCGGAATTCGCCCCCGGAATCGCCGTCCCGTTGTAGAGCCATTGATAAGTCAACGGTGCCGTGCCGCTGGCGTTGACACTGAAGGTCACCAGGCTGCCCGTGGCCACCAATTGATCCTGCAACTGCCCGGAAAGTGTGGATGGCACCAAAACAGTCAGAGCCGCCACCCGGCTGGCCACCGTGCCCGCCGGATTGGTGATCGCAACCGAATAACCGCCCTGCATGGCGGGCTGAACATTTGCCAGGGTCAACACCTCGGACGTCGCCGCAGCGATGGCCGTTCCCTCAAAACTCCATTGGTAACTGAACGGTGCCGTGCCTCCCGCCGTTACCTGGAAGCTCGCGCTTGCCCCCTGAATCACCGTCAAATCAGCCGGCTCCGAGGTGATGCCGAGTTCCGCGTTCACCGTCAACTGCGCGATGATCTTCCGGTCCGTTCCCGCGCTGTTCGTGACCTCGACCGAATACGCTCCGGCCTGGCTCAACTGAAGATCATTCAACGGCAACGTCCCGGCATTTGCACCGTTCAAGGCCGTTCCCTCAAAGAACCACTGATAGCTGAGCGGCGGAGTGCCACTTGCCCTGGCTTCCAACGTCAACGAACCGCCAGCCAACACCGCGGGACTGATAGCCACCGTCGTGATCACCGGCGCGGCTGCCGCCACCGCAACATCAAAACTCACCGCGCTCGTCGCGCCTTCGCGATCCGCCACCTGCAGAGTGATCACTGCGGTTCCAACCTGTCCCGGGATTGGCTGCAGGCTCAAGGTCCGATTCGACCCACTTCCTTCCAAACGAATCCCGGCGATTTCAATCAACGCGGGGTTCGATGACGAACCGCTCACCACCAGCGCTGCCGGGGCGTTGTCCACATCATCCACAACGAATGCCACCGGTCCCACGGGCACACCATCGGGTGTTCCCTGGTTGGAAATCGATCCAATCGTCGGCGCATCGTTCACCGCCGCGACAGTCAGTGGCACCTCGATCTGCGCACTCAGGGCTCCGCCTTGTCCCGTGTTACCCAGATCATTCGCAACCACCAGGAGCGTGTCTGCACCGAAGAAATTGGTCTGGCCGATATAACTCAACGAACTCAGCGCTTCATTGAGCGCTCCGGTCGTGCCACTCAACACCAACCGATTGCTGGTCCCGTTCCCTGCGGAAACCGTCACACCACCCACCGCACTCACGGACAGGTTACCTTTGCCGACCGTCAACGACACTTCAATGGCGGCGCTCCCCGAATCGATGTCGCTCACCGAAAGTCCTGCAATCGATCCGTTCGTATCCTCGTTGAGATCCACCTTCGAAGGACCCGCAATCACCGGTGCGTCATTCACTCCGTTGAGAATCACACGGAAACTCTTTTCATCCTTCAACACTGGGTTCCCGTCATCGGTCACCACAACCACCACCGTGTTCGTGGTTCCCGACTGGGTCTTTTCAGGTGTCCAACGAATCTGGCCACTGCCCGCATCCATCGTCATCCCCGCAGGTGCCCCCGTCAGGCTGAATGTCAGTCTGTTGACCGGAAGATCCGCATCGGTCGCAGTTGCGGTGAGACCCAGACTTTGCCCTTCGGAAAACGTCTGGTCTTGAATCGCAGCCAGCACTGGCGCGGTGTTCACTTCAGCCACGTCCAAAATAACGTTCCCCGTGGCTTTCAGTGGAGGAAACCCGTCATCGCTCACCTCCACGGGAATGGAAAAACTTCCGGGGCCCTGAGCTTCCGTGAGTGTCCAGCTCAATAATCCGCTCACAGGATCCAGGCTCAGCCCCTGCGGCGCACCAGAACCGAGCGCATACCGGAGCGTCTGGCTTGGCACATCCGGATCACTCGCTGCAAGAACCACGTTCAGCACCTGGTCTTCGTTGAGAAATTGCCGAGCGGTTGCCGCCAGCACCGGCACCCGATTGTTTTCAATTACATCCACCACAAAACCAATGCTGGCACTTGCGGCCGGCGTTGCGTTGTCGGTCACCAGAACCGTTATCGTATAGGTTCCCGGTCCCTCCGTTTCACCCGGAAACCAGGTGAACTCTCCGCTCCTCGGATCGACGAACGCTCCCGTCGGCGCACCGCCGGCCAGGCTGTAGGTCAACTGCTGCCCGGGCAGATCGGAATCGCTTGCGCTGATTTTCACGGCCAATCGTTCATCTTCAACGACCGTCTTTCGACTGACATCCGCTATCACGGGCGCCTGATTGACCTCGGCAACCGCTACGGTCACTGTCGAAGAAACTGTTTTCGCAGGTGTGCCACTGTCTGTTGCTTCGATCCCGAAGCTGTAGGTTCCAGGTCCCTGAGCCTCCGTTGGCGTCCACCGCAGGGCCGGGAGTGCAGAATCCAGTTTCACTCCTTCAGGTGCGTCTGTTCCAAGTTTCCAGCTGATGGTTTGTGCGGGTTCATCCGAATCAAATGCCGCCAATGTAATCACCAACTCCTTCCCTTCATCGACAACATTTCCTCCAAACGACGGCAACTGGGGTGCCTCGTTCACCTCTGCGACCACCACGCTGAAGGACCGCGTCACGGTAGAAACGGGACTCCCATTATCCTGAACCTGCACCGTGATGGAGTAGGTGCCGGGTCCCTGCGCTTCCGTCGGTGTCCAGCTGAACTGCCTCGTGGCGGAATCCAGTTTCGCTCCTGCCGGAGCGCCACTGGCCAGGGAATAGGTCATTTGGTTGGACGGAACGTCGCTGTCACTGGCCGCAATCTGCACCGTCAAGGTCTCCTTTTCATTGACCGTTTGATCCCCGATCGCGGCGATTACAGGCGCGCTGTTGACTTCCGATACATTCACATTAAAGCTGCGAACCACCGAAAGGGCGGGGATTCCGTTGTCGGACACCCGCGCCGTCACCGAGTAACTCCCCGGACCATCTCCTTCTCCGGTCGTCCAAGTCAAAAGTCCGCTGCCAGCATTGACATTCATTCCCGATGGACCGGAAACAAGCTCATACGCCAATGTATTGGCCGGCAGATCACCGTCACTCCCGCCCAGGACCACGTTTACAGACTCTCCCTCGTTGATCACCTGATCGACAATGACCGCCAGAACCGGTTCGGTGTTCACCTCCGCAACTGCAACGGTGAACGTCCGAACGGCACTCAGGCTCGGAGTTCCGTTGTCGGTCACACGTACCGTGATGGAGTGTTGCCCGGGACCATGGGATTCGGCCGGGGTCCAGGAAAACACGCCGCTCGAAGCGTTGATCGACGCACCAAATGGAGCACCCGAATCCAGGGAGAATGTCAGCGTGTCTCCCGGCAAATCGACATCGGCAGCTGATGCGGTGAACGTCAGCAGTGTCAGTTCCAGCACCGAGCGGTCCGGGAGCGCCGCAAGCGTCGGTGCGTCGTTCACCGCCGTCACGCTCAGACTCACCGTTCCTGTGCCGATCGAATACGCCGTCGTTCCTCCGTTCGTGCTGACGTCCGCTGTCGCAACCGCCGTGTTGCTCGAGGCTGTTCCGCTGGTCGTATCCCAGCTCTGGAACGTAAACGTCGCCGTCTCGCCGTTCTTCGCGTCGGGTACATAACGCACCTGGGTTGCATTCCCCAGCAGTGCCGCAGCGCTGGTTGACACGGTACCGAAAGGCTTCCACGTCCCGCCATCGGTCGAATATTCCCAGGTGCCATTTCCCGTCTTTGCCGTCACCGCAATTCCGCGTGCCGGGGCACCGCTGTCCACATCGGTGTTTGTAAACGATCCCAATATCGCCGAGACCGCCACCCCCGTCGTCGTCGTGTCTTCATCGGTCGTCGTCATCGTATGCGGTCCGCCGCTGAGCACCGGCGCGTCGTTCACCGCCGTCACGGTCAGAGTCACCGTCCCCGTGCCGGTCGAATACGCCGTCGTACCTCCGTTCGTGCTCACATCCGCCGTCGCAACCGTCGTATTGCTCGACGCCGTTCCACTGGTCGTATCCCAGCTCTGGAACGTAAACGTCGCCGTCTCGGCATTCCCCGCGTCGGGCACATAACGCACCTGGGTTGTATTCCCCAGCAACGCCGCAGCGCTGGTTGACACTGTTCCGAAAGCCTTCCAGGCCGCGCCATCGGTCGAATATTCCCAGGTGCCATTTCCCGTCTTTGCCGTCACCGCAATGCCACGAGCCGGGGCGCCGCTGTCCACATCGGTGTTTGTAAACGATCCCAATATCGCCGACACCGCCACTCCCGTCGTCGTGGTGTTTTCATCGGTCGTCGTCAACGTATGCGGTCCGCCGCTGAGCACCGGCGCGTCGTTCACCGCCGTCACGCTCAGACTCACCGTTCCTGTTCCCGTCGAAAATGCTGTCGTTCCTCCGTTCGTGCTCCCATCGGCCGTGGCCACCGTCGTATTACTGGACGCGCTCCCGCTGGTAAGATCCCAGCTTTGAACCGTCAACGTCGCGGTCTCCGCGTTTTTCGCGTCCGGCACATACCGAATCTGCGTGCTGTTTCCCAGCAACGCCGCCGCAGTCGTTGACACCGTGCCCAGACCGGTCCAGGTGGTGCCGTCGGTCGAATATTCCCAGGTACCGTTCCCGGTGCTGCCGGTCACCGCAACGCCCCGCGCTGCGGCTCCGCTGTCCACATCCGTATCTGTGAACGATCCAAGAACCACCGACACCGCCACACCGGCGGTGGTTGTGTCTTCGGTCACGGGCGTCATCGTATGCGGTCCGCCGCTGAGCACCGGCGCGTCGTTCACCGCCGTCACGCTCAGACTCACC
>JAIPJX010000166.1 GCA_021733945.1 Verrucomicrobiota bacterium | reverse complement strand
CGAAAAAACATCCCCTCTCTGCGTCTCCGCGTCTCAGCGGGAGAAAATTTATGAACCCCGGATCGTTCGTTGGGTGGGGTGATGCGATGGTTGTTGATCAACGGGTTTTTTCGTGTCAGGAGTTCGTGTCAGTTCCAGCCCAGGGCGCGACCCGAACTCCCGAATGATCAAATGCCGGGATCCCGCATTTCCTGCGTGAATCGCCGAGGGGAAGATGTCCCGCAGAGGCGCAGAGGCGCAGAGAAGACGAACCGAAAAAACATCCGCTCTCTGTGTCTCCGCGTCTCAGTGAGGATTAATTTTATGAACCCCGGATCGTTCGTTGGGTGGGGTGATACGATGGTTGTTGATCAACGGGTTTTCTCGTGTCAGGAGTTCGTGTCAGTTCCAGCCCAGGGCGCGACCCGAACTCCCGAATGATCAAATGCCGAGATGCCGCATTTCCTGCGTGAATCGCCGAGGGGAAGATGTCCCGCAGAGGCGCAGGGAAGACGAACCGGCTTCCCCGCTTCGCTGCTCTGTTTGCCCAAGAGGGTGGGGCGGGTCAGGCGTGTCGGGCGGTTCGGCCCTCGGTCATGAACTCCAGATAGGAGGTGAGCCGGCCCTTCATTTCCTTGCGGGAAACGATGGCGTCGATCAATCCCCGGTCCCGGAGGAATTCGGCCGTCTGAAACCCGGGCGGCAGCTCGGACTGGGTGGTGTCCTTGATCACCCGTGGTCCGGCAAAGCCGATCATGGCGGCGGGTTCGGCAATGATCAGGTCACCGATCGTAGCGAAACTGGCCATGACACCGGCGGTGGTGGGGTGGGTCAGAACACTGATGAAGGGGAGTCGGCTGCGTCCGTGGTAAGCCAATGCAGCGCAGGTCTTGGCCATTTGCATGAGGCTGAGCATGCCCTCGTACATGCGGGCTCCGCCACTGCAGGAGATGATGACCACGGGGAGCTCTTTGGCTGTGCCCGTTTCGATGAGTCGGGTCAGTTTCTCACCGACGACGGATCCCATGGAACCGCCAAGAAACTGAAAGTCCATGACTCCGAGTGCGACTCGGATGGAATTGATCTTGCCGATTCCCGTGATCACGGCGTCCTTCAGGGAGGTGTTCTTGCGGTAGGCATCGAGTTTGCTCGCGTATGAGGACGCTCCGGTGAATTTCAGGGCATCCACACTGGTCATTTCCGCGTCCATTTCCTCGAAGGAACAGGTTTCAACCAGGGAATGAATGCGCTCCCGTGCTCCGATTGGAAAGTGGTGGCTGCACTGCTTGCATACCTTGAGGTTTTCGTCCAGTTCCTTGTCGTAGAGCATGAGGGAACATTTGGGGCATTTGGTCCAGAGGCCCTCGGGGATCTCCCTGCGTTTTGCCTTGCTGGGGGTGATCTTTGGTTTTTTGGGAAATGCCGGTTGTCCGGAATCCGCTGAGCGCGCCTTGCCGGAATCGTTCGCCTCGACACCGAGGGTCTTTTTAGTGAAGGAAGAAGTCGCCATGATTAACGCAAATGCAGAGGTTTAAGTGCCGCGTGCGACCGTCCAGACAGAGACATGGAGGGCACCGGCTTCACGGAGGGCGATGGCACAGGCGCTTGCGGTGGCTCCTGTGGTGAGCACGTCGTCGACCAGCAGGATACGCCGCCCCTCCAGGCGGATCGGCCGGGTGAGCGCAAAGGCGCGTCGGACGTTTCGAGCCCGCTGTGAGCGGGAGAGTCGGGTCTGGGTCGCGGTGTGGACCGTTCGCCTGAGGAGATTCGGGTCGGTTGGGATCTGGGTGGCATCACTTAAGCGATTGGCAAGGCGTTCGGCCTGATTGTATTCGCGTTCCCTTTGTTTGAGGGGATGCAGAGGCACGGGCACGATGAGTTCGCACCCTTGGGTTTGCAGCGCCGGCTGGCATCGTGCAATCAGGAGGCTTGCGAGAAAAGGTTCGAACCATAAGGCGCGGTTGTATTTGTATCGATGGAGAACATCCAGAACGAGCCCCTTGGCTTCGACCGCAGAACGAGCGTGGTCGAAGTGGAGCTGGATTCCGCGGCAGTTGCCGCACTCAAATCGTGACGTGATTTCACCAGAGAACGGGAGGCCGCATTTGTCGCAGAGCGGAGCTTCGATGAATCGCACACTGCGACGGCATGAATCGCATACAAAGCCGTCCCGGGCCCTGCTGCGAATAATGTGGCACACCTGACATGTCTCAGGATAGACAAAACCAAGAACCGCATCAAGCCACGAATTGCCCTTGTCCGGTTCGGCTGTCAGGTGTTTCCGACCCGGCGGGTTCGGGAGGGTTGGAAGGAATGTTTTCATGCCCTGGTCTGCCCGGGGCCCGGATCGGGTGTGGTCGAGCAGGATCCGGATGTTCCACCGCGCACCATCCAGACCAGCATCGTCAGGAGCACGGGTGTGGCCACCCAGCCATCGATCAATTTGTGACCGCCCCAGAACCAGTGAGCCTCCACTCCGCGTTGTTTGAACAGGAAACCGTAGGATTTGATCCAGAAAATCCAGCCGGCGTGCAGTCCGATCGGCAGAAACAAGGTTCCGGTCCGTTGGTAGGCGGTCCCGAGGATCGCCCCGGCCACGGCAAGGTTCATCAGGCCGGGCATAAGTTTCTCCGGATGCCCGAAGCTGCTCAGCATGCTGCCCAGAGCGATCAGACCCGAAGCCCAATCGATCGATGAAGTTGGGGCCGCGCGGTCGATGAAATGCAGCGCAGCATAGATCAGGCTGCTCACAACGAGAGCGGCAGGCCACGAAAGGCTTTTCCGAAGGCCTCCGAAGATGGCGCCCCGGAACAGGAGTTCCTCGAGCAGGGAGACTGTGGCGGCGGCGAGCAGGGCGTTTGCCAGATGCCCGGGAATGTGCCCCAGATCGTTGGCAAGTCTGGGGTCGACTGCGTTTCCAAGAATCGTCAGCGCGACGATCACGGTGAGGGATGCGAACCCCAACAGGGTGCCCTGGACGAATTGCGACCAGGCCTGAGGGCTTCGTTTCAGTCCGGCTTCATGCCAGGTTCGGATGCCGATCGCATTGAGAAAGGGGCGCAGGCCGAGCAGGGCCATGAGGAGGAGGGAACGACTGAGAAATCGGTGAAACGGCTTGTCAGCCAGCCAGGCGAGTCCGGGGCTGTAGCTGGTCATCCATTGGGTGAGTTCATAAATCCAGGGTGCCATGAGCGCGCCGGGAAGGAATACAAAACCGAGGTAGAGGAAAATAGCTGAGCAATGGCGCATGGGCATGTCAAATCCTTTGCTAACTGCTGTTTTGTCGCATCGGCGGAGAGCGGATGCAATCCAAAATTCGAGTCCTGTGAGGATTCGGTGGGGTGGAAATTGTGGTGGGAATGAATCTCCTGAATAGTGTTGGCATGTTAAATGCAAGGTGTTAAAGACTCGGTGTCCCGATGGAGCCATCCTATTACGATGAGTCAGAGCGAATTAGAAGCGGCGGGCAGTCCCGGCCAGTTTGGGCCGTTCTACCTGCAGGAGTTGATTGCGAGCGGCGGCATGGCCGATATTTGGCTGGCCACCAACTCGAAAGGGGAGACGTTTGCCTTGCGACGGTTGCGGGATTCGTCCCTTCTGAATTTTAAGGCGAGAAAACGGTTTCTCCGCGGGTGCCGGATTCTTTCGGAAATCCACGGGCACGAGAACGTGATCAGCTACATCGGGCAGGGCAAGATCGGCAAGTGGCTTTACATGCTGATGGAGTATGTGGAAGCGTCGAATTTAAAGGTGCTAGCCGCCCGGGACGACGTCGTTTTCCAGGAGAACATCTGTAACATTCTCATCGACATGGCTCGCGGGTTGGAGCACATCCACGACAGCGGTTACATGCATCTGGATTTTAAGCCGGAAAACGTGCTGCTGACCCGGAATGCGAGTGTGCGTTTGGTGGATTTTGATCTGGCCCAGCCCAGGCCGGAGGTGCCGAAGAAAAGTCCGGACAATCCGGGCACGCCCGCCTACATGGCACCGGAACAGCTCCTCCGAAAACCCTTCGATCATCGGGCCGATGTTTTTGCTTTCGGGGTATCGGCCTATGAGTTGTTGACCGGACGAAAACCTTTTGGGGGGGATTCTCCGGATGAGATTCTGCGTCGGCAGTTGGACCGGAGTATTGATTTTGTGCCACCCCGGGAGCTCAACGCGGACATCCCAGCGGGGTTGGAGCGGGCTATTCTGAAATGCCTGGAGCGCGACATGGAGAAGCGGTATCCGGTCGTGAGTGTGCTGGTTCACGATCTGCAGACGGCGCTGTATGTGTGACCGCCGAAATCCCCCCTGGGGGTGGTGCCTGAGATGCGAGTCCCCCATCCTGGTTCTTTCGCGTCAGGACGACTAGAATCGGTTGCAGCGTGAAGAAGAAACTGTCGTTCGAATTCAGGAGCTTCGTGGGGATTGGAGGCATTGCGCTTGCCTATTATCTGGCCGGCAGGCTCGGATTGCTGCTGGTGATTCCACCGGGGTATGCGACCGCGGTATGGCCGGCTTCGGGAATTGCGTTGGGAGGGGTGATTCTTTTCGGCAGGCGGATCTGGCCCGGCATCCTGATCGGATCGTTTTGTGTCAACGTCGGCACTTCATTCGACTCCTCCACGACTTCGTCGCTCCTGACCTCGCTGGTTGTTGCTCTGGCCATTGCGGGCGGTGCGGCGCTTCAGGCTGTGTTTGGAGCCCGCTTGATCAGCCGCTACGTGGGGCTTCCGAACTCGCTGGAGGAAGAATGGGCCATCCTCAAGTTCCTTTCCCTCGGTGGTCCGATCAGTTGTCTCGTGAGTTCCACGGCGGGGGTCACCGTGCTCATGGTCGCTGGAGTCATGTCCTCATCCGTGCTGTTGTTCAGTTGGTCGACCTGGTGGGTGGGGGATACGATCGGAGTGCTGATTTTCACGACGCTGATGCTGATCGCATGCGGAAAGCCCAGGCAGGACTGGAGGCATCGTGTGCTTGCGGTTGGAGGGCCGCTGAGTGTGACCTTTGCGGTTGCGGTTGTTGTTTTTGTCTCGGCCCGCAGCTGGGAGAAGGATCGCACCAAGCTGGAGTTTGAACGATGGACCAGTGCCTTTGTTCAGGCCTTCAAGGGGCGCATCTCGGATCATGTTGACCTGCTTCGATCGATGGAAGGTTTGATTCTGAGTTTCGATCCGGTGAGTCGATCCCAGTTCAGGGGCTTCGTTCGTCATCTCCTTCAGACCCATCCGGACGTGCAGGCCCTGTCCTGGAACCCGGTGGTGCGCGATGAGGACCGTGCCGGATTTGAGCAGGCTGCCAGGCTTGACCAAAGCCCGGAATTCCAGATCACCGAACGGTCGGCTGAGGGAAAGGTGATTCCCGCTCCCCGCCGGGAGGAGTATGTGTCCGTGCTTTACATAGAACCCCTTGAAGCCAACGCCGCTGCCCTGGGGTTCAACGTGGCTTCCAACCCGAAACGACTGCAGGCCCTGGATCAGGCGCGCGATGCCGCCGCCCCGAGCGCGACCGGGCGGATTGTCCTGGTTCAGGATAAGGCCGGAGGCTACGGATTCCTCCTCTTCCTTCCGGTTTACCGGGGGGATGGTCGGGCGATGGAATCCGTGAGTTCTCGCAGGCGCGATCTTCTGGGATACGCAACGGGGGTTTTTAAGGTCGACAGCCTTGTGCAGGACGCCTTGGAAGGCAAGCAGCCGGATGTGGCCCTGATGCGCATCGAGGATGTATCCGCGGAGGCTGGAGAACGTCTGCTTTTCAGCGATTTGCCGGGCAACCGATCCGTGGATACAGACAGTGTGGAGGATGGAGTTGCCTGGCATGCATCCGGCGGATTGTATGGGACGGCGACCCTGGATGTGGGAGGGCGCAAGTGGTCGTTCCTCTTTCAACCGACGGAGGGTTTTATCGGGCGACAGCAGACCTGGCATCTTTGGTTGCTGCTCGCGAGCGGGCTTTTGTTCACGGGGCTCCTGGGAGCGTTTCTGCTGGTGATAACGGGTCGGACGGCCCGGGTGGGCAGGATCGTGGATGAGCGGACAGCGGACCTTCAGCTGGAAATCGAGGTGCGTCGGCACGCGGAGGAGGCGTACCGCCTGGCAGCTGAGCAGGCGGAACTGGCCAATCGCACGAAAAGCGAGTTCCTGGCCAATATGAGTCACGAGATCCGCACCCCGATGAACGGAGTCATCGGGCTGACCGAACTCCTGCTCGACACCGAGCCGACGGAACTTCAGAAGCAGTATATCTCCACGGTCATGTCATCGGCAGAGTCGTTGCTCGTTATTATCAACGACATCTTGGATTACTCGAAGGTCGAATCGGGAATGATGACCATTCACGCGACCGATTTCGAACCGCGCACCGTGTTGGGAAATGTCCTCAAGTCCCTGGAAGTGCAGGCGCGGCAGAAAGGCATTTTGCTGGAGGGGACGACGGCGGCTGATGTTCCCGAAGCGGTCGTTGGCGATCCGGGACGGGTGCGCCAGGTTTTGATCAATATCGTTGGGAACGCCGTTAAATTCACGCAGAAAGGGAAAGTAACCGTGAGTGCCTGGTCCGACGCGGCGCAGGGTGACCAGATCAAGATGCATTTCAGAGTGATGGACACCGGCATTGGCATCTCTGAGGAACAGATGGCCAAGGTGTTCGAACCCTTTGTGCAGGCTGACGGAAGCAGTACGCGTCGGTTTGGCGGCACGGGTCTTGGGTTAAGCATTTCCAAACAATTGGTCGGAATGATGGGCGGGACGATCAAGGTCGAGAGCCGCCAGGGCCACGGCAGTCAGTTCGACGTGACAATGGTTTTCGGCGTTGTCCTGGACCAGAACTCCCCCTCCGCTCGCTGCTCGAATCCTGAGAGCGTGTCCGAAAAGTAGGAGCCGAGGTCAGAAAACGTCCAGGGAAACGGCTGAGGCCAAGAGCGCGTTGTTCTGGATTTCAGCCGTCCGACCTGCGGTTACTCGCGAACGGTGGCTCCGAGCTTCTTCGTGATCTGTGTCACCAAAGCGGCGTGCGCCGTGTTGACTTCGTTGTCCGTGAGCGTGCGTTCGGCGTGCCGGTAGGTGAAGGCGTAGGCCATGCTTTTCTGTCCCTCGGGAACGTTTTGTCCCTTGAACACGTCGAACAGGTCCACCTGCTGCAGGTTGGCGGTCTTGCTCTGTCGCACGGCCCCGAGCACCGAGTCGTGGGTGACCGTCTCCGGAAGCAGGAGAGCGACATCACGGCGGACCGTGGGGAATTGAGGGATGGCCTTGAAGGACCGGCTTTGATTGCGTCGGGCCAGCACGGCATCCAGATCCAGTCGAGCCAGGAACACCGGGTTTCTCAGGTCGTGCTGTTTGGCGAGCAGCGGATGCAGTTGCCCGAGTTCCCCCAGGGGTAGTTTGCCACCCAGAAGAATGGCTGCTGATTCGACGTACAGCGATCTGGGGGATGGGTTGCGGTTCCAGGCGATCCGGGGCAGGCCGAACTGCTCGAAGAATTCTTCAAGCAACCCTTTCAGATCAAACAGATCGCATTTGGCGCTCCGGTCGTCGCCGGCCCAGAACGGGTTGGCGCGAAGTCCCGTCAACGCAATGGCCAGCTCGCGATTCTCGATTACTTTTCCATCCCGGTTTGAAAACACGCGCCCGATCTCGAACATGGCGACATCCGGGTTCTTGTGGTGGGCGTTGCGGGAAAGTGTGTCGAGCAGACCGGGAATCAGACTCGGACGCAATACGTTCATGTCCGCGCTCAGCGGATGGGAGAGGAAGACGGTCTCTTCGGTGGGAGTCAGATGAGCCGCAGCAGAATCGGAAATCAGGGTTTGCCCCTGGCATTCGTCCAGGCCGAGAGCGTTCATCAGATGACGCACTTCGGTGAGTGCATCATGGGTCCGGTCGAAATCGTTGAACCCCACGGCCCCCCGCGGTGTCGTGCCAGGAATCTTGTCAATTCCGTAAAGTCGGCAGACCTCCTCGATCAGGTCGATCTCCCGTTTCAGATCCACCCGGAAGGACGGGATCCGAAAGGTACCCTCGGTATCGCTTGACGCGGTGGGTTCCAGACTGAGGCTCTCCAGAAGGCGCCGCTGTTCGGTCCCGGCAATCTCGATTCCCAAAAGCGCGTTGGTCTTTGAAAAGCGCAGGCACACCTCCGCCAGTGGCGCCGGGGCGGGGTAGGCATCCACGACGCCCGGAGTCGGAAGCCCTCCGGCAGTCTCAAGGATGAGTTGGACGCAGCGTCGGCTTGCCCAGTCTGCAATGCCGACGTCCGCACCGCGTTCGAAGCGATACGAGGATTCGGTGCGAAGGTCGAGCTGTTTGGAAGTGGCCCTGATATGGGTGGGATGGAAATAGGCGCTCTCGATCAGGACATCGCTG
Source organism: Verrucomicrobiota bacterium (assembly GCA_021733945.1). Taxonomy (GTDB): domain Bacteria; phylum Verrucomicrobiota; class Verrucomicrobiia; order Limisphaerales; family SIBE01; genus JAIPJX01. The sequence continues at coordinate 4,657 of JAIPJX010000166.1, read as the reverse complement.
GTCTGATCATTGATCTCGGTGTTCTGTCCCCCCATCACACCGGCCAGGGCAATGCCCTTGACGGAGTCTGCGATGAGGAGATTGCCCTCGTTCAGAGTGTGTTTTTTTCCATCCAGAGTTGTGAACGTCTCGCCCGGTGTCGCACGGCGCACAACGATCGTCGGGGTCGCAGCGGATGCGGCGGAATCGGTCGGCCGGGTGAGCAGGGAGTAGTCAAAAGCGTGGAGGGGTTGGCCCGTCTCCAGCATTACGAAATTCGTAACGTCGACAACATTGCTGATGCTCCGAATGCCGACTTTCCCCAAAGCCTGCCGGAGCCAGTCGGGACTGGGCCCGATTTTTACGCCGCTCACCACACGGGCCACGTAACGTGGGCACAAATCGGGAGCTTCCAAGCGCACGGTGACCCACTGGTCGGTGGGGCGTGTCTGGGGCTTGCCGGCGGATGGATCTGCGGTCGCCGCTTTCAGGGATTCGAGATTCGGGATGCGCAACGGATTGCCCGTCACGGCTGCAATTTCGCGGGCGATGCCGATCAGGCTGTTGAGGTCCGGCCGGTTCGGAGTGACTTCCAGATCGAACACCACGTCGCCGGCTGCACACCCCAGGTGTTCGGCAAAGGACTGGCCGGTCCGCGCTTCGGGCGGGAGGATCAAAATGCCGTCTGCGTCTTCGGCCAGGCCCAGTTCCCTGGGGGAACACAACATGCCGTGGGATTCCACACCCATCACCTTTCGCACCTTGATCGTGAAGGGCGGTTCGCCCGGTTTGGCGGGCAGGGACGCTCCCGGAAGAATCAGGGCGACCTTGTCGCCTGCCTTGAAATTTTGAGCGCCGCAGATGACCTGACGTTCTCCGGTGCCATCGTTGACGCGGCAGACGGATAATTTGTCCGATCCCTCGACCTTGTTGCGGGTGAGAACCTCGCCGACGACAATGCCCTCGAACTCGCCTCCTGATTTGACGATGCCCTCGACTTCGAGTCCGAGCATGGTGAGCCGTTCCGCCAGCTCTTCGGCGGTCCAGTCAAACGCCACGTATTGTTTCAGCCAGTTGAGCGTGACTTTCATATCAGAACTGCCTCAGGAACCGCTGGTCGTTTTCATAAAAAAGACGGATGTCGGTGACTCCGTACCGGATCATGGCGATCCGTTCGATCCCGAAGCCGAACGCCCAGCCCGTCCATGTTTCGGGGTCGTAACCCACATTCTCAAACACTTTGGGGTGCACCATGCCGCACCCTGCGATCTCGAGCCAGTCCCTGCCCATCTTGCGGGTGAGCGCGCTGGAGAAATCGATCTCGAAGCTCGGTTCGGTGTAGCTGAAATAGTGCGGCCGAAAGCGGATTTTTGTGTCCGGCCCCATCAGGTCCCTGAATACAAATTCGACGGTGCCCTTGAGGTCTCCAACCGTGATTCCGCGATCGACGTAGAGTCCTTCGACCTGGTGGAAGGTCGGGTTGTGGGTTGCGTCGGCGTTGTCCCGGCGATACACCCGGCCCGGAACAATGATGCGCACCGGTGGCGGTTGTTTCTCCATGACCCGGATCTGCACCGAACTGGTGTGGGTGCGCAGGATCATCGGGGTGGGGGAGGTGGCGGGTTGCGAGGCGGCGGTTCCCTGTCGAATAAAAAACGTGTCCTGGGTGTCGCGCGCGGGATGATCCGCGGGGGTGTTCAGGGCATCGAAACAGTGGTAATCATCCTCGACCTCCGGTCCATCCGCGACGGCAAATCCGATTTTGCGGAAACTGCGTACAATTTCCTCGGTGATTTGTGTGAGCGGATGCAGGCGTCCGACGGTGGGGCGGCGTCCGGGAAGTGTAAAATCGCTGGGCACCTTTGGGAGGCTGGCGGCCAGTTCCAGTTCGGTACGTCTCTCGTTCAGGAGGGATTCAAGCCGGTTCTTGGCCCGGTTGATCTTCTGGCCTGCTTCGGGGCGTTGTTCCTTGGGGAGGGTGCCCAGTTGCTTGAGCAGGGCGGTGACCTCGCCGTTGAGTCCCAGATATCGAACCCGTGCGCGATCCAGTTCCGCACTGTCGGCCGCGGCGGTGAGTTCCGCGATCGCGGTCTCTGTCAGTGGATCAATATGATCAAGAAACGACATAGGCAAAAAAAACGGGCGCCCAAGAGGTCGCCCGTGCACATCGAATGCAGTTTAAAGAAAGCGGCAGGTCAGGCGGTTGCCGTCTTGGTCTTCAGCGCATTTTGGGCGATTTGGACCAGTTCGGTAAACGCGGCTGAATCCGTCGCGGCGAGATCAGCGAGCACCTTGCGGTCCAGACCAATCTTGGCGATTTTGAGCCCCTGAATGAAGCGGCTGTAGGTCAGGCCCGCTGCCCGGGAGGCGGCGTTGATGCGGATCTGCCAGAGCGCCCGGAAGGTGCGCTTCTTGGTGCGGCGATCGCGGTAGGCGTATTGACGCCCGTGATCGAGCGCATCGGCCGCGTAGCGGTAAAGTTTGGAACGGCGAAGCCGGAAGCCTTTCGCCGCTTTGAGCGTGCGAATCCGACGTTTCCGTGAAGCTGGGGCATTAGTAACGCGCATGGTGACTGATCCTTAATCGTTAGACTTAATGGCTAAATGGAAGATTTTTGATAATGCGGGAGACATCGGTCTTGTCGACCAGGGTCGAAGTACCGAGGTTCCGCCGCGTCTTGGGCGATTTCCCGGCGAGCAAATGGCGTTTGCCCGCGTGTGATCGCTTGACTTTTCCGGTCGCAGTGATCTTGAATCGCTTTGCAACCGCTTTTCTTGTTTTGATGCCTTTTGGACGACGCATACAGTAAAAATTCTTATAAAAAGAGCGCGAACTATAGATCCCTCGAAATTGGGGCGCAAGTTCTTTTTGTGAATAACTTTCTTCAATTTTAAGCAGAATCAGTCAGATTGTCCCCATGAAAATCATCACCGATGAACGCTGCACGGAATACTCGGCTCCGGGCCATCCGGAACGGCCCGCCCGAGTCAGCGCCACCGTCGAACGGCTCAGGGAACAGACCGATGTCGAGATCGATTGGCTCCCGCCGCTCCACGTCCCGGTCTCCACGTTGGAGCGGGCGCACGCGGCGACACAAGTGGCTCGTGTTAAGGGAGCTACGACCGATTTCGACGCGGACACGCCCGCCTATCCCGGCATCTACGACCATGCGATTCGGTCTGCGGGAGGTGCCCTCCGCGCGCTGCAGGAGGTCCGGGCAGGTCACAGTGCGTTCAGCCTGTTGCGCCCCCCCGGACATCACTCAATGCAGGATCGGGCCATGGGCTTTTGTTACTTCAATTCCATTGCTGTTTCGGTCTTCGAGGCTTTGGCCACCGGAGCTGTCAATGTGGCGGTGCTCGATTTTGATGTGCATCACGGCAATGGAACCGAATCCATCCTCCGGGATCACCCGCATACGGCATTCTACTCCATTCACCAGCATCCCGGCTATCCCGGCACCGGCACGGAAAATGTCGGGTCCAACTGCTTTAACTACCCGCAGGCCCCCCGGACCCCACGCGATCAATATTGCGCAACCATTCAGCGGGCACTCGAGGATTTAAAACGATTTGGCCCGGACCTGATTGCGGTCTCCGCGGGATTCGACGCTTATGTTCGGGATCCGATCGCCGAGGAGAACCTGGAGGTGGAGGATTTTTATTGGATCGGGAAATCCATCAGGGAGCTGGGAATTCCATTTTACAGCGTGCTAGAAGGCGGCTACAGCACCCGGTTGCCGGAGTTGATTCTGGCCTACCTGAAGGGTGTGGAAGGGAAATAGCCGGGAAAACGCGGCGGGGCCGTGAGAGGTTGTCCGAGCTCTCACAGCCCGCCGCGACAGCGTCCTAGTGAGCCGCTTCGACTCCGAGGGCTTTTAGTTTGGCAGCGACATCCTCGCCATGGCTTCCGGTTTTCACCGATTTGTCAATGGCCAGAATCTTGCCGTCTTTTCCAATGTAAAAGGTCCAGCGGAACGGGAGCTGCCGCTCGGCGGTCACCACTCCATAGGCTTCGGCCGTTTTCTTGTCCGGATCGCTCAGAATCGGATAATCCAACTCCAACGATTCGGCGAATCGCTTGTTGGTCTCGGCCGTGTCTGTGCTCGCCGTAAAGTAAGCCACATTAAATTTCCGAATCGTTTCGCCACTCGCACGGAGCGACTTGCATTCGGCCGTTCAGCCACCGGTAAAGGCTTTTGGGAACCAGGCGATCACCACTGCCTGTTTGCCGTGGTAATCAGAGAGTTTGTGCGTTTTACCGTCGCTCCCGGGGAGCGCGAAATCCGGCGCCGGATCCCCTTCCGCAGGAGCCGCCGCAAACGCCATCATGCTGGAGCCGACTGCGATCAGCGCAGCCACCCCGAGCCCAATGCCGAATAATGGAGTATGAATCATAGAATTCGATCGTTTCTTGGTTAATGGACAACCTGTGAAGAGTAGTCTGCCCGGTCCGTTTCGTCCATTGAAATCATGGTTTCCGCAAAGCGGCGTCGGCGCTGCGCTCTGGTGCAATCCAAGATCTGGCGTGATAGCCCCTGAATGAAGCTTTTTGGGTGGAGCGGGTGGCCCGGGTGGCCCGGGTGGAGCGGGTGGAGCGGGTGGAGCGGGTGGAGCGGGTGGAGCGGGTGGAGCGGGTGGAGCGGGTGGAGCGGGTGGAGCGGGTGGAGCGGGTGGAG
>JAIPJX010000165.1 GCA_021733945.1 Verrucomicrobiota bacterium | reverse complement strand
GATACGCTGCCCAAACACAGCAGCAGGACCCCGACATGCGACACTCGAAGCTCCCGATGAATGGAACCAAGGATCACCAGGCTCCAGATGACCGGTTCCGGTTGCTGGTGGAATCGGCACCCATGGCAATCATCATGGTCGATGAGACCGGCACGATCCTGATGGCGAACGCCGAGGTGCTGAACACCTTCGGGTATGAGGCCCAGGAACTTGTTGGAAAAACGGTCGATCTGCTCGTGCCCGATTCGGTCCGCCCCAAGCACCCGGGTTACATCCAGAGTTTTTTCGCCAAACCGGAGCGGCGGGCGATGGGAGCCGGGCGGGATCTGGCGGGACGCCGCAAGGACGGCAGCGAGTTGCCCATTGAAATCGCGCTGAGCCCGATAGAAACGCCCGAGGGCCCCCGCGTACTGGCTTTCATTGCGGACATCACCGAGCGCCGGAAATCCGAAGAGCGGTTCAGGATGCTGGTGGAATCCGCGCCCACGGCAATCATCATGGTGGACCAGACCGGAACGATTCTATTGGCGAACCCCGAGGTCGAACGCACCTTTGGATACAACCGGGAGGAACTGATCCGCAAGCCCGTCGATCTGCTCGTGCCCGATTCCGCACGGAGCGGTCACCCGGGGCAGCTTCGGGCCTTTTTCAGAAAACCCGAGCGCCGATCCATGGGGGCGGGCCGGGATTTAACCGGACGCCGCAAGGACGGAACCGAAGTCCCCATCGAAATCGCGCTGAATCCGATTCAAACCAGCGAGGGTCCCTGTGTTCTCGCGTTTATTGCGGACATCACGGAACGTCGGACATCGGAGCGGAGGCGTTCAGCCGAAGCGGCGGTGTTGGCGCTGCTCAACGACCGACTTTCCTGGAAAGACTCGATCCCGCGCATCCTGGCGGCGATTGGCAGTTCGATTGGATGGAGCGCTGCGGCCTACTGGCAGGTGCAATCATCCAATGCCTCAACCCGGTGCGAAGAGTTCTGGTCCGCCTCCCCCCAATCCGAAGAGCTCAGACACGCCTCTCTGGGCAGTGCCTGCGGGAGAGGAATCGATCTTCCCGGAAAAGTATGGGCCTCCCGCGAGCCCGAGTGGATCACCCACCTGGAACGGAACACGGGATTTGCGCGAACCGAGGCCGCCCTGAAGGACGGTCTCCACTGCGGTTTCGCATTTCCGGTCGCGTTGGCGGGTGAGGTCGTCGGAGTGATCGAGTGTTTCCACACCGAATCCGAAGAGAGGGACAACAGCCTGATCGAAACGATGGCATCGATTGGCCTGCATCTGGGACAATTCCTGGATCGCCGCCGAGTGGATGAGGAACTGGCAGCAGCGAGGGACACCGCGCTGAGAGCTGCGCAGGCGAAATCTGAATTCCTCGCGAACATGAGCCATGAGATCCGCACCCCCATGAACGCGATCATTGGGATGAACGACCTGCTGCTCAGTTCGGAGCTCACCGCCCGTCAACGCCTGGAAGCCGAAACCATCGGGCGAAGCGCCGAATCGCTCCTGGAGATCATCAACGGGATCCTCGATTTTTCAAAAATCGAAGCGGGCAAGATGGACCTGCTTCACGTGAATTTCGATCTGCGCGAGACCATGGACGAGGTCATGTCGTTGCTCACCCATCAGGCCGAAAGAAAAGGACTGGCCCTGGCGCTGGCCTTCCGACCGGACGTACAACGCCTGGTGCGGGGAGACCCCGGGCGCCTGCGCCAGATCCTGACGAACCTGGTGGGCAACGCGATCAAGTTCACACAGACGGGAGAAATCGTCGTACGCGCCATTCGGGAAAGCCAGACAGACTCCGAACTGGGTGTCCGCTTTGAGGTGTCAGACACAGGCATCGGAATGTCCGAGGACGCCCAGAGCCGCCTGTTCGCGCCATTTTATCAGGCGGACGGATCGAGCACCCGGCGTTTCGGTGGCACCGGCCTGGGATTGGCCATCTCCAAACAGCTCGCGGAACTCATGCAGGGTAAAATCGGGGTTACCAGTCAACCCGGACGCGGCTCCACGTTCTGGTTCACGGCACATTTCGAGCATCATCGCGCGGACCTGCCAATGACCGCGCCCACCCCGACCCCGAGCACTTCCGAAGCGGAAAACGGCATCCCCTCGCCCAAGGCCACCAAAATCCTTCTCGTCGAAGACAATTTGGTCAACCGCATGGTTGCCCTGAGCCAGCTTCAGAGTCTGGGATACGAAGCGGACCTTGCCACCAACGGCCTCGAGGCCCTGGAGGCTCTTGAGCGGGCCTCCTACGACATCGTATTGATGGACTGCCAGATGCCGCAACTGGACGGATACGAGGCATCCCGCGAGGTTCGACTCCGGGAATCCCGGAAACCAACCGGCCAGGCCGCTCGAGCGCGGGTCCATATCATCGCGCTCACGGCGAACGCCATGGAAGGCGACCGGGAAAAATGTCTCCGAGCCGGAATGGACGACTATCTTTCCAAACCCTACCGCCTGGCCGATCTGAAATCGGTGCTGCTCCGGGCGACCTCGAGACTTCCGTCAACCCAGACCAAGCACGCCCCGAACCAAAGAACAACCGACGACCAACCCAGCGCCGCCCCTGAGCCCGAAAAACAATCCGCCCTTCTCGACGAATCGCCGCCGGTGGATCTGAACCGATTGAATGAAATCAGCCGCAACAAGCCCGAAATGCGCCTCCAGATACTGCGCGCCTATTTCGACCAGGCCGAGGAATTCTCGTGGAAACTGACGGAAGCGCTGAGCAACGGTTCCGCGTCGGACGTCCAGAAAATCGCCCACAAATTCAAGGGCTCCAGTGCCACCTGTGGTTTCAGCGACGTGGCATCCCTGACGGCATCCCTGGAAAAAATGGGGAAGGAGAACAGGCTTGAACACATCGCCGAATACCTCAAACAATGTAATCAGGCGGTGCGCCGTGCCAAAAAACACCTGGAAACGACCCTGAAGCTCTCGATCTAAAGACCCGCCCATCGCGTCATCGGCAACCACAAACCATTCAACATGGCAAAGATTCTTCTAATCGAGGACGAGATGACGACCGGCACCCTTTACAGTTTCCACCTCAAAGGTGCCGGACACGAGGTGGCGTGGGCATCCAACGGAACCAGCGGACTGGAAAAACTCAAACAGTTCGACCCCGACCTTCTGCTCCTGGACTTGATGCTTCCCGGAATCAACGGAATCCAGATCCTCAGGAAGATCCGGGCAACCCGATCCCCGGAGGAGTTTCCGATCATCATTCTCACCAATACCTACAATCCACGACTCACACGCGAGGCCGAGGGTTTGGGGGCGACCGATTTCCTCGTAAAAGCACAGACCACAGTCCCCCGGTTGCTCGGTGCGATTCTCGCTGCGCTCGCCCACGGGGAAGCCACGCGACCCGGGTCCAGACAGACCCCCGAAGCCGGTGGAGACGCCGGTCCACCGGTGGATCCGGTGGCCCTGGAGGCTTTCCACGAAAACACCCCCCAGGAAATGGACCGACTGTCACTGCTGTGCCGTCGGCTGATCGAATCCAAGCCGGGTCTCGACATACCCGAAACACTCGCTGAAATTCAGCGGATCCTGCACTCGCTCACCTCCAAGGCGGCCCTGGCATCAGCAAACCTGTATGCAGATTTCTGCTCCGCGGTCGAGACCCTGGTCCGGGACCTGTGCGAAAAACCTCAACTGGTCAACGCCTCATCCGTCCGCACCGTACACCGGGCCGTGGACCTTCTGGGATTGCTTTTTATTCAAAACCCGAAGGACGCCGCAGCTGTGAACTTTCGGGACTTTCAGATTCTGGTTGTCGACGACGAACCGATTGCACTGAAAGCCAACACCATGTCCCTGAAGAGCGTCGGGCTCAACTGCATCCAGGCCCAGGACGGCAGGACAGCCTTGCAGATCATCCAGTCCCGGGAACTGGACCTGGTAATACTTGATGTGAACATGCCGGAGATGGACGGCATTGAAGTGTGCCGACGGCTGCGTCTGGAACCCCGGCACGCGAAGACTCCCGTGCTGTTTGTCACCGCGATGGCCACCTTCGAAACAAGACTCCGTTCGACTCGGAGCGGGAGCAGCGATCTGATCGGCAAACCAATTCGGGGCATTGATCTGGCGGTCCGGTGTCTGACCCATATCCTCAACCGCAGGCTCAAGACCCGGCCCTCCGCGTTCAAGCCGCTTTCCGGTTGATTGCCCGGCGCTACAGGGCACACACCTCGTCCAGAAGCGGCAGCATGTCCGGATCATCCAGGGCCATGAGTTTGATCTCAAGCCGGTGCCCCTCGACAACCGCGCGATCGAGCCATTTCTTCGCATCCTCCAACCGTTCCAGTTTACACGCACAGCACGCGAGGTTGTAGGCGATCATGGGCACTTTCGGAAACTGATCGACCACGCCGGCCAGCATCTCGAGCGCCTGCTCATGCCGCTTCAGTTCGCTCAGGCAACAGGCCTGGCACAGCCAGGGCTGCGCGTTCTGAGGGGCCAGCTCGCTCATCGCCGTGGCAATCTGCAGTCCCTGCTCCCAGCGCCCCGCCTGTGCCTCCAGTTCCCACCGGATCTCAAGAGCTGCAAACTGCCCCTGCCCCTCCACGCTCATTTGGTCCAAAGAACCTCGCGCTCCATCAGGATTGCCCGCCTTGAGGCATTCCTGCGCGCCCGCCAGCAGAGCGCGGTCCCCGGGCGAAAGCTCCTTCATTGGAGCATGCCCTTCGCGGCCCCCTGGCAGGGAGACACAACCGCCAGCAATTTTGTTTTCCACGAACACAGGGCTCTCATGCCCCCCAACGTACTGAGGTTCGATTCTTCCGGTCAAGCTGTGAATGGGCAAAAGCCGGATGATTTGTTTGCCCCGCACCCGAGTCTCGACTTAGAGTGAGGGCAACCGGCGGGATGCAAATTCGTAACCTCAAACGCAGAATTCTCAAGAGCCTGGCCCTCGCCACATGCCTGGCGGCAGGGCTGCTCCTCACCATGCCTCTCTGGTTTGGATGGCTGCTCCACCCCACCCTCGCGCGGTTCAACGTTTCGTATCAATCCTACGAACGGATCGGATGGGGACGGTTTGCGTTGCGGGAACTCCAGTGCACCCTCCCGTCCGTGAATCTGAAATCCGAGCGTCTGGAGATCACGCTTCCACCATCCTGGTTGTGGCGCGTCTATTTTGGCAATTCTCAGGACACACGCCCATTCGTGGCCATCGACACCTGGGAACTGGAGATCAAGCCGCAACCCGCGCGGGAACCCACCCCGGCCACGCCCTTGCCGGAAGGATTCCAGAGTGCCCGGGACGCCATCCGGTTGGTGCAACACTGGATGCCGCGCTTTGTGGCAAGGCAGGGCACCGTGATTTTCGATGACCAGACGGTTCTGCTTCCGCGCATTGCTTTGGAAAACTCAATGCTCTCGATTGAAACCGCCGCTCCGGAACCGGCCCGTGCAGGCCGACTCCTGGCAGATCTCGGGAACCCAGCCGCGCCGACTCTGGACATCACCCTGCCCGAGCTGAACTTCGGAACCACCCTGGCCATCACTGCAACGGATTCGTCCGTTTCGGTTTCCGGCAGGAGCACATTCGAACAAAGCCCTTTCGAATGGTCCGTGGATTTCGGCGCCGAATCGACCCTACCTCTCCGGGCCAAACTCGATTACCCGTCATTTCCGGTCCCATCGAAATGGCTCGCAAACACGCCCATCGGCGAAGCGGCAGCGTCTCTCCAGATCGCATGGCAGGACAACCAGCTCAAGCTGAATCTCAACGCGGAGGCATGGAAGAACGATTCCTCCGAACCCGCTCTGGAATCAATCCATCTTGCCCTCGAAGCCAACGTCCGCGGGGATGTCGTCTCGCTCACGAAAACGGCGCTGCACACCTCCTCGCTTCACATGGAAACGATCCAGCCACTCCGGTTCGATCTCGCTCTCCAGCGGCTCGCAGCCCCGACGGAAATCCGAGTGACGGCTGATCCCGCACAACAGCGCTGGATTCAGGCGGACGGACACATCACCGGAACCATCTCGCTGGCACCACGGGACACAGTGATCCCGCGCGTTGAATTCGAATTACTGGCAACCGACCTCGGAAACGACCAGGCGCAACTGCCATCCGCAGGGCTATCCGGGCGACTGGACTGGCCGATTCTCGAACTCGCCAAAGGCAGTGCCGCCCTCGGAACCGGGGGAACGGCCACCCTGGCCACAGTGATCGATCTGGAGAAACGATTCATTCAGAGCGGAAGTTTGGGTTTCAAAGGCCGGGTCGATCAGAAATGGATGCCGGAAGGAATCACGCACGAGTCCCTCTCCGTTTCAAGCCAGATCCAGGGTCCATTGGATCGGCCGGAACACTCGGGCACACTCCGCATCGGGAAGCTCGAAGCGCCGGGTCTCAAACCGATCGACCTGGTTGCCCAATGGCAGGGCACCCTGCTCGACATCGCCCCCCTGACGATTTCATTGAAGTCAACCGACGCTGCCCTCGAACTCGCCGCCTCCACCTCTCGGACAAACCAACAGTTTGCCGTGCGCCTCGACCGACTCACCCTCAACCGACTCCAGGAGACGCTCCTGGAGTCAACGGACCCGGCAGAGATCCGGATCGAACCCGCCGCCACAGCGAACCCGACCTGGCAACTCGTGTCCGATCCTCTTCGCCTTGCTGGAAAAGACCGCTCGGTGGAACTGCAGGTGGAGCTGCAGCATCCCGAACGCGGCGTATTCTCCGCCGAGCTCAAGGGGCTTTCGTCCGCCATGGTTGCAGGTTTCTTGAGCGCGCCCCCTCCGGATGTCCACCTCGACCGTCTCAGCCTGTCCGGCGGTTGGACCAATGGTCCGGTTGCCTTCCTGCTCGACACACTCGTCCGGACGCCCGTGAACCAGTTCACCGTTTCCACCCGACTCGCGGCAGCCGGGACTCGGACCGGACTCGCGTTGACAACGGTCCAGATATCCAACAAGGACGGTCCCGTTCTGGACGGGAGCGGCCACCTGCCGTTGACCATTCACCCGGCGGACGCAGCGGAACCGGTGCACTGGGACCGGGACGAATCGATGGAACTTCGGCTGGACACACGATCCAACCCATCGTTCTGGACTGCGCTGAGCACCCTGGTGGGGGTGACTCTCGCGGAGCCAACTCTGAAACTCGAGGTCTCGGGCTCACTGGCCCAGCCGATGGCCAGCCTGTCCGTTCAGACACAATCGCTCGGTGCCAGCGCCGAACGCCTGGGCGCTGTCATTCCCCCGTTGACCGACCTGAAGACCCGGGTGGAGCTCGACCCAAAGCGGCTCGCATTGACCACCTTTTTATTCAAGTTCCAGGACCAGCAGGTCAGCGCCACCGGCGAAGTGCCCATCCACCTCGAAGCGAAGACCCCACTCGGGATCGTGCTACCTGAGGAAGTCCGCGCCAGACTCACGGTCGCCAACGCCTCCCTGAGGGAGATTGCCAGGGCGTTCCCCGAACACCTCAGCCCCCAGGGCACCCTGGATCTGAACCTCGAACTCCTTCCGGGATTCATGGCGCACGGAGAACTCTCCATTGAGGGAGCCGGAAGCCGACCGCTTCCGTCCATCGGATCCATCCAGGACATTGGCGGGCGCATTGGATTCGAGGGACGAAAGGTCGGCATTGAATCCCTGAGCGGTTCGGTCGGCGGATCACCCGTGACCGTGTCCGGTTCAATCGATTTTGCCCCGGACAAACTGCGCGGGCAAATGCCCCTTCTCCACATTCATATTCGCAGCGAAAACACGCCCCTGGTCCGGCAACCCCAGATGATGCTCCGGACGGATCTGAACCTCACCATCTCAAACGCCACCAACGAAACCCCGGTCGTCTCGGGGGTGGTCCAACTGCGCGACAGCTTTTTCCTGAGCGACATCAGTGCACTTCAGTCCGGCGGGGTCTCCTCCCCGAGCCGGCGGCCTCCCTATTTCAGCGTGGATTCCCCTGCGGTGGGGGATTGGCTGCTGCATTTGCGCGTGGAAGGCGAAGAATTCATGCGGATTCAGACCCCGGTGTTTCGTGGACGCGCATCCACCCATCTGGATCTTCAGAGCACGCTGCGCGAACCCATCGCCCTGGGGGATGTCACTCTCAATTCAGGGACCATTGAGTTTCCGTTCGCCAAGCTCCGCATCACCCAGGGATTTGTAACGCTCACCAGCGAGAACCCATACACCCCGCAACTTCTCATCACGGCCCGATCTCCGGTCTTCGGGTACGACGTGACGATGTCGGTGACGGGCACCGCCGACCAACCGGTCGTCGAACTATCGTCGACGCCAAGCCTGAGCTCCGAGCAAATCATGCTCATGATGACGGCCGGGGAACTGCCCCAGCGCGAAATCACGTTCACCAGCCGGCAGAAAGCCACGAGCATGGGCATGTTTCTCGGCAAGGGACTTCTGTCAAAATTCAGCTCGGGCAACGGCACAGCCGAAAAACTCACCGTGCGCTCCGGGGAATACATCTCCAGCGAAGGCAAACAAACCTACTCGGTCGAATACAAACTCACCGATCACTGGTCGGTGGTCGGCGAGTACGACCGGTTCAGTGAATTCAACGCCGATGTAAAATGGAAGTTCTATTCTAAGTAACCATTGGCGATGAGGTTTTGTTCCATTCCAGCCCCACGGACGCTCCACCTGCGGGTCATTGCGCTTGCGCTGGCAGCCGCCTGCCCGCTGGCGGCCGCTCCCTTCGGACTGTTCAGCAAATCATCGGACACCGCCCAGGTGCATGTCACCGGCTACGGCCCCCTGAACAATCTGGATCTGGAGAAAACCCTCAGGCTCCTGGTCCCCGGGGACAAGCCCCCGGCCTATTACACCGCCAACTTCGTCGAGGACGCAGCGCTCATCCTCCGGGCAAAAGCAACCAGCGACGGCTATCTCAACGCCCGGGTCAGCGCCTCCGTCACGCTCCGCGACGGTTCGGAGCAAACCCAGGAATGGGCGGAAGACGAGACCCCCCTGCTGCCCAGATCCTTCGAGGTCCGGGATGTTCGTTTCCGGATCGAGAAGGGACTCCTGTTTCACTACAGCACCCTGGGTTTCAGGGGGCTGAACGCACTCAATCCCGCGATGGCACAGGCGTTGTTTGTGGAGACCGGCGGATTACTGCCCCAGAAAACCTCCAGGATTTACACCCCCGACCGCCTCAAAACCAGCCTGAAGAACCTGGTCGAAGTCCTGAATCGCGACGGCTATGAAAACGCCGGGGCGTCGGTGCTGCAGAGTTTCCGCAACGACCGATTGGGAACCGTCTCCGTCGTGATCGAGGTATCGGAGGGCAGACGTTCCGTGGTACGTTCCGTGCGCACCCAGATCGAGCACGACCAGAAGGTCGTCACCCGCGAAGAGCCCGATGTCCCCCCGGACACACCCTACTCTTCGCTTTGGGTGCAGGATCTGGTTCAGCGGCTCAAGCAGGAACAATTCCGCCAGGGCTATCCCGACACCCGGGTCGAGGTAAAACAGGCGACCCGGGTCGAGGAGGACGGCAGAGTTCAGATCGACCTGCTGGCCACGGTGCAAACCGGCGCACGCATCAAGGTCGGATCCGTGAAGTTTGAAGGCTATCAGAAATCCAAGCCCAACGTGCTTCAGGACCGGGTGCCAATCCGGACGGGGGACTGGTTGGACCGGATCGAAGTGGAAGCCAGTCGGCACCGATTGGCACGCCTCGGCGTGTTCGATTCCGTCGCCGTGAGCACGGTCGAAGAAAGCCCCGAAGTGCGCGACCTTCTCTACACCGTGAAGGAGGGCAAACGCATCGACATGAGTTTTCTATTCGGATACGGGAGCTACGAAATGGCCCGGGCCGGGTTTGAGCTCGAGCAGTTCAATGTGCTCGGCCGGGCCCACCGGGCGAAACTGAGGGCCGTGCAATCGGTCAAATCTTCATCCGCCAATTACACCTACACGATGCCCGAACTCTTCGGAAAGGACACCGACGTCTTCATCAACGCTTCCGGTCTGTCGCGAAAGGAGATTTCGTTCACTCGCGAGGAATTCGGCGGCGGTGTTGGCGCGCGGCGCTACGTGGATCTGATCAAGAGCGATGTGAGCACCCGCTACAACTACGACATCCTGAACGCGCGGAACGCAGACTTCGCCATTGGATCCACGGCACGCAACGCAGGAGTGGCATCGCTCATCACCGACCTGCGCCATGATCGCAGGGACAACCCGCTCTCACCACGGCACGGCTACAAACTGATCGGCAACCTCGAACTGGCCTCCCAGTACCTGGGTGGGGACGTGGATTACCAACGCGTCGAACTCAACGCCTCCTACCACCGGCCCGTGGGTTCCAGCCGCTGGATTCATGTGGGAGCGAGTCACGGGTTCCTACTCACGTTCGGAGGCGAGCACGCCGACCTGCCCCTCAACCGCCGATTCTTCCCGGGTGGCGAAAACTCAATGCGCGGTTTTCAGAAAGGCGAGGCAGCACCGCGCGACCCCCAGGGCCGGGTGATCGGTGCCGAGGCTTATGCGGGAGCCAACTTCGAGTTCGAACAGGGGTTGACCCGGCAATGGTCGGTCGTTGGGTTTGTCGATGCCGTTGGCTTTGCCCGGGACATCGGCGACTACCCGTTTGACGAAACCCTCCTGGCCGTCGGGGCCGGACTGCGATGGAACACATTCATCGGCCCCGTGCGACTGGAGTACGGACACAATCTCAATCCGCGGATGCACGACCCATCCGGGACCGTGCATCTCTCGATTGGTTTCCCGTTCTAGAGGAACTCGTTCACGAGGTTTTCGAGCCATTCCTGCCGGCCACTCCGGTTGGTGCGCACCTCGCCCATCTTCAACGCATGCTCTTCAAGCTCCTTGAAGCCGACCTTGCGTTTCTCGATCTTCTCGCCAATCCCCGAATCCCACGAGCTGTAACGTTCCTTCAAGAACTCCTCCAGCCGGCCGTCCTTGCGGATCGCGGCGGCGATCTTCAATCCCCGGGCAAACGTATCCATGCCGGCAATATGCCCGTGGAAAAGATCCACCGGCTCGAAACTTTCGCGCCGCACCTTGGCGTCAAAGTTGGTTCCGCCCGTCGTGAACCCGCCCATCTTCAAAATGCCCAGCATGACCTGCGCACCCAGGTAGATGTCGGTGGGAAACTGGTCGGTATCCCATCCCAACAGGGTATCCCCCATGTTGGCGTCGATCGATCCAAGCGCGTTTGAAGCGATGGCGACCTCCATCTCGTGCTGCATCGTGTGTCCGGCCAGAGTGGCGTGGTTCGTTTCCAGGTTGAGTTTAAAATGCTCCAGCAGACCGTACTCCCGGAGAAAATTCAGGCAGGCCGCCGCGTCCGAATCATACTGATGCTTGGTCGGCTCCTTCGGTTTGGGTTCGATCAGGAACTGTCCCTTGAATCCGATCTTCTTCTTGTAGTCCACGGCCATGTGCAGAAACGCGGCCAGATGATCCATCTCCCTTTTCAGGTTGGTATTCCAGAGGGTGCTGTAGCCCTCGCGCCCGCCCCAGAAAACATAACCTTCCCCCCCGAGCTCATGGGTCACTTCCATCGCTTTCTTCACCTGGGCGGCGGCGTACACGAACGCATCGGCGTTGCAGCTGGTGGACGCGCCGTGCATGTAGCGCGGGTGCGCAAACAGGCAGGCCGTTCCCCACAGCAGCTTGATTCCGGTCCGTTTCTGCTGCTCCTTGAGCACCTTCACCACCGCGTCCAGAGCCCGGTTGCTTTCCTTGAGGTTCCGCCCCTCCGGCGCGACATCCCGGTCGTGAAACGCATAATACGGGGTCCCGAGTTTTTCCATGAACTCAAAAGCCACACGCGCCCGTTTCTGCGCCATGCTCACCGAATTGGTCCCATCCTCCCAGGGCCGCACCGCCGTGCCCATGCCGAACATGTCGGCCAGCTGCCCGCGAAAGGTGTGCCAGTAAGTGACCGAAAAACGCAGGTGCTCCTTCATGGTCTTGCCCTCGACCAACTCCGCCTCGTTGTAATGTTTGAACGCGAGCGGTTTTTTCGATCCAACACCGTCGTACTGAATCCTGGAGACTTTGGGAAATGCTGTTGCCATAAGTTCTTAAATCAATTGTAAGTTGTAAGGGCAACTCTAGCAATCGGGTTGCCCATTGACAAGCAAGTCCTCCGAACCGTGACATCAAAAAAGCAACTTCCATCCGAACCTCAGAAGGCGAGACTGCTCCCCTCGTGGCCGCTCCCAAACTACGCCTACGTGCCCGGCCGTCTCCCCCACCCGTCCCGCGATCCGGCCGCCCATCAAACCGGGTGCCCCCCGGCTCCCGCAACGAAACTCGATCCTGCAGACTGGGCCTCCAACCTGCATTACCTCCGCGGGATCGACCTGTTCAATTGCGGCTATTACTGGGAGGCTCACGAGGCGTGGGAAACCCTGTGGCACCTGGCCGGACGCCGGGGAAGGGTCGCCGATTTCCTCAAGGCGCTCATCGCTCTGGCAGCAGCCGGCGTCAAAGCCCGCGCGGATTCCCCCTCCGGTGCCGCCCACCACGCCCGCCGGGCTTGTTCCCTGTTTGAATCCCTGCTCGCGGACACTCCGACGGACTCGGATCATCCCCTCGGATTCTCCCTGCCGGATCTCATCCGCCACGCCCGGTCGATGGAAGCAAACACGACCAACTTGAATCCGGGTGACGGCGTGCCGGTGCCGGTCGTCATGCCCTTCCGCCTCAAACCCCGGATCCCACCGCCCTCCGGATAAGATGCGGCGATGTCCCCGTTGTGGATTAGATCCGGTGTTCCCCATGTTCGGGTGCATGACAGAATTCTTCGTCGATGACGAACGAAGTTTAGTGCGCGCCCCCCACCAAGGCGAAGCGTCTTGGACGGCGGTAGTCCTCTGCCGCTTTTGGGTAGCGCGAACCGTCCCGGCGAGCCGACAAGCGGTTGAGCGGCTCAGCGAGGACGCTTCGCCCTACCATTTCAGTTCTTAAACTAATGGCAGTGCGGTTCGTGCCACCTTTTCAGATCCACAACCGACGTGGTGCTTGGAGGTCAGATACTTTTTCCAAATAAGCCAATGGAAGCAACGGTTCGAAGAATTCTGTCTTGCACCCC
>JAIPJX010000164.1 GCA_021733945.1 Verrucomicrobiota bacterium | reverse complement strand
GGGGAGCGTCACAACGTTCCGCTTTACGCCGCGAACACGCTGGGTGGCGCCCTTGGGTTGGGGCTCGCGGTTGGGTTCCTTCTACCCGCCGCCGGGGTGTTCGGCGCCATGCTTGTTTTGATGGGGGTGAACCTGTTGCTGGGATGTATTTGTTTGCTCAAAGACCGGGTTGCTAAACGATCGATCCAGCAACCGCGACCCGCGACTCGCAGGGGCACAACGAACGAGGCTTCTGCCGCGATCAATCCAGTCACACTCACGCAATCCGCGAACGGCACGATTTCTTGGCTGGCCATGTTCTCGGGAGCAGCCGTTCTTGCGGTCGAGGTCCTCGCGGTGGAAATGATTCACCTGAAACTGCCGCTGTCGTTCTATCCCGCGGCCGCGATTCTGGCGTGTGTGATTCTTGTGCTCGGGCTGGCGGCCATCCTCGTTCCGTTCCTGATCCGGCGGGTACGATCTCCCATGCGTCTCATTCCACCCAGCCTGGCTGCGGCCGGACTCTCCGTGGTTCTTGCCCCGGTCGTGTTCATGAATCTGGGTCTGAATGAAACGCACCTGGGATTTACAACTCCCATGATTGGTTTCATGGCGGTTCTCTGCCTTTCCACCCTGTTGTCCATTGGACCTTCAATGCTCTTCGCGGGGTTGGTTTTTCCACTGTGTCTGGCGAGCTGCGAGGGGCTTGATCGCGAACGTCAATTCCGCCGGATTTCCCGGTTGTTGGCTCTGAATGGAGTAGGCGGGCTGGCGGGCGCTGAATGCGCGTATCGGGTTCTGCTGCCCGCCTTTGGTGTGCATGTGGGGATCGGCGCCGTCGGGCTCGCCTACGGAATGGTTTCCCTGGCCATACAAGCCATCTTGAGAAGTCCGAAGGAGGCCATCAGGCCGAGCGACGCCGCGCCGGGGATGCCTTCCCTTGAGGCATCGCCCGCGGTTCGGGAGCCACAGCCGAACTATTGAAAGATCAAAGTCATGATTCAAACCTTCAGAAATCGCTTTGGGAATCGAATGGTGCTTGGAGCCAATCTGCTCATCCCGGTCATCCTCGTCACGCTGACGGCACGACAACCGATCGTGCTTGATCCGGATCTGGAGGTTGTTGACCTGCGCTCGGGACGGGAAGGAAGCCTGGCGGTGGTGCGATGGGGCGAGCGGGGGAGAGCGCTGATTGCTGACAATCAATACCTTCTGGGCAGTTCGGAAGCCAGGGCCGATGAAGAACGACAGGCACACGTCGGACTGTTGCTGCATCCGGCACCGGAAAAGGTGGGCGTTGTCGGAATGGGCACCGGGATCACCGCCGGAGCGGCGCTGCTCCATGATTCGGTTGCTTCGATCAGCATCATGGAACTTTCGCCGCTTGTGGCGACTGCGGCGGATACGTATTTCGGGGAATTCAACAACCATGTCTGTCGCGATCCGAGGGTGACGGTCTGCCGGGAGGACGCCCGCACGGTCATCGCGTCCGCCCGTGATGAGTTTGACGTGATCCTTGGGGATCTTGTGACCCCGTGGCGTTCGGGAGCCTCGCGTCTCTTCTCCATGGAGCATTTCGGATCCGTTCACCGCGCGTTGCGCCCGGGTGGCGTGTTCTGTCAATGGCTACCCATGCACCAGCTCACGCCCGAGCAGTTCGACCTCATCGCTGTTACGTTTCAATCCGCATTCCCGGAGGTTCATGTGTTTCGAAATCATTTCAAAACCGGGAGCCTGCCGCTTGCTCTCGTCGGCTTCAAACGGGGTGGGTTGGATTGGGGCCGGATCGAAGACCGGTGCCGGCGCGAATCAAAGGGTGGTGCCGTGTCGGACCCGCTCTGCCGGCATCCCGAGGGGCTTGCCCTGCTGTATCTGGGCCAATGGCGGTCGACCCGGTCCGCGGCTGCACCCATCAATACCCTGGATAATCTCCGCCTCGAAATCAGTGCGAGCCAGCAAATCGTTGCCGGCGATTCGGACCGCTATTTCACAGGAAACGGAGACGTCTGGTTCCGCTTCATTCAACGGCAACTGGAGGGTCTCGCGGGTGGGAGGCCGCTGCCCGAACCGCTCGAAAACCTTCCCGAAACCGGGCTGCTGGCTTCGCGCTGGGAAGTCGCTCACAAATCCGGACATGCATCCGAAACGCGGATCTGGACTCGGCTGCGTGCGGGTCTTCCCCGTGCGGTGCTGGATGACGCCGGAGCCGATTGGTCCCTCTGGGCGGGAAGCCGGAGTCCGCACCAGGTCAACATTCAACCCAGACCCTGAGACCGTTCCGGCGATATGAAACCCTTGTTTCTCTTGTTGGTCGCGTTCGCGTGTGCAGGCTCCGGGATGGCTTCCACGGTTGTTGGGGTCGATTCGTATACGGTGGTTGTTCCGCCGCGGAAACAGGGAACCCCCGGGGGGCGTTGTCTGGCGGCCTACTCTTTTGTCGGGCAATCCATTCAAGACGCGTTTGCGCGCGTTCCGGATCGAACGACGCTCGCGTTCTGGAATCAGCAGGCCCAAGGCTGGGACGCTCCGGTTCGGTTTGACGCGGCCCTGCACGCCTGGATCGAGGCGGATGGGGCTCATTCGGTCAGGGCCCTGCTTCCGGGAACGGCGTTCTTCATCCAGAATCCGTCCGAAACCGAGGAGCTCAGGTTTGTTGTTTCGGGGACACGTCCGACAGGACCCGTTGTCATTGCCCTCAGACATGGGGAAACCTGCGCGACCGGCTATGCCTTTCCAGTGGTTGAATCCGCATCGGAACGCCCCTCGCTGATGGTTGAATGCACCGGTGGGCGGTACTCGAATTCATCAATGGGATTTCCGGCCCGGGTCGGAGATCAAATTCGAATATGGGATGACGCCCGTCAGGACTGGGTGGTCCACACACGAGTCGATCCGGCGGACAGCAACGGGCTCTTCTGGACAGGGGAGGGATTGGGGGTTTCCCCCACAGTTGGGGTCGGGCAGGGTTTCCTGATCGTTCCGGCAGAGGACAAAAACTGGATCCAATCCGAATCCGGCCTGTTCTGTGAGAGTCGACCTTCCGTCAGACGCAGCCGAACCCAATTCATCCTCCATCAATGCTGGAGCGAATTGTGTGATGTAGCCGATGCAATTCGATTCCTGACCCTTTCATCGCTGACTGCGGGCAACCCCTCACCTTAAAGCGTGTCTAAAAAGTAGGAGTCGACGTAAGAAGGTCCACTTCTTCACCTGCCAAACCGGGCGATATCCCCGTCAATTGGAGCCTCGTCACCTCGGCGCCTACGATGGAATTGGAGTTTTCAGACAGGCTCTTAAAGCGAGCTGCCGATGCCCCCCCCCGTCGACTCCCCGCAAGGAGGGAGTGAGACGACAATCCCTCCTTGGCAGGCGGAGCGTTTTCCAAAAAACAGACGCCTCCGGGCCGTTCGGTTCGCGAAGCGTCATGGACTGCGGCAGTCCCCTGCCGCTTTCCCGATTGCCCCGCGTGGGGCTCATTCATCGCGCTTGAAACCGTGGCGAGCCGCCGGTATGCTCCGGGCAATTCTCGGCACGCAACTGTTCAGGGTGAAATGATGCTTCGTATATTCTCAAGTCTCGTGATCGGGATCGTGCTGATGTGTCCTTCCGCACGGGCGGAGGATCTGCCGGTGGACGCGGGCCAGGGGCATTGGGCTTTCCAGCCACCGGCGCACCGGCCCGTGCCGGCGCTTCCGGAATCTTCCGGACCGGCAATGCCGGGCGGGCTCGGGAACCCCGTGGACGCTTTCATCGACTCGCACCGCCGGAAACGCGGGCTCTCTGCCGGACCGGCTGCCTCCCGGGCTGTCTGGCTGCGTCGGGTGTATCTGGATCTGACCGGGTTGCCGCCCTCGCTGGAGGCGATTCGGGATTTTGAACGCGATGACGACCCGACGGGGCGCCAAAAGGTGGTGGAACGTCTGCTCGGCAGCCCGCAATACGGCGAGCGATGGGCCCGGCATTTCATGGACATCTGGCGGTATTGCGACTGGTGGGGGCTGGGCGAGCAACTGCGGTACAGCCAGAAACACATCTGGCACTGGCGCGACTGGATGGTCGAGTCTCTCAACAGCGACAAGGGATACGACCGGATGGTGGTGGAACAACTCGCCGGGGACGAAGTGGCGCCCGGGGACATCGACACCTTGCGTGCCACCGGATTCCTGGCGCGGGATTATTATCTGTTTAACCGTGCGTCCTGGCTCGACAACGTAGTGGAGCACACCGGCAAGGCGTTCCTTGGGCTGACCATGAACTGCGCCCGATGCCATGATCATAAGTATGACCCGATCACGCAGGTGGATTACTTTGCATGGCGCGCGATTTTTGAACCCTACCACGCACGACTGGACGAGCTCCCGGGGGAGACCGACCTGGAAAAGGACGGACTGCCGCGGGTGTTTGACCTCCATCTGGACCGGCCCACCTACGTTCAAATCAAGGGCGATCCGCTGAACCCGGACAAGACCCGGCCTGTTGAACCGGCGATCCCGGGAGCGCTTGGGTTTGCCTCGCTTTCGATCCGGAATGTGGATCTTCCCTCGCGAGCCCAGCATCCATCCATGCAACCCTGGGTGATTGCCAATCACCGCGAAGCGGCCGAGCGGGCGATCGTTGCGGCACGCAAACGCCTGGAGGAGGCGGAACAAAGCCTGGCCTCTGCGATCGGGACTTCCGCAGTGGATCGCGCGCGATTCGGGAAGGTCGCGGCTGCAACGGCACTGGCGGCAGCCGAACAGCGGGCAACCATGATCGCTGCTGCATTTGAAGCGGACGTTGCGAGGGTGGTGCCGGCCGGGACGGCTCCGGATCTGAGCCAGTTGTGCGAGCGGGCCGCCCGGGCGCAGTCGGGTTTTGAACTGGCGCAGGCCGAGGCCGGTCTGGTTCAAGCCAGGCTGGACAAGCTGCTGGCCGATTCCACTAAAGAAGCCGACGCTTCGAAGAAACTGGAGAAAGCCGCGGTGGCCTGGGAGGAGGCGCGGAAGAAGGCCGCGTCACCCGGAACCAATTACACATCCCTGCGCGGCAGCTTCAAGGCGCTGGAAGGTCCGGATGAAACCGAGGCCAGCCGAACGGCCCCTTACCCGGGCATCAGCACGGGGCGGCGGCGGGCGTTCGCCGACTGGTTGGTTGACCGGCGAAACCCGCTGACGGCACGCGTGTTGGTGAACCATGTCTGGGCCCGGCATTTTGGACAGCCGCTCGTCGCGGGAATGACGGACTTCGGACTTCGTGCCCCGGTGCCGGAGCATCAGGATCTGCTCGATTGGCTGGCACTGGACTTTATGAAACAGGGATGGAGCCTCAAACAGTTGCACAGGCGCATGCTTCTCTCCGAGACGTACGCCCTGAGCAGTGCGCCGACGGGAACGCGGGATTCCGAGAACAAGTATTATGAACGGATGAACACCCAGCGGCTGGATGCTCAGACGATCCGCGACAGCATGCTTCACCTCGCGGGCACGCTGGACCTGACCATTGGCGGTCCGACGATTGATCCGACCCGGGAAGACACGGCGATGCGCCGGAGTCTCTATTTCAAGCAATCACCGGAGGACCTGCACAAGTTCCTGGAGACATTCGACAATGCCGACCCCAAGGAATGTTATCGTCGGGCGGAATCCATTCTTCCGCAGCAGGCCCTGGCGCTGGCCAACAGCAAGCTGGCAGGTGATGCGGCGGTACGGCTTGCCGACCGGCTCGTTCGACGGGGGGCTGCCGGGGACGGGTTCCTTGCAACGGCATTCGAAACCATCCTTGCGGTAAAACCGGCGATTGAAGAAATGCAGACCTGCCGGGAAGGGTATGCGCGTCTGCTCGAAGCGTCGCGGCAAAGCGATTCCAGCGGGCCGGAGGAACGGGCTCGTGCCGCGTTTGTGCATGCCCTGTTTAATCACAACGACTTTATCTCCGTGCGATGAATCGAAGAGGAATCAACATGGGGTTCGGCCTGAACCAACAGAGCTTGAATCGAAGGGCGTTTCTGCACAAGACCGGCCTGGGTTTCGGGGGACTGGCCTTGGGCACGTTGCTTGCCCGGGAGAATCGCGCCGCAGAGGGCGGATGGCTGCCGCCGACCGGCCTGCCCCACTACGCTGCCCGGGCTCGCAGTGTCATCTGGATCTTTTTGCGCGGCGGGTTGAGCCACATGGAGAGTTTTGATCCGAAACCGGCTCTGAATCAGTACCAGGGCAAGACGTTCGCCGAAACTCCGTTTGATGGGATCAATGATCCCGAGAAACGCAGGCGGGTGCGTGTGGTCGTCGTGAACGATGCCAACGGGCAGCAACGAAACAAAATTTATCCCCTGCAGGTCGGGTTCCAGCCCGGCGGTCGCAGTGGCATCGAGATCAGCGATTGGTTCCCCCACATTCGCGGGTGCGCCGATGATATCTCGGTGATTCGTTCGATGTGGACAACGGACGACAATCACGGGGCGCAGGTGCAGTTCCACACGGGACGTCACATGCTGGATGTGCAGGAGCCGTCCATCGGGGCCTGGGTCAACTACGGGTTGGGCACCCTGAACGAGAACCTGCCGCAGTTCATCAACATCGGCCCGCGGTTTTTCGACAAACGCGACGGGCGTTATCTGGGACCGGCCTACGACGCGGTGCCGCTGAAGATCGATCCGAAGGAACCGCTCGCGTACGCCCGGCCCGAGGGGGATCTGAGCGCCCGGGAACAGGCGGCGCAGTTCGATCTGATCGGGAAATTGAACCGGTTCCGCGCGACGGAGCATGCCGGAGATCAGGCCCTGGAAGCTCGGATCAAGAGCTACGAACTGGCGTATCGCATGCAGATGGCGGTGCCGAACGTGGTCGATTTCGCTCCGGAATCCGAGGAGACCAAACGGTTGTACGGACTGGATGTGGACGCCACCAAGCCCTTCGGAATGCAGTTGCTGGCTGCCCGGCGTTTCGTGGAACGCGGGGTCCGGTTCATCCAGATTCAACACGGTGAGGGTGCCGCCGGGGAGTGGGACGCCCACAGCGGACTCAAGGCCAATCACACGAAACTTTCGCGGCAGGTCGATCTGCCCACGGCCGGACTGATTCGCGATTTGAAAATGCGCGGACTGCTGGATGAGACGGTGGTGGTGTTCGCCACCGAGTTTGGTCGCACCCCGGGGTCGCAGGGAACGGACGGCCGGGATCATCACCCGTACGGGTTCAGCATCTGGATGGCCGGCGGCGGCGTTCGGGGTGGCACTGTCCATGGGGCCACCGATGAACTTGGGTTTCACGCGGTGGAAGACGACCATTATGTCACCGATGTACACGCCACCCTGCTGCATCTTCTCGGTTTGGATTCTCACCGGCTTGAGTTGCCGGACCGAAAACGTCTGGACAGCGATCACGGGCGGGTCATCCGCGGGATCCTTGCGTGAGTTTTTTTTGAGGGCGCGGCTCAGCGGGACGCTTCGCCCTACCGGCATTCGTTTAAGAACTGAAATGGTAGGGCGAAGCGTCCCCGCTGAGCCGCTCAACTCACATTCGCTCAACCGCTTGTCGGATCACCGGGACGGATTCGCCCTACCCTCCGAATAGCTTAAGCGAATGGCAGTGCGCTTCGCCCTGCTACCGGCATTCGTTTACGGGGCGGAGATGTCCTCGTTGAGGATTTCGAGGTTCCTCATGGCTTGCAGTTGAACTGGATGGGATCCTGATGGGAGTGAGTGGGTCGCCTATTCGGGCAGGACCAAAGCGGCGTCGACGCTGCGCTCTGCCGCGCGCACTCCAAAACACCGTCGTTTTTTCCGAGGCCATGCCTTGGAATCCATCCCAACTGCAGACACAAATTCCAAGGTCCGATCAAACCTCGCAGCGCGAGGCACACCAACTCATGAGGTACACCACTCCGCGGGGTTACTGCACTCGTGGGGATGCTCCGATCTTTGCCAGGTTCGCGGCAGCGTCGTGGAGTGCGTGCGGCAGAGCGCAGCGCCGACGCCGCTTTGGATGGCTCCGGCAAAAAGCGACAGGGTCCTCCCCTTACGTTCCGGTGAAAAAATGAGGTGATCCCGATTCCGTATCCATCGCCCCAGCGGGGACGCTTCGTGGGGTCGGGGAGAGGGAAGGTGGCGCGAACCGTCCCGGTGAGCGTTCGGGCGTCCTTCGGATTTCGGCGGGCCCGCGGCTCAGCGGGGACGCTTCGCCCTACCGTCGTGGGGTTGGGGGGAGGGAAGGTGGCGGGTTCAATCCATGCCTTGCTCTGCCTTCGATCTTCAAGAAACTCTTTGCGTGTAACATCCGGATCGGTTTTGATCTGCGGCATGAAAACAGCCCTCCCCTCGCGTGTCGCTCTTGGTGTCCTGTTCCTGATGTTCTGCCTTCCCGCCAGCGTTCGCGCTGCCGCGTCGGATCCAATTCTCCTCTGGCCCAACGGGGCGCCGGGTGAGAAGGGGAACATCGGTGAAGAACGGGATACGTCGACGGCGGACTCCGGAAAATCGGGCGGCAAATCCGTGATTCGGCTGGGAAACGTCACGGCACCGACCATTACGTATTTTCGTCCGCCCGCCGACAAGGACACGGGCGCGGCGGTGGTGGTTTTCCCCGGGGGTGGTTACAACATCCTCGCATACGACCTCGAAGGCACCGAGGTTTGCGATTGGCTCAATTCGATCGGGGTAACGGCTGTGTTGCTCAAGTATCGGGTTCCGCGGCGCGCCGGGTTGGAGAAACACGCCGCGCCGCTTCAGGATGCTCAGCGGGCGCTTGGACTGGTACAATTGCGCGCGCCCGAGTTGGGGATTGATCCCAAGCGCATCGGCATTTTGGGTTTCTCCGCCGGGGGACATCTTTCGGTGGCGCTGTCCACCAATCACCGGGAGCGGACTCAGGGCTGGTGGAACATTTCTTCGAGCGGGATGCACACCGGGGCGTTGTCCGGGTGCACTTCCATCAGGTCCGCCATGGAGTCCCACCATTTTCGGACGATCGGATGACTGGCAAGCGCGGATGCGGCGGCCGGATCGTCCTGGAGTTGCACGGCGAATAAGGTCGAGGTGTCGCGGTCCAGGAATATGGAATAATCCGTGACGCCGGCGGCGCGTATGGCCTGGGCCAACTCGGGCCAGATGGCATCGTGGCGTCGGCGGTATTCGGTTTCGTGGCCGGGCTTGAGTTTCATCTTAAAGGCGTGGCGTTGCATGGGACTATTCATGGCAGGTGACTGGGTTTCTGCCAAACCGTTAGTCACGCAGCGGTGCCGCGCGGATCGGATGTGTGGGTGTTGATTTTTATGAAGATGATTCTGGGTTGGACGATGGGCATGCTCGTGGCGGGCGGGGCTTTTGCGCAGGACACGATTGATTCCGGGGAGCGGGCCCGGAACGAGTATCGTCAATTTGCAATCCGGACGGCGGGTGATGCGGCGCAGGGGCGGGCTTTGTTTCTTGCGCCGGAAAAGACCGCCTGCGCGCAGTGCCACACCCAGGACGGCCGGGGTGGCAAGGCCGGGCCCGACCTGTTTGCCGTGGGCGACAAGTTTGGCCGAAAGGATCTGATCGAGGCGGTGCTGAATCCCTCCGCTTCCATCGCCGTGGGATACAGCGCGAGCATCATCGAGACAAAATCCGGCGAGGAGATTCAGGGTGTGGTCAAGGGTGTCACCGACGACACGATCCAGTTGATCGGGGCGGATGGTGCGTTGGTTGAGATTCAGAAGGTGAGAATCCTAAATCAGCGGATCAGCGAAGTGTCCCTCATGCCCGAAGGATTGCACCGGATGGTGAGCAGGGAGGAGTTCGCCAATCTGATCGCCTATCTGGCGAGCCTGCGGGTGTCGGAAAATGCGGACCTGATGAACCGTGGAATGCCCGCAACGATCGAGTCGATCAAAAAGCCCGTTGTGTTGCGTCCGTTTCACTCCGACGCACTGCGGTTTGAGAATCCGGCCTGGTTTGGTGCCGTGCCCGGGTTGCCCAACGCGTTTCTGGTGCTGGAGCATATGCTCGGAAAAATCTGGCTTCTCGAAAAGCGGCAAGGGGCAGAGGACGGCAAAACACTCTTTCTCGACCTCGGCCCCGGGATTGTTCAAGGAGGCACGCGCGGTCTGTTGGGACTCGCGTTTCACCCGCGGTTTCATGAGAACCATCGTTATTATGTGGCGGTACACCGGGTCGTGGATGGTCGCGTGATGACGTTGACCCTGGAGCGATGGGCGTCGGAGGACGGGCTGCGGGATTCGGGGCGGGAAGGACGCGAGATCCTACGGATCGAGGCTGCCACCAATGTGCATTATGGGGGTGGGTTGGTGTTTGGACCGGACGGTTTTTTGTATGTCGGCATGGGAGACACCGGGCCGCAGGAGGATCCAATGGGCAATGCGCAGAACCGGCTTTTGTTGCGCGGGAAAATCATGCGAATCGATGTGGACGGGGTTGAGGAGGAGAGGGCTTTTCGGATTCCGTCGGATAATCCGTTTGTCGGCGTGCCCGGCATGCGTCCCGAAGTCTGGGCGCTGGGCTTTCGGGAGCCCTGGCGGTTCAGTTTTGACGCGGTGACGGGGGATCTTTGGGTGGGAGATGTGGGCCAGGATTTGTATGAGGAAGTGGGTATTGTCCGGCGCGGCGAGAACCACGGATGGAATGTCTATGAAGGATTCGCACCGTTCTCAAACCTTCGACGCTCCCCTGAGGCGGAGTATGTAGCCCCCGTGTTTGCCTACAGTCGCAAATACGGACCGTCTGTAACCGGCGGTTTTGTTTATCGGGCGGATCCGGAGTCATCCTTCAACGGCGTCTATATCTTCGGTGACTACGAGAAACGAATCATCTGGGGTTTGACCCAGGAAAATCGCACGCTGAAAAAGATCCGTCAGATCGGCGTGGCTCCGCAGCGGATCGTATCGTTCGGAATCGATGCCTCGGGCGAACTGTACGTCGTGGGATACGAAGGCACGATCTACCGGATCGATCTGAGCGATTCGGTGTTCGAATAGCTTGGTCAGTGGTTGTGAGCAGGTGCAAGGCCCCGCGCCTTGATGAAGGCCATCAGATCGAGGATTTGTTCCCTGGAACTGGTGGAGAGCAGTCCCACCGGCATGAGCGATGATTTCTGGAGCGTGCGGCTTTCGATGCCGGACTTGGCAATCGTCTGCACCAGAGCGGCTGATGGCCCGGACTGTATCGTCAGGCTGGTGGCGTCCTCCTTCAACACCAGGCCTGAAACGCTTTCGCCGTCGTCGGTTTCCAGCACGGTGACCTTGTAGGCATCTGTTACCACAAGGGAGGGTGCGAGGATTTCCTGAAGCACGGCGGCGCGGTCGCCTTTCCAGCGTTCAAACACATCCGTCAGGTCCGGACCGAAGGCGGCACCCTGATCGCCGAGCTTGTGGCATCCGGCGCACGCGAGGTTGGTGAACAGTTGTGCGCCCTGAACGAGGTTGCGGTCGGCGTCGAGTTTTACAAGATCCGGTTCCAGGTCCGCGAGTGTCCATTCGTGCACTTCGGGAACCTCGGGAGGGGCGGCCGTGGCCAGGTAGGCCTCAAGGTCTGCGACGACGGTCATGGTGCCAAACATCCGTCGCCAATGGCCCGGGAAGGTGCATACGTAGATGTAATCCCCGGTTTCCTCGGGGGCCACAAAGCTGAGCCGGGCGGTTTCCCCCGAGTTCAGCATGGCGGTGGCATGCAGGACGCTGGAGGATTCAGGCACATACATGCGCCCCTGGGAGTCGGGTTCGGGTTGCATTTTCTCCGCGAGGGTTCCCAGGTCCTCAACCGATCCGGGAGCACCAATCACGAGGTTGTGTTGCATGGCATCCTCGTTCACCAGGATCACCTGAACCGGTTTGCCCGCTTCCACGACGATGAGTGTTTTGTCATACAACATCTGCTCGGGAACGGTCCGCAGCACGATCACCTGGACACCCAGCCCGCGCAGGAATTTCTTGATCGGGTCGGCGGTTTGCGTTGGAAGCAACGAGGTTAATTCGGTTGTGAATTGAACCGCATTGAGAAAGGGCGTTTCCGTTCGGTCGGACGTTGGCACGGATTCCAGGTGGGTGACCAGATGGGTGACGAGCGGTTCGATCTCGGCAGCGGGCCACGTGGTTTTCGGGAGGCGTTGAAGGCTTTGAACGGCGGCGTCGATCTGAACTCCGGATTTGATCAGGCTTGCCAGTAAAACAAAGGTCTCCGCCGCATTCCCGGGAAGCGCGCCGATCGCGAGGATGGCCGCCCGCTGGAGGTCGCGGTTCCCATCCTCTTTCAGGTAGCCCTCGATCCGGGGGCGTGATTGCAGTCGGAGTTCCAAATCCCGAATCAGGGGGATGCCAGCGACCAGATCCGCGAGTCCGGTCGGGGATTTTTCAGCCAGTTCCCATGCCGGGTCCAGACCTCCATCGGCGCTTGCCAGGGCGGCATACGCGATCGGTCGGGTGGCCGGTAACTCGGCCTCGAGCGCGAGGGATTCGAGTTGTGGGCGAACCGGACGCAAGGCTTGCGTCGACTGTTGAAGCAGCAGACCGCCCAGATCCCTGATTGTCGGCAGGGAAACCGCGCCCTTGGCGTCGAGTTCCTGAATTCCGCGGGCGAGTTCGGCCGGAACGCTGGTTTGGCGGATTTCAGCCAGACCCCTGAGAGATTCGATCCGTATTTTCCGGTCCAATCCGGGCCTCTTGAGCAGGGCCACATAGACGAACTCGCTGCGGGGTGCCGCCAGCAGTTCCTGGTTGGACAACCTGCCCAGCACATAGGCCGCCGCAACCGGGTTCTTCGGAAGGAAGAAGGGGCGCGCTTCCGGGGTTGCATCCGCCGCGTGCAACGCCGCCATGAGTGCCATCAGGCACAGGACCAGAAAGGCTTTCGTGAATGGGGATTGGGTTCGCATCAGGGTTTCTTGGTTCGGCCGGTTGCCCCGGTGGTCACGTGAGAAGGTCTCATATGTTTCATAGCATTTGCAGCTGGGGTCGGTTGTGTCAACTTTGGGTGCGACGTATCGGAACTTGTATCGGCTGCGATCTTTGACATGTTTTGGAGGTGCTCCGGGCGGGATGTCCGGACTGCGAGCTTGCGTGATGAGTTTCAAATTCAATGGCCTCCCGGGTTGGGGCACGAATGGAACAGGCCGCCCCTGGATCGGGTGGGGGGGGTTGGTTCTGGCGGGGGTTTTGCAGGCTGCGCCCGCCGATCCCGTGGTCCCGGCCGCGGTGCCCGAGCGGAC
>JAIPJX010000163.1 GCA_021733945.1 Verrucomicrobiota bacterium | reverse complement strand
CGTAGGCGTTGCCCTCGTAGATGACAAAGTCGCTGAAATCCGGTTTCATCTGTCTGGACGTCCACAGTTCTTCGCTCGACAAAGCCGCTCCATCCTTCGACACACGAATCGCACGGGTGCCCGTGTTCGCGCCGGTGGGTATCAGAACCGTATCGCCGTCGATCACCTTCGGTTGCACAGCCCGGTAACCGCTGGTCGCCCATTCGTAATTCAGGCGCAGGTTCCCGGTTCTGCTGTCGAGCATTCTCAACCCGGCCCCCGACATCATCAGGACCAGCCTTTCGCCGACGATTGTATTCAATTGAGGAGAACTGTAGGAGCTGTCTTCCGCCGCCGCGGACCACCGAAGCTCACCCGACGAAACGTCAAACGCCAGCACCCCTTTGTCGCCGCCTCCGCCCGCATACACAATCACCAACGAATCGACGACCAGAGGAGACGCCGAGAACCCCCACATCGGAGCATCCCGCTCCGCCACAGCCTGAAGCTGTTGTTTCCAAAGAATCCCACCCGTCACCGCATCAAGGCACAGGAACCAGCCGGTTGACCCCGTGACAAACAGTTTTCCCTCCGACAACGAGGGTGTCGCCCGCGGACCGGGGCCCCCGAGCGGATCCTCCAGACGCGCCTCCACCTGCTGCGTCCAAATCTCCCTGCCGGAACCTGCATGGTAAAACTCGCAGCGGACGATGCGCCTTCCCCATCCGGGATGGACGAACGCGGTTTTCGGAAGAGCCCGACGTTTCACCTTGATTGTCGATGGTATTCATGAATTTCAGATTGATTGGTCACGCGCGACCTCCGATTCTTGATTGGAACCGCGGAGAACGAACGGATGCGTATCCAGAGGCATTCTTCTTGTTCCAGTCGTCGGAGCGGCTACACTGGAACCCGTGCGGAATAGCCACAGCCTTGCCGGCATCATGGTTCAATTGCGTTCTCCACTTCTGATGCGCGAACTCTCGATCGGAACATTATTTACCCGGTTGCAGCGAAATATGAATAAAATAATCATCCTCATGGGTGGGCTCCTGATTCTTGGTTCGACACGAGAATCGTCCGCCCAGACTTCCCTGTTCGAACGGTTTCGTTCCAAGAGCAAATCAGAAAGCGCGTCCTCAAATGCACTTACCCTGCTGTCAGAGGACAAGGTGGCGGCGGCATTGAAGGAAGCCCTGAGCCAGGGCGTCCAGCACGCAGTGACTCAACTCGGTCAGCCGGGAGGATTTCTGACCAACGCCGCGGTTCGCATTCCTTTGCCCGAGAGTCTGGAAAAAGTGGAGAAACCTCACCGCAATGGCCGACGCTAGCGCGCTTCGCAGGTCCATCGGCAATCGCTTGTTCGGATTTGGGGTGAACCCGGAGGCCACGGACATCGATGGTTACGTGACCCGGAAGGCAATGGATGGACTGTTTAAAATGCTTGCCGAGGAGGAGAAACAAATCCGATTGAACCCCGTCGCCCGGACAACCGACACTCTCAAGCAGGTTTTCGGGGCACTGCTTCCCCAGTAGACGGCGACAGCGACCCGACCAACCGCACTTCCCTGCCCGGCCCATCCTGCCGGGACTGTTTTCCCTACCGGAAAACCCACCACAGAACCGATACCATCAGGAACACGGTCACCATCCAGAATCCCGCCAGCTTCAGATCGCGCTCGGATTCTCCGTCACCCTTGACCCAGGCAAAGGAAAACGTGCCGCCCAGCACCTCGTCGCTCGGTGCAGCGGTCATCAGGCTCGTTGCCATGAGCGCCGCAAACGTGATCACAGCGCACAAAAACGTGCGGTGCAGAAACGAGTTGAGATAAGGATGCTGCAGGACTCCCACCAGACCACCCTCGGCATGGCTGTCCGCCAGAAGCAGCGCGCTCATCAACACCCCCACAATCACCGCCGCCACGGCACCCGAGCGATTGGCTCGCCGGATAAACACCCCGCTCAACCCGACCACGGCGAAGGGCACCGATAAATACCCTGTGATCTCCTGCAGGTACGCCCAGAGATGCTGGTAGCGTCCAATCAACGGAGTTGTCAGGATCCCCCCCACCATCACCACCACCAGGGCGATCTGCCCCGCCATGATCTGCGTGCGACTCGAACTCTGAGGCCGAAACCGGGCAACCAGATCGCGCGCCACAATCGTGGAAGCAGAGTTAAACATCGAACTCACCGAAGACATCAGCGCAGCCAACAACGCCGCGAGGACAAGGCCCTTCGCCCCCACCGGCAGGAGTTTCTGAACGAGAACACTGTAAGTGCGGTTGTAATCCGGATTGCCATCCGCGCCCCGAATATCCAGCTGCAACGCCGCCGCGATCACACCCGGAAGCACCAGAATAAACACAGGGATAATCTTCAAAAACGCCGCGAAAATCGCACCCAGGCGCGCCTCCCGGACATTCTTCGCGCCCAGCACCCGTTGCACGTTCACCTGGTCCATACACCAGTAAAACATCCCGCCAATCAGGAAATTACCCAGTAGAAACCCGCTGAAGGGCAGGTCTGATTCCGGCCCTTTGACCATGGACAACAAATCCGTTTTGCCCAGTTCGTGAAGCCGCGCCGTCAATCCGGACCACCAACCCACCTCGTTCAGAGCCAATCCCGATAACAGCATCGCACCCAGCATCAGGATGATCGCCTGCAGACCGTCCGTGTAAACCACCGCCGCAAGCCCGCCTGCCATGGTGTACAGAGCCGTCACGATCCCGATGCCCCACATCACCATTTGAAAATCCCAACCGGTCAGATCGGACAAAACCCGTGAACCGGAATAGAGCGCCACGCACGTTTTCGTCAACACGATCATGGCCAGGAAATAGAACGTCAGCATCACCCTGGTTTCAATCCCATAACGTTTCTCGAAAAACTCCGGAATCGTATAGATCTTGTGTCGGAGATACTGGGGAGCAAACACACCCGCCAGCATCAGAAGACAATAACTCGCAATCCACTCGTATCCACCCTGCACCAAACCTTCCTTGTTGCCGCCTGCGGCCAGACCGACAAAATGCTCCGTCGAAATGTTGGTCGCAAACAGGGAGAGTCCAATCAACGGCCAGGTGAGACTTCGCCCGGCCAGGAAAAAATCCTCCGATCCCCGCCACCGACGCGCAAAATAAAGGCCCACCACGATGGTGGCGCAAATGTAGACTCCGATGATGATTCCGTCCGTGGTTCCAATCATGGCTAGTGAAACAAACTCTTGAGCATCGAATCAACCGTGGCAAGGGATTTCTTGTTCGACCCACCCCTTCCCGGCTACCGTGAACCGATGTCTGCCGATCGGTTCATAGTCAGTTCGATGCTCCAGTGGTACGCGGAGCATGCCCGCGACCTTCCGTGGCGCCGCACCCAGGATCCGTATGCAATCTGGATCTCCGAAATCATGCTCCAGCAAACCCAGGTCAAGACCGTCCTTCCCTACTGGACCCGCTGGATGCGCCGACTGCCAGACATCGCCTCCCTCGCGCGTTCCCGCACCGAAACCGTCCTGAAACTCTGGGCCGGCCTGGGCTACTACAGCCGGGCCCGAAACCTGAAGCGTGCCGCCGAGTTAATCCTGCAAAACCACGACGGCGAGTTCCCCCGCGATCCAGGCATCATGGCGAAACTGCCCGGCATCGGGCGTTACACCACCGGTGCGATTTGCAGCATCGCGTTTAATCAGCCAACCCCGATTCTCGACGGAAACGTGATCCGGGTGTTAACGCGTTTTTTCGGAATTCTCGAAGACTCGGGCGCAACAACCACACGAACCCGGCTCTGGAAGATCGCCGGGCAACTGGTGACCCTCGCATCAACACAAGGGATCGGGTTGAAGCACACTTCCACCACCCGCCACTGCGCCGACTTGAATCAATCGCTCATGGAACTCGGCGCGCTGATCTGCTCCCCGCGCGAACCAAACTGCGGCGCCTGCCCTCTCCAGGCACGGTGCGCGGCGCATCGGGCCAACATGATCCCTCAAATCCCTGCTCTCAAGCCGAAGGCCGCCATGCGCTCCCGGCTTTTTGTGGCATTCGCGATCTCGCGGGACGGATGTTTCCTGGTTCAGAAACGCTCCGAGGGAGGTGTCAACGCGCAGCTGTGGGAGTTTCCGAACGCGGAATGCCTGGAGGACGAACCGGATCCTGAAAACTCGGCCAGACTCACGCTCGGCTTGGAGCTCGGAGCGTCCGAGCGGATCGGCACGATCCGTCACACGATCACCCGGAACCGTATCCGCCTTGAGGTTTATCATTCAAAACCCTCGCACGATCCGTCCGGGACCTCGCCTCTGACCCGGTGGTGCCCACCATCCAAATTGGCGCAACTCCCCTTCCCGAGCGCCCATCGCAAGATCGTGGAACTGCTGGCGAACAGGCAACTCCTCCGAACCTGACCCGTCGCTCACTCTCCGGACCAGCGATGGAGCACGCGCTGCAGCTGATCCAGATTGGAGGCCTGCTCCGAGAGGTTCGGAAAATCACGAATCAGCTGTTCAAACGATGGCACCACACCCCACGCTGTCACCGTGAACAGCTCGAACAATCCGGGAACCGCAATGCCCACCTCCCGCTGCTGACGCTCCATCCTCCGCCGCAATCCAGTTGCCCAACTCTCCGCCGAATCCGGTTTCTCGATCGCGTGCCGGTTGACCCACGGCAACCACTCGGTGATCTGCGATTGATGACAGAGGGTCATTTCACAGATGGTCGGGAACGCGGGTTCGACATTCACCGCGAGGTGGTGCGAATTCTCCCCGGCCATGTACGCATCGTAAAGATTGAGGATCACGGGCACCTTGCAGGGTCGCGGCTCCGTCTCTTCAGAAGGATACTCCGGAGTAAAGGCGTGCGGAACATTGATCATGTAGGCGACCCTTCGCACCGCCTCGGCCACCGCAACGTGATCGACATGAATTCCCGCCAGAGGATCCGCCGGAACCGGCGGGCAAAACAGGTAGTCGGGTTCAAACGCCCGGATCGACCGCCAGAGCGCCGCCAGTAACGGCACGGTCACCTGGAGACACGCCTCGCGGGGAATCTCTCCGCCCGGCAATCGGAGCACCTCCAATTCATAGTTCCCTATCTTCGCCGAGGCTTCCTGCTCGCGCATTCGGAGCGGGCCCGTCTCCTCCCTCGAACGCCAATGGTGCCCGGCCTTGCCATCGGTGCACACGATCACGCGCGCCTGCAGATCGTCTCCGAGCTTGCGGCGCCACATCTCGAACGTGCCACCCGCCACAAACTCGAAGTCGTCAAAATGGGCGTGAACACAGAGGATTTTCATAGTCTCGATCGGCCCGGCGAGCCCTTCGTTTTTTTAACTCACAGCCAGGAGCATCACGATACCCAGCACGATCCGGTACCAGGCGAAGCCCACGAACGTGTGGCTCTGCACAAACCGGAGCAACCATTTGACCACGCCAAACGCAGTCACAGCAGCCACGGCGGTACTCACCGCAATCATACCCCAGTTGATCGGTTCCCCGGTTCCATCCCGAATCGCACTAAACACCTGCAACGCCCCGGCCGCAAGCAGGGTCGGTATGCCCAGCAAAAAAGAAAACTCGGTGGCGGCCGGCCGACGCAATCCAACCATCAATGCGGCCATGATCGTCACCCCGGAGCGGGATGCCCCGGGAAACACAGCGGCCAGCAATTGCGTGCTCCCGACAATCATCGCAATCTTCCAGGTAATCTCGTCGGTAGCCGGCCTTGATTGGATCCACCGTTCGATCACAAGGATCAGAACACCGCCGATCAGGGTGGCCAGCGCGACCGGCACGGCCGATTCCGGCAGTTCAAATCCGGCCTTTTTCAGCATCAAACCGCCCACCCCCGTGATGCCAAAAGCCAGACCCAGCTTCAAAAGATAGTCGCGCGAAGCCGGATCCCTCCAGGCGAACAGGAATCCCCGGATTCGTTGCGTGAACAAGGCAATCACCGCCAGGACCGCCCCGGTTTGCACCACGGTGTTGAAAAGGTCCGTCTGCCGCGGCAACCAGTGTTCGGCCAGCAGCAGGTGGCCGGTCGATGAGATCGGCAAAAACTCCGTGACGCCCTCGATTACCCCGAGGAGAATAGCAGTGACCCAGTCCATGATAAGTTGTTCTTAGACGCGAAAAGGACCCCTGTGGCAAGCAGCAATTAGAACCCTGACACAGAACGCCTCCGCCGTTCCCCCCTTCCGACACCCGGCAAATCCCCAAACGCCAGCAATCCGGATGGCGCGATTGCCTCCCATCCGTCGGGTCGAATCCGAACGGTGATCCCTCCGGTTTCATGGGTGTAAAGCACGGGCGCATCCGATTCCGCCAGCCTCTCGCGCAATTCGCGCGAAGGGCGGTTGGACGCGGGAACTTCGCCGCTGGCCACGATCACCAATCGCGGTCGCACAACCTCCAGCAGCGGATCCAACAAGGCTTCATCCACAGGCGGCAGACCCGCCACCAGGATATCCGCCCTCAATTCAGCCTCCGTCTCCAACAACCGGCGCTGCCCAATCCTCCCCAGATCGGAAATGAGCAACATTCTCAATCCATACAAATCACCCCGGAGAACCAACACGCCATCATCCGCCCGTGAGAAATTGTCCTCCGCACCGGGATGCAGGACCCGCCACCCGGCAGCTGTGTCACCCCGACTCAAATACCTCAGCAGTCCTGGCTCGCATCCGGCCTCTTCAACAATCCGCCGGTACGGTGCTGAACGGAACTTGACCGGGCTGACATCGATCCCGGAAAAACCAAACCGTTCCTTCAAAACCTCAAACCCGCCCACATGCCCGGTGTCCCCATGCGTCAGCAACAACCGCCGGATCCGGTTGACTCCACGCGATTGCAAAAACGACGTCAGCACTCGGTCCGCTGAAATCGAGTCTCCACAGTCCACCATCAGGTCCTCAGCCACCCATCCTCCTTCGACATGGATCGCGCCGCCACCCAACGGAAAAACAGTCAGGCGAACCAACGCGCGGTCCCGGATCCAATCACCAATCCCCGCCATCAGGATAAAAAGAAGCACCGAAACACGGAGACAACGGCGGTTCCGGTCGAAGGCCCAACCCGACGCCACCGACCCGAGCAACACGACATACACGCCGATTTGGACCAGGGACGGAGCACGCACATGAAAACACGCCCCCGGGAGCGACGCAGCCCACTGACTCCCCTGGAGGATCAGGTGCATCCAGAGCCAGGCGCTGTGGTTGAACAGGACGGTGATCGACGGCACCAGATCCCCACAGAGCAGGCTGCCCAGGCTCGCCATCAGGGCCAGACCCGCCAGGGGCACGATCACCAGATTCGCCAGCAGACTGACCGGTGTCACCAGATGGAAATACGTCGCGATCAGGGGCAGGGACCCAGCCCACGCGGCGATGGATATCGCCAGCAAGTTCGAGACATGATGGATCGGCGGGTCCATCCATCG
Source organism: Verrucomicrobiota bacterium (assembly GCA_021733945.1). GTDB lineage: Bacteria > Verrucomicrobiota > Verrucomicrobiia > Limisphaerales > SIBE01 > JAIPJX01. The sequence continues at coordinate 5,747 of JAIPJX010000163.1, read as the reverse complement.
CCGCCACCACGGCCGCAATTCCTCGGGGAGGAACGGGTCCGGCTCCAGCAACCGCAACCGGAGTGCCTGCAGGACCGGGCCAACCAGCGCGATGCTCAGCACCACCGCGAAGGAGAGCTGGAAGCTCGCCTGAAACAGCTGCAACGGATCCCACATCAGAACAATCAAACCCGCTCCCGCCAGCGAATTGAGCAGGTCCGAGGGCCGATTCAGTGCCCATCCCGCAATGATGACCGACATCATGATGGTGGCTCGAACCGCGGACGTCTGCCACCCCGTCACCATGGCGTAGCACCACAAGCCCGGGATGAGCACGATCCCGCTGATCGCCCGGGGCACCCGGATCACACGCAGCAGCTGCACGAGGATCGCGGCAATCAGAGCCACATGCAGACCACTGATCGCGAACACGTGAAGCGTGCCGCTTCGCTTGAGTGGCTCCGACACTTCGTCCGTCACCGCACTCCTCCAACCGAGTGCCATCGCCCAAAGCGACCGCACCTCGGGTTCGTTCTCATCCAGGCCTTTCGCCAGGGTCGCCCTGGCCCAGCTCATAAACCGGTCGCTCAGCGGTCGCCGGGTTGCTCCGGAGTCCGCCGGATCCAGTCGCCAATCGGTTCCGCTGTCGGCGGTCAATTGATAATGAATCCCCTGCAAATCGAGGTGGCCCCGGTAATCGAAGAGTCCCGCCACTTCCGGGCCCGGCGGCCGGCGCAACACCCCTTCAACAAAAACGGATCGCCCCCCGAAATACTCAGGATCCAAAACACCCGGAGTGTTGACCTGAACCCTGCCACAGACGGGTCGGCGTCCGGACTCCGTCTCAAGTTCGACGACTTCCACCTCAGCCACGGAACGCCATACCACGTTCGAGCCACGCTCCATGGACCGCAACACCGGGGTTTCGCACAACCGCCCCCGGATCGTGGCAAGATGAACCGAGTCCCGGATCACACTCCGAAGATCCCGGGGCGAAAGAACGGTCGTGTGCAACGTGATGCCAAGCCAGCCGCAGAAAAAGAGTCCGAGCCAGATCAACGCCGATCCGTGGCGTGCATTCCCCAGCGCCAAACCCGGCAGCGCGAGCGCCGTGGCCCAGAGCACCGGCAGCGGGATGGGACAAACGTTCCCGACGAGAATTCCGGCAACAAACGGCAGAGCCACCGCGAGAAGCGGACGTTTCATGACACGAATCCTGACAAATGGAATCAACTCCCTGTGATCCCCAAGGCAACCAGTCACGCGGGCTTTGATCAACTCAAATCGTTTGCTAAATGCGACGCATTCTGGCAATGAGAGCATGCGATTATGAAACGGTCCATCTTACCCCTGATCACGGTTCTCCTGGGAATCAACCTCGTCTCCAGTGCGAACAGTCAAACCGTCCGCCCCCCCTCGGCGCAACCGGTCGTGCGCCTGAGTTCCACCGGCTTCGCGAAACTCGAAGGCAGCCCAGAGGCGACCACGCTGCAGGAGGTATGGAAACTCCCGAGCACATCGGAACTCCGGCACCGGGCCCTCGACAAACTCGGCCTCTGGCTGATCGAACGGGGGATCCCCCGTACCAATTCCGATCCCGAAGCAGGGGCGCGCGAACTGCGCCCCCTGCTCAACGATCTGCTCCAGGAGAGAATCGAGCTGGCAATCGAAAACACTCAAAACCAACCCTGGACCTGGACCCTGGCAATTCAATTGCCCGATTCGCGCGCTGAAGTCTGGAAGACACACCTTGGCAACCTGCAGAAACAAGCCGGCCGCGAAAAAAACGCTCCGGGAACACCTTTCGCCTTCACACAGACCGCCTCCTGGTTCGTCGTTTCAAATCAACAACCCGCTCCAGCCGCAGGGGCCGCTTCGCTCGCATCCAATCCCGTCGTCCAGCGGATCATCAGCAACCCCGGGCCGGGGGCGAGCAATGCACTGTTGTCGCTGGATTTGGACCTCAGCTCCTTCGACAGGGAACTGCCCGGCCCTTTCAGCGGCCGCCCCAAACATCTTTCAGCGAAGCTGCGCGGAAGCAAGACCACCCTCAAAACCGAATTAACCCTCGAATTCAAGGAACCGCTCGGTCTCTCCCTCGAACCCTGGAAGGTTCCGGTCGGTATCATTCGGGATTCCCGAAACAGTCTGATGAGCTTCACCGCCGTGCAGGGCATTCGTTCCTGGGTATCCCGCAACCCATTCCTGAAAGGCCTGGAGATCAACCCCGCGCCAAATCAATTCTTCACCTGGGGGCAGACCTTCGCCCCGTTCCAGATTCAAGCCGCGCTGCCAGTGGCCAACGGAGTCGCCCAAATCGAATCCCTGGAAACCCGAAGGGTGCCCGAATGGAACAAGGTTCTGGCTCACAACTCAGTCGGAAAACTTGAGCAACTGCCCAACGAGCCGGGAATTCTCTGGACCGCACTGCCCATCCTCACTCCCTACCTCCGCGCCGTCAAGGAACCCGGGCAGGACTACCTGTTGAGTGGCATCTTCCCCGTGCCGCCCTCAACCAACCCGCCTCCAGCGGAACTGATCAGCCAACTCACCAACCGCGACAACATTCTGTATTATGACTGGGAGATCACCCAGTTTCGGCTCGCCCAGATCCGTTCGCTCATTCCGCTGCTCTCGATCGTCACCACGCTGCCGCCACTTGACAACAGCGCACCGGCCAATCTTTGGATGGAGGCGATCCAGTCCAAACTCGGCAACACGGTGACCGAGCTTTCCCTCACTTCACCAGGCACGATCTCGATGCTCCGCACCTCGCACATCGGCCTGAACGGTCTCGAACTGGTGGCGCTGGCCTATTGGCTCGAGAGTCCGGAATTCCCCAAAACCTCCTGGAACCCCGGCTTCCGTCCGGTCTCCTCGGAACTTCCCTAACAGCCCGGATCACACGCATGCTCAAACTTGGAGTCAACGTCGACCACGTCGCCACCCTTCGTGAAGCTCGTTTCCGGGGAACCGGACACGGCGAACCCGATCCCGTGGCGATCGCACTGCAATGCGAGCAGGCCGGCGCTCACGGCATCACCATTCACCTCAGGGAGGATCGGAGGCATATTCTCGACAAAGATGTCCATGCGATGCGCAGGGCCATCCGTTCCCGCCTGAACCTCGAACTGGCGAACACACCGGAAATCGTGGAAATCGCCCTTGCCGCCCGGCCGGACATCGTGTGCCTGGTTCCCGAAAACCGGGAGGAGATCACCACCGAAGGCGGCCTTGATGTCGCCGCGCAGACGGAGTCCTTGCAGACACTCTCAACCCGCTTCAAACAGGCGGGCATTGAGGTGAGCCTGTTCATCGACCCGGACATTCTTCAGGTGGAAGCCTCCGCCAGGGTGGGAGCACAGTTCATCGAACTTCACACGGGTGCGTTTGCCGAAGCGGCCCGACTGGGAGGTCCAATCGACAGGGAACTCGGACGTCTCACGGCGGCGTCTCAACGGGCACATGCCCTCGGATTGCAGGTCAATGCCGGTCACGGCCTCAACTACTCGAACCTGCACCTCCTGCACCGCGTGCCCCACCTGATCGAACTGAACATCGGACACAGCATTGTCAGCAGAGCCGTCAGCGTCGGAATTCAGAAGGCAGTCGAGGAAATGCTCGTCCTGATGGCCGGATACCAAGGCTGACCCGGGCAGTGCCGTTCTTCAGCGATTCCGTCGCCTTCCTGCAGACAATCCAACAGCCTCCCCCGGCATCGGCCTGCAGGACCCACGCCTGACGAACCCGGGCTACGGACGCCAGACCAGATCGACCGAATTGGTTAGCCCCCGGTTTCTCCGGAAATCCCAATACACGCGGTTTCCGAACCTGCGCGTGTGGCCGTCCAAAAAAAGGAACTGCGCTCCATCCTGATGCAGGTTCGTATGCACATTGTTCTGCTGTGCCACCGCAGCACGCCCGCCATTGTCGAACACCTGCACCAGCCGGAACGGAGCACGAATGGCTGAAAACCGGATCGGTCGATCGCCCGCTCCGGTCCCGTCGATGTGCTGGTTGTAGCAGTAGTGGAAAAGGTTGTTATTCGTGGCCCGTCGATCGTTGGCCGGGCATATAAACAGGCTGCGCCCAATGTGCGCCGCAGCATTCGTTCTCCAATGCATCGTGCCATACGGCGGCACACCCAGGATCGCAGGCAAATTCACGTACCATCCCACCGAAGGCATGCCCCGACCCGGACTCGGGGATCCTTCGGGCGGCAGGTAATCTTCGTTGTCCAGAACGTAGAGCTGCGTCGCCACCCCCCACTGTTTCAGGTTTCCCAGGCAGATCAGGCTCCGCGCCCTTGCCTTCGCCGCATTGAGTGCCGGCAGCAGCATCGCGGCGATCACAACCACGACTGCAATCACCACCAGCATTTCAATCAGCGTGAATGCCAAGGAACGTCTCACACGACCTCCAATGGTACCCGGACGAACATCCCTCAGAGCGTGTCTGAAAAGTAGGAGTCGACGTCGGAAGGCTTACTTCTCCACCTGCCAAACCGGGCGATTTCCCGGGCCATTGGAGCCTCGTCAACTCGGCACCTGCGATGGAATTGGAGTTTTCAGACAGGCTCTCAGGATCGAGGACAACCCACCAGCCCCCCGCTCCGTCACCCCCCGGAAAGCGTCCTACGGAATGATCACACGAAAAAAACGTGATCCTTCACCACCTGCCCCGACCGAATACGAACCAAGCCCGTCTTCGAATCCGAGTCCCTCTGCCACCGGCGCGAACGGTCCGCCAACATTGGAGGATTCCAGCACGGAATAAACACGACCCGCTTCCGAGTTCCACTCGAGGTGCAGCCCCCTCCCCTCACCAATCCATGCACGGAGGGAAATCGGCGCAGGCTCGGAAGGAACCGGCATCCCAAACGGTTCCCCGCTCGCATCCAATCCGGGTGACACGAAAAAACCGCTCACATCGGTGTGGGAAACAAACATTTCATTGGCATCGGTGACCCGAGTGAGCGATGCATTCGGTGCCGGGCTCGAATAAACCACCCTTTCGATCAATCGTCCGTCTGCGTTCCTGACAACGATCGCATCGCCCCCTGAATTGTTGAGCGCCAACCCCGCCACGCCTCCATTGGCGGGAACTGCGGACACGGGAAGCTGCGGCACAAACCCATCGCTGGGACCGCCGTAAACCACCATGGCTCCCAATGCATCCAGGACGGTGGGTCCCACGAACTGATGCCGCACAGCGATTGAATCTGAAATGGTCCATCCGGTCAGATCAATCTCCGCGCTGGAACGATTGATCAATTCCAGGAACTCGTCGTTCGAGCTCGGATTGGGTGCCGGCTCCAGCCGGTTCAGCGGGTTGAAATGGGGCGCTTCGCCGGATGTGGCGGGGTTGGCGAGGAACTCGCTGATCCGCACGCCCTGCTCTGCGGCAGTCGGCACGTAGATGCTCCATTCCATTCCAATTGTCCCGTCACCGTTCTCGGCCTCAATGGAGGTGACAAATTCCATGCCCGAGTCCGCTTCCGTGGGCGAGAATTCAAAGACCCCGGTCCATTCGGACGACATCGTTTCGGAGAATTTCCAACTCGCCGATCCAGGGAGCTCCTCCGGCTTGATCCGGACAGTCACCCATCGGCTTTTGGGATCCATCACAACCACGTTCATCGCAAGCGTTTCACCCGGTATCAGGGACTGTTCGGCAAAGGTGTTCACCGCCTGATCGCCAAGCCGAAGGCGCATGCCGAGTTCGTTGGAGAAACTGATTTCAGGAAGACGGATGACCGAGACGATGAG
>JAIPJX010000162.1 GCA_021733945.1 Verrucomicrobiota bacterium | reverse complement strand
GCTCCTACTTTTCAAACACGCTCAGGATTCAAGAAGCGGGGGGATACGGTGTTCGATCATCCGTGGGCAGTGACTCGCAACGAACGCCCCCCCCAAATCCAAAACGGACGACTCAGGTAAGTGAAGGGTTCTCCCGCAGGGGCGCCGAGACGCAGAGGGGGGAGTGGATTTTTTCTCTCTGCGTCTCCGCGTCTCTGCGGGATATATTCCTTCTCAGGGCCTGGCTGAGAATTCCAATCCCCTGGTAGGTGACGAGGTGACAAGGCTGATCCCGGGATCGATGGTGCCTACCTGCCGCTCCTGGGATAGCCTCTCCACACCCACTCCAGCGCCTGCGGAAGGGTTTGGTTTTTCACCCTGCGGTCCCCGTGTCCGGAATCGAGTGAATACACGTACTGGTAATGATACCCCTTTGCCTTGAGCACGATGGCCATTCGATTGTTGGCGTCCACCCAGTCATGCATTCCATCCCGCATGACGTTCGGGTTGAGAAGATCCCGGTCGCCGACCTGCATCCAAAGGCGGATCGGTTTCGGAGCACTCTGCGGAATCAAGGTGGCATGAAAATCCCAGGCACCGCCCGGCGTTTCCGGGTTGAATGGCCACTGCTGGTTGACGTAGGTGCCGGAATACGTGATGACGCGGTGATAAAGCTCCGGATGATACCAGGCCATGGCGAGCGCCGCGGAACCGCCCGAGCTGGTTCCCATCGTAGCCCGCCCGTCGGGATCCCTGGTCAGGCGCACGTTGCAATGGCTTTCAACCTGGGTCAGGACTTCGGTCTCGATGAATTCCGCAAATCTGCCGGACATGGTGTCGTATTCCAGTCCCCGTTGACTGCCCTGAGCATCGCCGCCGCCGTTGGCGATCATGATGGCAAGCATCGCCGGGACGCGCTTCTGGTGAATCAGGTTGTCGAGCACGTGCGGGAGGGTCATGTCCGGTTTGCCCAATCCCGGTCCGTCGTGCGTGACGATGAACGGTGCCGCGGTGCCTGGCACATACTGACTCGGAACATAAACCGTCACCGTCCGTTTGTAGGGCGCGGCATGGGTTTGAACGATGAGCGTCTTGGGATTATCCGGATCGACGGTGCCGAAAACATCGCGACCGATGCCGGGGTAAAACTTGCTGTCGGCGGAATCCATGGAGAATTGCTGGACCTTCCCCTGCGGGACGCCTTCGACAACGGTCAGTTCCGGTGCGGGCACATAATCGGGACCAATGAGAAAATCGCCATCCCGATCCACGGGCGGGTTCATGCCTGGAGCACCGCGCAACCCGGCGTTTTCTCCGGCCCGTGCACCCACCGGAATTAGTTTCGGAGTACCCGGGGCATCCGGCGGACGCGTGGGTGGCTGGGGCCTGGCTGTCCGCTGTGGTTGGGTTTGAGCCTCGGCGGCCTGTGTCCGGTTGTTAAAAGGATGCGGTGCCAGGGTGCCAAGGGCCAAGGCGATTCCTAAAGCGACAACGTTCTTCATGGGTGCAATTGGAAATATTTGGTTCAGGTGGAGTCTGCCCGCGAAACGGCTCGTGTGAAAGCCAATTTCATGGCAGCGGATTCCCGGAACCTCGTTGTTCGGCATTTGCGGGGACCGCTCGCCTTCGGTGTCCCTGGCCCCATTCACAATCCCAGCCAGAGATCGATCGGCTTGGCGGCTTTTGTCTCAAACGGCAGCATGACTTTCTGTCCGGTCCTCGCCGATTCATAGGCTGCAAACATCATCTCGAGCACGGCTCTTCCGTCTTCACCCGTGACCAGCGGCTCCTTGTCTTCGCGCACGCACTCGATGAAATGTTTGAGCTCCTGGGGATAACCCTGATTAAACGCTTCTTCGAAAATCGTGAAGGTCCAGCCCTGCGTGCTGCCGGCCTTTTCCATCGCATAGCCGTAGCCCTTGTCGCTGTAGGTCAACGCCGAGTTGCCAACGAACAGGTCCGCATACACCACTCCACCGGTTCCGTAAACCTCCACCCGATCATCCATGCCACCGTGTTTGGCCCAGCTGTTCTCGGCCACACCGATCGCCCCCCCCTCGAACTCGACGATCGCCAGCGAGTTGTCCTCCGCGCGCGTCCTGCCCTGATGCAGCACGGTGGACATGGTGGCGTAGACACTCCGCGCCTTGGGACGCCCTCCGAGCATCCAGCGGAACCAGGCCAGTCCGTGGCATCCCATGTCCATGAGGGCGCCTCCGCCCGAAAGATTGATGTCGTAGAACCAATCGCTGTGGGGTCCCGAATGTTTTTCGCACTGACGCATCTGAAAGATCTTGCCCACCGCACCTTCGTTCACCAATTTGCGCACCCGTTCGTACTTTGGCGCAAAACAAAGTTCCTCGGCGTACATGAGCTTGCATTGGTTGGCCTTGCAGAGCGCCAGCATTTCATCCGCTTCGGCCAGGTTCATCGCGAGAGGTTTTTCGATGATGATCTGTTTTCCGGCAGCCGCCGCCGCCCGGACAGCCGGGGCGTGGAGGTAATTGGGAAGGCAGATGTCCACCACGTCGCATCCGGATTCACCGATGGCCGCATCGAGATCGGAATACGATTTGGCGATGCCATGTTTCGCGGCGAACGCCGCAGCCTTGTCGGCGTTCCTCGTATACACCGCCACCACCTCCGCTTCCGGGATAAAACGATGGTAGGATTCGATGTGAATATCGGCGATAAAACCAGCCCCTAGCAGGGCAACTTTGGTGCGGCTCATGGTCTAAGTGTAAAACGGTCTTTCGCCCTGTCAAACCCTCCGCTCGGCCATTCAGGGAGGGGCCAGGGAATTGGAAAGCAGGGGTAGTCCGTCTGGATTTCTGCCCCGCGGGGTGGTGTACCTCACGAGGTAGTGTGCCTCGCGCTGCGAGACACTGTCGGTCGCAGCGCGACCGACTCCACCCGACTCCACCCGGTCCATCGAAAAGCTTCATTCAGGGAGGGGCTTCATCCCTTCGCCAGATCTTGGACTGCGGCAGTCCTCTGCCGCTTTCCACCGCGTCGGCAGGTCCAAAAGCGGCAGAGGACTGCCGCACTCCACGACGCTCTCGCGAACCTGCCAAAGACCGGAGCAACCCCGCGGAGTGGTGTGCCTCATGAGGTAGTGTGTCTCGCGCTGCGAGACACTGTCGGTCGCAGCGCGACCGACTCCACCCGACTCCACCCAGTCCACCCAAAAAGCTTCATTCAGGGAGGGGCTTCATCCCTTCGCCAGATCTTGGACCGCTCTGCCAACGGACTCGAAATCCTCAACGAGGACATCTCCGCCCCTTTAACGGATGGCATTACTGCGAAGCACCGCGATTTGTTCGAACTCTGGGATTGACCGAATCGCCGCGCGTCGCCTTCATTAGGGAAGAAACAGACCATTATGACCGAAAAGACAGGACTGGCATCGAATTCCGCAAGTGCCCACGGCACCGGAGCAGGCCCTTTGGCCGCGCTTCCCGCCAAGAGCGACGTCGAGGCCACCAATTTGTTGCGCGAAATCTACGGAAAAATGCGCGCTGAACTGGCCAAAATCATCATCGGCCAGACCGACGTCATTGAGGAGATGCTCATCTGCATCCTCGCGCGGGGCCACGGCCTGCTGATGGGAGTGCCGGGCCTGGCCAAGACCACGATCGTCAATTCGCTCGCACAGGTCATGTCCCTCGATTTTAATCGCGTGCAATTCACCCCGGACCTGATGCCGTCGGACATCACCGGAACGGACATCCTGCAGGGAACCGATCAGCCCGGGCATCGCGAGTTCGTCTTCGCCAAGGGACCGATCTTTGCAAACATCATTCTCGCCGATGAGATCAACCGCACGCCTCCCAAGACACAGTCCGCATTGCTCGAAGCCATGCAGGAACACCGGGTCACCGTGGCGGGCCGGTTCTTCACGCTCCCTTCGCCCTTTTTTGTGCTGGCGACCCAGAACCCGATCGAGCAGGAAGGCACCTACTCACTCCCGGAAGCCCAGCTGGACCGGTTTATGTTCTTCATCCATGTCGATTATCCCAGCATGCTGGAGGAACGCCGGATCGCGCGGGAAACCACCGGAGTGCCGCCGGCACCGCTTCAGAAACTCATCACGGGCGAACAATTGATCGAGTTCCAGCAGGTCGTGCAGCGGGTGCCCGTACCGGACCACATCTACGACGCGGCGGTCGATCTCGTCCGTCGCACGCGTCCGAACTCGGAGGAAGCACCGGGCTGGCTCAAGAAATGGGTGACCTGGGGTGCCGGACCGCGCGCCGTGCAGTATCTGGTTCGCGGTGCCAAAGCGCACGCCATTCTTCACGGCAGCTACCTCGCACGCATGGAAGACCTCGAGGCAGTCGCTCAACCGGTCTTGACCCATCGAATCCTCACCAATTTCCAGGCACAGTCCGAGGGAATAACCAGCACGTTCATCATCAAGAAACTGTTGGAAGAGCTGCTGGTGGAGACACAACGTGCGTGAACCGGGGCTCAATTATCTGGACCAGAAGGTGCTCGGCAAGCTGATGGCGCAGCCCCTTCTGGCACGTCATGCGATGGAAGGCTCGGTGTCCGGCCATCACAAGAGTCCGCACCGGGGATCCAGCGTCGAGTTCGCCGAGTACCGGAACTACGTCCCCGGAGACGATCTGCGACGCCTGGACTGGAGGGTTCTGGGTCGGACGGACCGGTATTACATGAAGGAGTTCGACGCAGAAACCAACCTGCGTTGTTACCTGGTGCTGGACTGCAGCGCTTCGATGCAATTCGAAGGCGCGCACGGATCGAAGCTGGAATACGCCAAACGCCTCATCGCATCCCTGGCTTATCTGGTGGTGCATCAGGGGGATGCTGCGGGCCTGGTCTGTGTTGGAGAAAAGGCCGTTCACGAAATCCCGCCCCGGCGAAATCCCGCCCATCTGAAACTCATCCTTCAGACCCTCGAGCAAACCGAGGCGAAGGGGGAAACGGGCCTGCCCGCCATGCTCCACCAACTCGCCGAGTCAGCCCGGCGCCGGGCGCTTGTGGTTGTGTTTTCCGATCTCTTCACGGATCCCGACGAATTGCTCGGCTGTTTTCAACATCTGCGGTTTCAGAAGCACGATCTGGCGGTGTTTCATTTGATGGACAGGATGGAACTGGATTTTCAGTTCGACCGACCGGTACGATTTGTTGATCTGGAGAATTCCTTCAGCCTGGTGACCGAGCCGGCCTCGGTCCGGGATGAATACCTCAACCAGCTGCATCGGTTTCTGGAGCGGATGCGATTGGGCTGCCACGAGTTCAACTCCGATTACCATCGGGTGGCCACCGACCAGGACTACGGAACGGTGCTGTCCCATTTCCTCGGGCAACGCGCCCGGGTGGGTGCGACATTTTGAGGCAGCCGGGCTGAATCCACACACGCATGACGTTCCTCCAGCCATTTGTGCTTCTGGGCCTGCCGCTGGTCCTGCTCCCGGTGATCATTCATTTGATCAACCGGATGCGGCACCGGCCCCAGCCCTGGGCTGCCATGCAGTTCCTGCTCAAGGCCAGCCGCAGTTCGGTGAACCAGCAGAAACTCCGGCAGTTCCTGATTCTGCTCTTCCGGGTGCTCGCGCTGTGCGCTCTGATTCTCTTCCTCAGTCGTCCGCTGGCCGGAGGCTGGATCGGTTGGGCGTTCGCCGCCGCTCCGGATGCCATCATCATCCTGCTCGATCGCTCCGCCAGCATGGAGGAACGCATGCCGGGCGGCACCACGACCAAACGGGAGGAGGCAATCCGCCTGCTCACCGACGCCGCGGAACGTTACTCGGGTCGCAGTCATCTCCTGGTCATCGAGAGTGTACACCGGGCCGCGCAGGAAATCGCCCGGGCCCGGAACCTGGCCGAACCTTCCCTGAGCGGACCTTCCGATACCACGGCCGATCTGCCCGCCATGTTCCAATCGGCGCTCGACTGGCTTGTGGAAAACCGGGCTGGAACCGCCGAAATCTGGATCGCCTCCGATCTGCAACGCAGCAACTGGAACCCCTCCGACACCCGCTGGAGCACGGTCGCCGGGCAGTTCGAATCTCTTCCCCAGTCGGTGCGCGTCCGCCTGCTCGCATTCGATACCGTGAACAACGCCAACGTTTCCGTCTCTCTGAAGGAAATCACCCGGACGATCCGTGGCGGGAATGCGGACATTCGGGTGGCTCTGGATTTCCAGGCGCGCGGCCTCACCTCCCCTTCAACCCCGTTGACGGTCACACTCGATGGCGCGCAATCTCAGGAAGACGTCCTGATGGAAAGCCAGCTGCTGCGCTGGCGCCACAAGATCGGGATCGGCAAGAAACAAACGGGTGGCTGGGGCAGCTTCGAATGGCCGGCGGACGGCAACCCCAGGGACAACCGGGTTTTCTTTGTCTACGGTCCGGAGCTCACGCTCAAGGCCGCGGTTGTCACCACCAACCGTTCCACGGCCCGGGTCTTTCAACTGGCCTCCAGCAGCATCCTCAACGGAACCCGGGAACCCGCCGAACTGCTCGATCCAAGAGACTTCGGCCCCTCGGTCTGCACCGATAAATCATTGATCCTGTGGCATGCCCCGCTTCCCCAAGGGGAAGCCGCCCGAACCCTCCAGACGTTCGTGGAGGAGGGCGGCCGCGTGGTGCTGTTCCCCTCCGGGACACTCGACGCCAGCCGGTTGCTGGGTCTCGGGTGGGGCACGGTTGAAACCGCTGCGGAGTCCGGCGGATTTAAGGTCACGCGTTGGGAAGAGGAGGAAGGCCCCCTTGCAAAATCAGACGAAGGCCTCAGCCTGGCTCTTCCCCAGGTTGATTTCTTCCGCCGACAGCTGATCCAGGGCGAAAAAAATGTTCTCGCGGCGTTCACGGACGGATCTCCTTTTCTGACACGAACCGTGCTCGGACGGGGTGAACTCTATTTCTGCGCGTCTGCACCGGACGAACAATGGTCGAGCCTGAGCGATGGGTATGTCCTGGTTCCCATGTTGCAGCGTCTGTTGCTCGCCGGAAGCCAGCGGCTGGCACCGGTCTCGTCCTACGAATGCGGAGAAATCCCCCGCGCGGAACTGGCTTCGGTCTGGCGCTCGATCGACGGGCAAACCCGGGACATTGAACTCGAAGCAGGCGTCTATCGGGCCGGTGACCGACTGGTCGCCGTGAATCGACCGGCCGCCGAGGACGACCCGATGCTGGTGCCTTCCGCGGAAGCCGAACAACTTTTCGGAAAGCTCCCGGTCCAGATGTTTCAGGAGGGACGCCAACGTTCCGACCGGCTGCAGGGCGAGTTTTGGAGAGTGTTTCTGTTTGGCATGCTGCTCTTCCTCATGGTCGAAGGGGCCTTGGTGCTGCCGCCCCGGACCGGCGGTTCCAAAGCCGATCGGACGGCCGCGGGCAAAGGCCCGACCACACCCACCTCCCAGGGGGCAAACGCATGAACCGCTGGTCCTTTGCCGCCTCCATCCCCGTTGTTCTGTTCGGTCTGCTGATCGTTGGAGTTACAGCATGGCTGTGTTATTCCAACTGGGACCGCGGCGGGCGGCGCCGCCCCGTGGCCCTGTTGGAGGGACTTCGGTTCGTACTGGTTCTCCTGCTCGGGTTCACCCTGCTGCGCCCCGAATTCGTCCGCGAAATCCAAAAGACCGAAACTCCGCAAGTAATCATCCTTGCGGACGCTTCCGGAAGCATGATGACGCGCGATCTGGTTCTTTCGAATTCGGTGATCACCCGGGCGGATTGGCTCCGGGGAGCAACCCAGCCGGACCGGTGGAAGGTTCTCGAACAAAACGCAGAGGTCAGCGTCGAACGATTTGCCATCGCGAACACCAATGCCGCCGTGACGGCCGGTCAGGGCACAGACCTCAACAGCGCCCTCGAATCGGTCCTGCAGCGCGGCCGCAATCTCAAGGCGGTGCTGGTCCTGAGCGACGGCGACTGGAATGTCGGTAAATCGCCCGTGGGCACCGCCACCCGGTTTCGTTCGGAAAATATTCCGGTGTTCACGGTGACCGTCGGGCGCGAGTCCCCGGCTCCCGATCTGGCGCTCGAGGATGTTTCCGCGCCTGCCTACGGATTGTTTGGTGAACAGATCCTGATTCCCTTCCGAATTCAGAACCATCTGCCGCGCGAGGTGAAAACCGTTGTTTCGCTGCTCGATGGCACCCGGGAGGAGAGCCGCAAGGAGGTCACGATCCCGGCATTGGATTCGATTCAGGAAGCCGTGGTCTGGTACCCCAAAACCGTCGGAGACCGTGATCTCACCCTGCGTATGCCCGTCGAACCGGAGGAAAGCCTCCCGGATAACAACGAGAAACAGTTTCGTGTGGGTGTCCGCCTGGAAACCCTGAAGGTATTGGTGGTGGACTCCTTTCCGCGCTGGGAATACCGGTATTTGCGAAATGCCCTCGAGCGGGATCCGGGCGTCGAAATGCGCGCGGTGCTGTATCATCCCGGCATTTCCATGGGCGGAGGCAGGAACTATCTGCCCGCATTCCCCGGACGCAAGGAGGATCTTTCCCGATACGACGTCGTATTTCTTGGGGATGTGGGAATCGGTGAGGGCGAACTCACCGAAAGCGACGCCGAACTGCTCAGGGGTCTGGTGGAACAACAATCCAGCGGCCTCGTCTTTCTGCCGGGACGGCGGGGACGGCAGCTGACGTTTACCGGAAGCCCGCTGGAAGAGTTGATGCCGGTGGTGTTGGACCCCTCCAAACCGGCGGGAATCGGCCTGCAAAACGAATCCACCCTCCTGTTATCGACCGTGGGGAAAACCCATCTGCTGACCCGGTTCGAGTCCGATGCCGATCGAAACGATCTGATCTGGAAATACCTGCCCGGTTTCTTCTGGTCCGCGGCTGTTGAGAAAAGCCGACCGGGTTCCGAGGTGCTCGCCGTTCATTCGTCCCTGAGAAATTCCTGGGGCCGGATCCCGCTCCTGGTCACGCGTCCTCATGGCAGTGGCAAGGTCCTGTTCATGGGAACCGACAGCGCCTGGCGTTGGCGGCGCGGTGTGGAGGACAAATACCATTACCGGTTCTGGAGCCAGGTGGTTCGATGGATGGCTCATCAACGACATCTCTCCGAGAAACAGGGGATTCGGCTGACCTACAGTCCGGAATCTCCCCAGGTGGGCGATTCGGTATTCCTCCAGGCCACCGTGCTCGATGCCACCGGATTTCCCATCAACGAGGGTCCTGTTGTCGGCCGCATCACGTCACCGTCCGGTCGCACGGAGCAGGTCGAACTGCCCGGTGTCGAGGGAGGGTGGGGTGTGTTTAAGTCTTCCTTCGTGCCGCTCGAAGGCGGAGCCCACACGATTGAGATCCGCTCCGAACGGCACGCCCGCGAGTTGACGACGGAGATTCTGGTCACACAACCCCAGGTTGAAAAACTGGGGCAACCGGTCAATTCCCAGATCCTCCGGGAGATTGCGGCCATCACGGGCGGGGCCAACGGATCGGTCGAATCGGTCGACGCCCTGGTCGAACAGATCTCGCTGCTGCCGGAGGCAAAACCGGTGGAACGGCGCACGCTCCTCTGGAGCGACCCATGGTGGGGCGGTGCCATCCTTCTGCTGCTCGCCGTCTACTGGATCGGCCGCAAACTCGCCGGTATGATCTAGGGAAACCCCAGATCCAGACCGTTCAACGGGATGGTCAGGGTTCGCGCCCCTGATTCTCTCCGTTCGGTGACCACGATCTCTTCGGAGGTGAGCCGAACATCACCAACCCCCACGAAATCGGCCGGTATCCGAAGGAGAAACACCGCGAACCGTTTGGTAGCTGATTCGTTCGCATCCAGGTATTCAAATATCGTCCGCCCAAAAATCCGGCCCTTCTCCATCAGCACAGGAAACGGCTGGTGCAGGCCCGTGGTGCCAAACTCCAGTCCACGCGCCGAGGGTTTGCCATTGCTCGAATTCCGCCAGATGTCGAGCCAGGGATAATCCGCCGTGGGCCAGAGATAACCAATCAGCAGCCCGGTTTCCGGTGTCGCTGCGGTGACCCACCCGATCGGTTCATCAATCGCAAACGAGGTCACGCCGGGATCATGGTCTCCGTGCAGATGCCTCAGGTTGACGATCCCCCCATCCCGATTCAGCGCCTGCGGCCAATGAAACGAGGGTTCCTCCGGGTTGGGCAGCGTTCCGCCCTGGGCAAATCCCTTTCTGCCATTGGCATCCACCACCGTGTTCTCCGTGAGGAACGGAGGGGCGATGGACGGATGCTGCACCATGTTGTAGGGACGGCCCAGTTTGTTCCGGTTCGTGACCGTCTCACGAATCAAGGCAACCGGCTGACCGGCGGCGACCTGGATCGAGCGGCGAATGCCGATCCCCGCGAGCGGGAGCATCGCGTGCATCGAGGCATGCGCCGCTCCATCCTGCGAATGCACTTCCTCGTCCACCTGCCAGACCACACTGCCGGCTTCGCCGTGGTAGGGCATCCCGTTCGCCCCTTCGCTCACGGAGGGCGGACCCCATCGGTCCAGGCAGAGGAAATGCCCCATCACCTTCGGATTTGTCACCCCGGGTCGCGGTTGGCCCCAGTTGAACGGATTGACGGTGTCGTCGAGAAATCGAAACTCGCGATACGAACCACCCGCCAGATCAATCACCAGCCGGGATTTCGAATTTTCGAAGATCAACGAGGATCTCCCGTCAACAAGCTCCACGGCACGAAGCGTCACCGGGTTGAAACACAACAAAAACAGGGCCGCTTGGGTGAGACTTTTCATAATGGAAAACCGAGTCTGCCGTGCGCGCGGTCAGTTCACAACGGCAAAAGTCCGGCCCGCACCCGCCTGCCGTGGTCCGCGCTCCGTGAGTGAAATGCCCAGCTGCCCGGGGACCCGATGTTTGTTGGCGCAACGGGTCGCGCCGGATCATCGTCCGATGAACTTCGCCGTGAGGGAGTCATATCCCACGGCCCGTTCATAGCCTGTCTCGTGTTCCACATGTTCGACCGCTTGCGAGATCGTGATGGCCGCTACTCGCTCGGTACATTTCTCCAGCAGAGTGCGCAGGATCAACCGCGCGTGCCCGGCACCAATACAGAGATGCGCCCCGAAACCAAAGGCAAGATGGGGATTTGGTTTTCGATCCAGGCGCACCTCGTTCGGGGCGTCGAACGCCGTTTCATCCTGATTGGCAGACGCCCAGCAGAGGGAAACCCGCCCGCCGGGTTTCACCGAGACTCCGTGCACATCGGTCTCAACGGGGCACACTCTCCCGATGTGCGTCAACGGAGTGATCACCCGGAAAAACTCCTCTCCGGCGTGCACAATGCGCCCCGGATCTTCCCGGAGGAATTCGAGTGCCTTCGGGTTTTTACCCAGGTACCCCAGGGCACCCGCAACCGACTGGATCACCGTGTCCCGTCCCCCGGCAAACGTGAGGTTCGCGAACCCCATCATCTCCTCCCGGCAAAGGGGTCGTCCCTGGAAGGTTGCCCGGGTGAGGGCGCTGAAGAAATCCTCTCCCGGATTCGCCGTCGCCCGGTCGAGCTGCTCATTGAGATACTGCTCCAGTGCGGCACCCTTTTTCTGCCCGGATCCACCGTCCCGAAACACATGCGTGCCCCAGCCAATCCAGGTGGTTGCTTCTGTCTCCGGCACATTCAGCAGGTAGGTCAACGCTCGCGACTGGATCGGCAGGGCGAATTCCCGGACGATCTCGATGGTATCCCGACTCAATGCGACGCCGAGCAGCTCGTCGATCAATGCGCCGATCTGAGCCACCACGATGGGATCCTTGAACCGCTGGAAGAACGGTTCGACAATCTTCCGGTATTCCGTGTGCTCGGGTGGATCGGTTTCAACGGGTAGCTGGCGCATGCTTCGAAATTCCTCCTCGGAGGGAATCGGCACTCGGAACGGCGCGTCCGAACTGTAGGTCTTCCAGTCTTTGGCAGCTTTCCGCACATCGGCATGCCTCAGGATCATCGGAACGGTTTCTCCCTGGAAATCGCAGGGGAACACACCCGACTTCGTTCTTGCCTCCCGGAACGGATCCGGAAGCTCAGATTGTTTGCTGTTCATCGTTCGTATGGTTCACCAAATCACCCCACGCGCTCATTGCACCGTGGTTCGCACCAGCGAAGTCTAAACGGAATCCACCACAAAGGAAACCTCCTCCATGTCACTTTCCTGCGGCACCGGTTCGACGACTGCGGACCCGTTCGGTTTGGGGTGACAACCGACCCTGTAAGGCGCTAGATTCGCCCCGTGAATAATCCGATCATCGTGGCTTTGGATCTGCCGGACCCCGGCAAGGCGTTCGCCCTGGCAAAAATGGTGGCACCTTTTGTGGGAGCATTCAAAATTGGCAGCGAACTATTCACGGCTGCCGGACCCGAGATGGTCAGACAGATTCGTGGCATCGGCGGAACGGTGTTCCTCGATCTCAAGTTTCACGACATCCCCAACACGGTCGCGAAAGCGGTGGCCAACGCCGTTCGATTGGATGTTCAGATGCTGACCGTTCACACCAGCGGCGGCCTCGACATGATGGCCGCTGCCGAGAAATCCGCCGTCGCCACCGCCGCGCTCGTAGGAACAACCCCTCCGCTGGTTTTGGGAGTCACGGTTCTGACCAGCATGGACCGGGACGGACTCAGCGAAATCGGCTGCCCGACGGATGTCCCCGAACAGGTCACCCGCCTGGCCTCCCTTGCTGTGAAGGCAGGTCTTCGCGGCCTGGTCTGTTCTCCCCTGGAAGTGCGGGATCTCCGAAAGATTCTGCCTCCCAAATTTCAACTGGTCACCCCGGGCATTCGCCCGAATTCCGAAAACCTGAACGACCAGAAACGAACCTTGAGCCCCAAGGAAGCCATCCAGGCCGGATCGAACTGGATTGTCGTCGGCCGTCCGATTTACGCAGCGGAGGACCCGATCCGGGCCGCGGAACAGATCCTCGCCTCGATCACCACCCCCTGAGGGCCTGGCTGGAAATTCCAATCCCCTGGTAGGAGCCGAGGTGACGAGGCTCCATATGCCCCGGAAAACGCCCGGTTTGAAAGCTGAAGAAGAGGACCTTCTGACGTCGGCTCCTACTTTCCAGAGACGCTCAGGATTCAAGAAGCGGGGGGATACGGTATTCGATCATCCGCGGGCAGTGACTCACAACGAACCCGCCCCCCAACTCCCAAACGGACCAATCAGATAAGTGAAGGGTTCTCCCGCAGAGGCGCAGAGACGCAGAGGGGGGAGTGGATTTTTTCTCTCCGCGTCTCTGCGTCTCTGGGGGGGAATTCCTTCTCAGGGCCTGGC